>JBFHSP010000258.1:0-3898 GCA_041591085.1 Kangiellaceae bacterium | reverse complement strand
GGATTCAAAATCCGCCGCTAGTGATAGTGTGCCGGTTCGAGTCCGGCCTCTGGTACCACATTAGAAAAGCCGACTTAATGTCGGTTTTTTTTTCGCATTTATCCTTCTGTTTTTGAGTCTCATTTAAAATGGTGTAGCGTGATTAAGTGTATTCTCGATTAAAACAAAAAATGCGTAGCGTGCGACACCATTTGTCGCAATATGGATTATACTATGCGTAGAGTGATGGCGAACTGCGTTATCACTAAACCGTCGATTTAAGATGACTTGCGGACGGTCTAAAAAATCAGCTAAACCATCGGCGTACTTTCTACAGGCCGATGAAATGGAGATCGAGCTATGTATGAAATACAGCAACTTATCCTCACTGCGTTGAACGTAAGCACTAAATCAAGTGCTAGAAAACTGCTTGCGGAAAAACTACCGCATATTAACCTCGCCAAATCCTTTGCCTCTGCCGATATGTTTTTAGCGGGAAAAGTAAAAGAAAGTCATGCATCTATGCTTTCGACAGCGCTTTCAATACCTATCGAGCAGATCAAAAGAGCGATTACTCTTACCTTGAAACAAAAAAAACAAGAAGATCGAGCACAATTTTATAATGCACTCGGTCAACATATTTGGATTGAAACCAGCGGACCGGTAAAGCAACCAACTTTTGCCGCCTTGTTATTTCGAAAGCTTTGTATTATTCCGTTGGTTCATGTTTGTAAAAATCATCAAGGTACTGAAATACAGTATCGTCGAGTTATGGAATTATTTGACCAGTATAAAAACCTGAGTCAGGGAGAACTGCCCATTTTCGGAAGGATTATAGGGTATCGTTGGGTGCTCAATGCCAATATCGCATTGCGTTTCGATTTAAATCACCAATTGATAAACCTGATTTTTAAGCCCAATATTTACGGAAAAGTCACGATTCGAAAATCAAATCAAACAGTCAACGGGTTTCACTCTTAATTTAAGTTAGAAAGGGTTAAGTATGTCGCAATTAGAAACAGCCATGCTACTTATTGAAATTCTAGAAAGAATTCCAAAGTCGGGTTCGGTCACCGCTCTCATGTTACAAGCTCAGCTTGAAGATAATGACATATACAGAAGCAAGCGTTCGATTGAAAGGTACCTTCAGCTATTATGCTCGCATTTTAGTATTGAGTGCGATGATTCAGCAAAGCCTTATCGGTATTCATGGGTGAAAAATTCGAAAGGGTTTTCAGTGCCCTCATTAACAGAAAAAGAGTCTCTTTTACTTAAGCTTGCGGAAGAATATTTACGTCCATTGTTACCAGATAACCTTTTTAAAAGTTTAACCCCCTTCTTTTCGCAAGCATCTGAAAAGCTATTAGAAAGTCAATCTTTAGAGGGACAATGGTTAAAAAAAGTGAAAGTGGTGAGTCAAACTCAACCTTTGTTACCTGCAAAAATTGATGACTGTGTTTTTGAAGAAGTTAGTCGGGCATTGTTCTATAACAAAAAACTAAAAGTCACCTATAAAAATCAAAGTGGTAAAGAAAATTCGTATCAAGTGTTGCCGCTTGGATTAGCGCAACAAGGTGTTCGACTGTATTTAGTGTGCCGTTTTGAGGGGCATAGCAATGAGCGAAGCTTAGCACTCCATCGAATCATCGACGCAAAAGCTATGACTTTAACCTTTGACTACCCAGAAGACTTTAGTTTTGACCAGTTTAACGACGACGCTCAATTCGGTTTTGGCGAAGGTAAGAAAATAAAATTGAGTTTTAGAGTAAGTAAATCGGCCGGTTTCCACTTATTGGAAACACCATTGTCAAAAGATCAAAAAGTTGTAGAGCATCGAGAAGATTATGAAATTCAAGCAACGGTTGTTGACAGTTTACAGCTTGATTGGTGGCTTAAGAGTTTTGGCGAAAACGTGAGTCATATTAAAAAACTGTTAAACAATTGATGCCTTTACCGGTTAGGAGTTTGTGATGTTGAGTACTATTGAAAATGAATTTGCTGAAACGCTTAAAAAAGAGTTTAACGCGCCAAAAGGATATTGCTTTTATGATACTGCTCTTGGGTTTTTCCACGAAATACCTAATGTAATCGATGATCCCGATTTGATTGATATAAAGAAAACAGAAGTGACTATTCAGGAAAATAGTTTAGGTAATTTAGTTGTGGTTAATCTTTTTGCAAAGATGACTGTACCCGGTAAAAAAATAGTTTCTTATGTTTTAGAAAAGTGGGTTACTCAATTGCGGTATCCTTGCGCACATATCGATGATATTCGACTTTGTAAAACAACCAGTGGATTTGACTTGCAGGTTTTAACGGTAGCTGAAATCAGCGCATGTAGCGTGCGTTTTAATATCATCGAAAATTCAAGTCAAACCAATGATATAGATTGTCCTAATGTGTTTGAAGTCAAAGAATATGCACCATTTAATTTAAGGTTTGTTGGTGGTTATAATGACCAGATGCGGAATCAACGTCATTTTATTGAGCTTGTTGCGAGTGAGCTTAATCTGGACCCAAAAATTGAGTATGTCATTAATTTTTACGAACTTGATTCCGAAGAGGATGTTCTTAACCAACAAGCGACTAACAAAACACGTTTACATGGTTTTTGTCAGAAACTCAATGATGGTGGGTATTTGATCATTATTCGGAAAAGCTGCTCCGTTGCCCAACAAATGATGACCATTTGTCATGAATTATTGCACGTCAAACAAATGCAAGAGGGTAGACTTCAAGTTGAAAATGATGGTTATTTGTGGGAAGGAAAATCATATCCAATTAACCTAGAATATTTGGAGCGACCTTGGGAGCAAGAAGTTAAATCGATGCAGCTTGAGTTTACTAAGAAAATGGTAGAGCTATTTAGTTCAGAACTTGAGTTAATCGAAGCCTTAATTCCTTGAAAACTTTAGGAGCCAAAATGAATAAGCATAATGTATTAAAAGATCAGTTCAAATGGATACCACCGGAACAAAGAAATGTTAGATTTGGAGCTCCAATTCCACCTAGAAATCCTGAACTAAGAAAACCTTTGTTTTGGTTAGCACGTGACAACTCTGAGCTGTATTTTGTGAATGCCTCGGATGAAACCTTAATTTGGGTTGAAGCTTGCAGCGGTGGATTTCAATCTGCAGGTGAAGAGGTTGTTGCAATCTCTCCCAATAATGTTTATCGATATGAAGAAATTGAGCCAGACACTGCGGTCAAAATAGAAGAGTATGATTGGTTATACGACTCGGACAATATGCTGCAAACCACTATTAGAATTCATTCGATTAAGTTAGGAAGTATCGATTTGACTCCCATGGTGGAAAAAGGTGGACACAGTGAACAAGTGCTCATGTGGAATACGGGAGAACTTGGGAAACAGGTGACTTGTAATCCGCTAAATTAGACATAAATGCCATGTATTTAGCGATATCAATTAAGTAGAGTTTGCTCTTGTCACTGGTTTTATCTACATTGATTAGTTTAATAGGAATAAAGGTTTCAAAATGACTCTTTACAAGGATTTAAAAGCAAAACAACGCCAAATACGAAGTACCTTTCCAGATAGCCTGGGATTACGAGTTCATCGAGCACTTAGTTGGTTTGATCGATCTGAGCAATGTAAAGATGATCAAGATGCGCAATTTATTTTTTTATGGATAGCGTTTAATGCAGCCTATGCCCAAGATACCGAGTTTTTAAATCATACTGAGTCAAAAACATTTTCAAAATTTATAGAAAAATTGCTCGAGCTCGATAAAGAACACTCTTTTTACAATCTTATTTGGACTGAGTTTTCCACCAGCATTCGCTTATTGCTAGATAACAAATTTGTCTTCCAGCCGTTTTGGGATTTCCATAATGGTAAATCCACTCAGCAAGAATGGGAGTCAAAGTTTTCGAAAGCTAAAATAGCGGTTAATAAAGC
>JBFHSP010000257.1:0-3941 GCA_041591085.1 Kangiellaceae bacterium | reverse complement strand
CGTTTAATCAAGCTGTTTTTTAAAAGCCAGGTTGACACCGGTGTCAATTTTGGCAAGGCAAAAGTTAACTGTGTTAGTTCGCGAGAAAATAATCAAAGAGCTAACGAATGAAATGGCAAGAGGCAAGCGTGTTTCTTGCTAAATAAGAGGGTTCAAATGGTCAGCAAAAGTTTTGAAACATTGCCACAAATTAAGGCGATAACTGGGCGCATTATCGAGCGAAGTCAACCCTACCGCCAAGCTTATTTACAACGTTGTGAAAAAGCTTTTCAGTCAGGCAAAGCGCGAGTGAGTTTAAGTTGTGGCAATTTAGCCCATGCGATGGCCGCGTGTGATCAACACGAAAAACAACAATTAGCCGGTGCTAACAGCGCCAATTTAGCCATCATCAGCGCTTATAACGATATGCTTTCCGCGCATCAACCTTATGGTGTGTATCCTCAGTTGATCAAACAGTTTGCTTTACAAAAAGGCGCAACCGCCCAAGTGGCCGGTGGCGTTCCGGCTATGTGTGATGGCGTGACTCAAGGTCAACCTGGCATGGAATTATCGCTGTTTAGCCGAGATGCAATTGCCATGGCTACCGCCATTTCGCTCTCTCACAATATGTTTGAAGGTTCATTGTGTTTGGGCGTTTGCGATAAAATTGTGCCCGGTATGTTGATCGGTGCTTTAAGTTTCGGCCATTTACCCACGGCATTTGTTCCTGCTGGCCCAATGCCTTCTGGCATTAGTAATGCCGAAAAAGCTAAAGTCAGAGAGGACTATGCTCAACGAAAAATTGGTAAATCTGAACTGTTAGCTGCAGAAAGTGCGGCATATCATAGCCCAGGTACCTGCACTTTTTATGGTACTGCTAATAGCAATCAACTACTGATGGAAATCATGGGGCTGCATTTACCCGGAAGCTCTTTTGTTCAACCAATGGACCCGTTACGTAATCTGTTAACCCAAGCCACGGTTGAGCGTTTAATCGATAATATTGAAACACGAGAAAGTAATTTTACATTAGCCAATATTTTAGATGAGAAAGCGATAGTGAATGGCATTGTTGGGCTATTGGCTAGCGGTGGCTCAACTAATCACACCATCCATTTGGTGGCGATTGCGCGCGCCGCAGGCATTATTATTGATTGGCAAGATATCGCAGACTTGTCGAGCCTCGTGCCGCTGATTTGTCGAATTTACCCTAATGGTGAATTGGACATTAATCATTTTCAACAAGCCGGTGGCATGGCATTTTTTATGCGCGAACTCAGTGAAAATGGATTTTTAAACCAAGATGTGAATACCCTTATGGGCAAGGGATTAGAGGCCTACTTTTTAACCCCCACATTAGTCAGTAATCCGAAAGCGCAAATCTTTAACCAAAGCGGCACCCATGGACACACTGAATACCTGTTGAAGTGGCAAAACATGGCGGCTGTTTCTTCTAATTTGGCGGTGTTACGTCCAGCGGCTGAGCCCTTTGCCAAAGAAGGCGGTTTGAAATTATTAACCGGTAATATTGGCCGCGCTATGATCAAAGTATCTGCGGTCGCGCCAGAGAATTGGCTGGTAGAAGCGCCGGCACACGTATTTGAAAGTCAGGCTCAATTTGAACAAAGCTTTCATCAAGGCTTGTTAAACAAGGACTTTATCGCGGTGATCCGAAATCAAGGTCCAAAAGCCAACGGTATGCCCGAGCTGCATAAGTTAACGCCTATTTTGGGGGTCTTACAAAAGCAAGGGTTCAAAGTAGCCTTAGTGACCGATGGTCGTATGTCGGGCGCGTCCGGAAGAATTCCCGCAGCAATTCATGTTATTCCAGAAGCAATTGAAGGTGGTGTCATTGGACAAATTTGCAACGGTGATGTGATTACGCTAAACGCAACCACGGGTGAATTACTGTTGCATGTTGACCCCGATGCATTAGCAGCAAGAACCGCCTATAAAAATGATTCAACAGAACATGAAACCGGAATGGGACGTGAACTGTTTGCGCACGCTCGTAAACAGGTGACTTGTGCCGAGCAGGGCGCAAGTATTCTTTATTCTGCCTTAGAAAAAACCAAATAAGGATCAAAGAGACAATCTATGAAAAAATTTGACTTAATACTATTTGGTGGAACCGGCGATTTATCCATGCGTAAATTATTGCCTGCGATGTATCGCGCGTTTGCGCAAAAAAGCATTGATCCAGCATCGAGAATATTTGTTTGTTGTCGAAAAAAACAAGACTATGAAACGCTGAATCAAACGATAAAAACCAGCTTAGAAAAATATCTTGAAAAAAGTGAGTTAACCGATGCGCAGTGGCAAGCATTTGAAAAAATACTGCGCCCAGTTTTAATCGATATTGCAAGTGATCACCAAGGTTGGACCGATCTCAAGCAAGAACTGGATAAAGCCAAGCACGATTTAAGAATATTTTATTTAGCCATTATGCCGTCACTTTATGCGAGCTGTTGTGAAAAGTTAGCCAAATACGAATTAAGAAATGCATCATCGCGACTGATCGTAGAAAAGCCTTTAGGTTACGACTTTGATTCTGCAGAAGCCATCAATCAATCTATTTCTGAATATTTTACTGAAGAACAAATTTATCGGATCGATCATTACTTAGGTAAAGAGGCGGTGCAAAACTTGTTGGCGTTACGCTTTAGTAATTTTCTATTTGAGAGTTTATGGGATTCTAAATCGATTGATCATGTACAAATAACCATCACTGAAACGGTCGGTTTAGAGGGGCGTGGTGAATTTTATGATTCAACTGGTGCCATGCGTGACATGGTACAAAACCATTTATTGCAACTGTTGTGTTTGGTTGCCATGGAGCCACCCAGCCGACTCAGTGCTGAAGAAGTCAGAAATGAAAAAATTAAAGTACTTAAATCATTAAAGCCGATTAAAGCAAGTGAGTTAAAAAACACCTGTGTACGTGGTCAATATGTCAGCGGCCAAATTGATGATGTAAAAGTACCTGGGTACTTGGATGAGTTGGAAAATATTTCAAGCAATACCGAAACCTATGTGGCAATAAAAGCCAATATCGCCAATTGGCGTTGGGCTGGTGTGCCGTTTTATTTACGTACCGGAAAAAGACTGAATAAACGCAACGCAGAAATTGTGATCCAGTTTAAACAAGTGACTCACAATATTTATGAAGAAAATCAATTTAAATTACAACCTAATCGGATGGTCATTCAACTGCAACCGGAAGAAAAAATATTGCTGTATTTAATGACCAAAGACTTAGGGGCGAATGAGTCTGAAATAATGCCAATTGCTTTACACTTGGATTACAAGCACTCGACCTCCAGTGTCAAACCGAGCGCCTATCAACGATTAATTTTGGATGCCGTTGAAGGTAATTCAACCTTGTTTATTCATAGAGATGAAGCCAAAGCGGCTTGGAGCTGGGTTGATCCTATTATTAAACAATGGCAATCAGACTCAGATACACCCGAGTTTTACAAAGCTGGTTCCACTGGACCGAATGCCGCTAAAAAGATATTTGAAAATGCCGAGCATAGTTGGTTTGAACTTGAAAAACATGAGGTGTAGCTATGCACAAGCCATTGGTATTTAATAGCCGCGAGGCCTTGTTTTCTGAGCTGGCTGAGCAATGTGGTGAAGCCATTAGCCATGCAATCAAGCAAAACGGACAAGCTCATATCGTAGTGCCGGGTGGAAGCACGCCCGCACCACTGTTTGAAAAATTAAGCCTGCAAAATTTGGCGTGGGAAAAGGTGAGCATAGTACCATCAGATGAACGTTGGATAAGCGTAAACGAAGCAAATAGTAATGAATGTTTACTTAACCGAAGTTTTCGAATTAATCACGCTAAAGCCGCAACATTGGTGTCATTAAAGTGTGATGCAGAAACGCCACAAAAAGGCTGGAAAACCATTGAAAACCGTTTACAACATATTGCCAAACAATGGGATTTGGTGGTGCTG
>JBFHSP010000256.1:0-3942 GCA_041591085.1 Kangiellaceae bacterium | reverse complement strand
TTAGGTGCCAAAAGAGAAGATGCTTCGTTACCATTAAATGAAGCCTATTTTTCAGCATTTAGCGCGATTAAATCCGACCCTAATAATGCGCTCATGGTGGTGGAATCAGAAAACTGTATCGTAGGCATGTTGCAATTAACCTTTATTCCATACTTAACTCATATCGGCCCTTGGCGCTGTTTGATTGAAGGTGTCAGAATACATAAAAAAATATCGCGGTCAGGGTTAAGGAACTCGTTTTTTTAATTGGTCAATAGAGCATGCAAAACAAAGACAGTGCAGCATTATTCAATTAACATCAAATAAAAATCGGCCCAATGCTGTGAGACTTTATGAAAGTTTAGGTTTTAATGCATCGCATGAAGGGTTAAAAATGAATTTAGTAAAACGCTAACCCTCATGATAGATAGAGTTGTCAATCGGGTTTAATTTATGGCACGATCTATCAAGGCTTTATGAATTAAATAAGGAAAACTTCAATTGATCTCGAATAAAAATATCTTATTGGTGGCTTTGAGCTTATTTTCAGCGCATTTATTTTCAGAACAATTTTTTCTGCCCGAACATGAACCGTTGGCAAAATCCTATGTGAAGTCTGTCAATATTGCTGGATTTGAGTTGTTAAACAATCATCGTGGCACTTGGGTTCATATTCCAGAGGGTTCTTATTCTGGGGATGTCGAGTGCATAGTAGACGATAAAGTCATGAAAGTTGATATGTCTTTCGAGGCTAAAGGCGATGCCACGAAATTATATATTTTTACTGCCGATCATGGCTGTGGATTTATTGCTGCCAACCAGAAATAGGCAGCTAGTTGATTTAAAAGCAATTACAAGGTAATTCGTTGTGATTGCTTTTCTAGCTCGGTAGGTTGGGCTGAATTTTTTTATGAAGCCCAACATGATTAAAACTTCAAGATCAAATGACATATATTCTAGAACAAAAAACGTTGGGCTTCGCAAGCTCAGCGCCAACCTACGAAGATACATCAAACTTAATGTATAATCGAACTTTTAAGATGATATGAATTCCCAAAAATAACTTTTACAAAACTTTACCTTAACCTGACGTACACTTTACAATCTCATCGCTACAATCTGATCCTGAATAAGTTCAAAGATGTTCGGTTAAGGTTGTAGGAGTAGTTTATGAAGTACACAGTTTGGTTAACTATATTAAGTTTGTCTTTTATTTTGTCGGCTTGTTCTAGCTCAAGTTCCGATCCTGAAGAAACGCCGGTTGATGACTCTAGCAGTTTAAATCTTACTGTTTCTTTTAATGCTTTTCCTGCTGATGACACTACTGAGCAACACGCTAAGTTTGAGTTTTCCGCAGTTGATGCAACTAGCTATCAATGTCGATTAAACAGTGACGAGTTTGCGCCTTGTGAATCGGGTCTTTTTTTAGTGGATATTGGGCAAGGGAGCCACACGTTTGAAGTGCAAGCTTTAGCTAACAATGAAGTTGGCGAAATTGCTACTTATAGTTGGCATGTTGCCAGCTTGTTCGATGCCAATAACGACGATTTAATTGCCACCAATGTAGTACCCGATGCAGTTGCACCGAATAGTTGGCGTGGTATTTTGCGCATTAACTGTGACTTTGCTCATAGCAGTTATAACGATCCAATTGTTTTTCCTAATCAAGAAAATGCCGCTCATTTGCATCGTTTTTATGGCAATACGTTAGTGGATCACACAACTACTTTAGAGTCGCTTTACACCACCGGTGAGTCGAGCTGTCAGGGTAATGTATTAAATCGCTCATCTTATTGGGTTCCTGCGCTTTTAGCGCCTCTTTATGATCCTATTACAGGTAATCGCGAGCTTGATGAGCAAGGTGAACCAGCTTGGCAAGTGGTGCCTGCAGTTGTCGGTAATGACGATGTTGCTCATGAAATATTTTATTATTCTGCCGGCATTGATGATTTAAATGCAATACAATCAGTACCAGCGGGTTTAAGAATGATTGCAGGTACTGGCTCAACGATGCCCGGCTCTACCCAAGATACTTCCATTGTGCGCTGGCATTGTCAAAGCTGGGAGTCAGATGATGCAACTAATCCACAATTTAGTGCAGATATTCCAGAGTGTGTCGCGCCCGATCGTTTGCGAATGGATATATTTTTTCCAAGTTGCTGGAATGGGGTGGATTTAGATTCTAGCGATCACAAAAGTCATATGGCTTACCCGGTGCGAGATGAAAATACCAATGCGATGGTGTGTCCAAGTTCTCATCCGGTGGCCATTGCTCGTCCCACCTATCACTACGCCTTTGGGGTAAAACCAGAAGTGTTCGACCCGCAAACACAATCGTCCAAAGGTTGGCGCTTAGCTTCCGATATGTATGAAGTGAATGATACTAATGCTGGCGGATTGTCACTTCATGGTGATTGGTTTAATGGCTGGCATCCTGAAATTATGCAGTTGATTGTGTCTGGTTGTATTCAGCAGGCTCTCGATTGCCACGATGGTAACTTAGCCAACGGATGTAGATTGTCAGGAACCAGACCCGGTACTCAAGTTGAACCCGCTATAATCAACCAAGGACATGGTTATTAAATAACGGGAAGCAATAGAGGCAAAAGTACGCTGTGCTTTTGCCTTTTTTATTACTCTAAACAAAAATCAAGGGTACACACCAGAATGACTCTAAAAAATACGATTTTTTATGTTAAATAACACGTCATTTTTTTTGAAAAACAAATTGTATTGAATGGGTTACAAAGGTTGGTTCAATCACAGTTTTCGACTAGAGCAAATGTTTTAGAATCTTATATTGAAGTGCAGACTAAAGTAAGTTGTAATGAACACCTCTTTTACGTAGGTGTTAACTAGAACCCTTATCAAAAATACTGCACTCGATGATTGGTTGTTAAATTTCGATTTAAATGGCTCTTTTACTTTATATCAACTGCGCTGTTAATCAAAATTTTCCTCGTCTCATCATTCTTCACCATTTTTTGAAAAGGCGTCTAGTTTTAGCACAAATAATAAACTAGCAGTCTAAAAGGATATTTGATGAAACTAACTTTAACGCCTACTTCAGATCATCAGCAAGAGATGCGCTATGCCTACTACGATGGAGCGCCTGGAATTTTTGTATCGGGTCTGGTTTGGATAATGGCAGCATTTGTTTCTTACAAATTTGCCATGCACGTAGGGGTATGGACTTTGCTGGTTGGCGGCGCATTGATACATCCAGTAAGCATATTGTTTAATAAAGCGATGGGTAGGCCGGCAAAAACCAGTAATTCCAATGCTTTAAATCAGCTGATTGCAGCATCAACCATTTGGTTAATTCTGGGTTGCGCAATGGCTTATGGACTTTATTATTTAAAGCCAGAGCTGTTCTTTCCCACAATGATGGCCACTATTGGATGTCGTTATCTGGTGTTTGCAACAGTTTTTGGTCGGGCAATTTTTTGGGTGCTTGGTGGTGCCTTAATTGCTGCTGCGAACTTGTTTTTTTTCTTAGCGATACCTCCTGTCATTGCTGCGGGAGTCTGTGGATTGATAGAGGTGGTATTTGCATACCTTGTATTTTCAACAGCATCTAAGTAATCGAATTAATAAATGATTAAATTAGATATCTCGTTTGGGTTTACTGTTATGGTCATTCCTTTTATCATTTCAGTACCTAAACGAGAAGATTTAATATTCTCTGGAGTGATAAAACCAGTCTATTTTGAGTTTTTATAACTACATATAAAAAGTGCGAAACTCTTATTTTTATTGAATATCTCTCTTTATTGATTGGTTTAATGGTTGGCACCCTGAAATCATGCAATTGATTGTTTCTGGTTGTATTCTACAACAAATCGACTGCTATGATGGTAACTTAGCCAACGGATTTAGATTGTCAGGAACCTGACCCGGTACTCAAGTTGAACCTGCCATCATAAACCAAGGTCATGGTTATTAAATAGAAGGTAATATTAG
>JBFHSP010000255.1:0-3949 GCA_041591085.1 Kangiellaceae bacterium | reverse complement strand
TTTAAATTGATATTGTCCTTATGAATCAACTCGAAACCGATCAAATGTTTATGCGACAAGCAATAGCATTGGCTAAGCTTGCTGAGGAACATGGCGAAGTGCCTGTGGGTGCGGTACTGGTAAAGGATAATCAAGTTATTGCAACAGGATTTAATCAAACCATTTCTACACATGATCCCTCTGCCCATGCCGAGATCATTGCTCTTAGAAATGCTGGTGAGTCGATTAAAAATTATCGACTGATTAATACCACTCTTTATGTCACTTTAGAGCCTTGTGCCATGTGCGCGATGGCTTTAGTTCATGCCAGAGTCGAACGCGTTGTGTTTGCCGCAGCAGATTACAAAACTGGAGCGGCAGGCAGCGTTTTCTCTTTGCTCGAGGACCCTAAGCATAATCATAAAGTAGAGGTTTTAGCCGGTGTTTTACATGAAGAGTGTTCGGCAATGCTCTCGCAATTTTTCAAAAAAAGAAGAGCGCAAATTAAACACGAGAAATTAAAGCAACAGCCAAAAGGTTGAACTTAGTTTGTAAGAGATTGTCCTTATTTCACTTGAGACATTTACTCATTATTCAATTTAGAAGATATTATTTACAATATCGTACTATTTACTGATTGATTTTAACGGTTGTTCCGCTAAATTTGATTCAGGGAGCAAATCAATTCGCAGATAGAATTTTATGAAATCAATACTGGTTGTAGATGATGAGCCCATGATCCTGATGGCTCATAAAAGGATGTTAGAAGATCAATTTTATGTATCAACCCTCGACAGCGGAGCCAAGGTCTGTGCTTTTGTGCAAAAACATAAACCTGATTTAGTTTTGCTTGATTTAGCCCTGCCTGATTTTGATGGGTTTAAAGTGTGTAAGCAACTCGAAACAAGTGCTTTGCTAAATGATACTGCAGTTATTATTGTTTCTGGTAATTCCGATTTAAGCACTCGAATTAAAGCATTCGATTGTGGAGCGGACGATTTTATTAAAAAGCCGCTCGACCCAGAAGAACTCCTTTCAAAGCTTAATGTTATATCTGAACGCCGAAAAGAACAGCAAGATACCCAAAAAGAACTGAGTGAAACGCGCAAGGCCATGATGGCCATAATGAGTAACTCCAGCGAACTTGGTCGTGCGATGAATTTTATCGAGCGATCTTATGAGTTACACACTGTCAAAGGTTTAATCAATGAAGTGCAAATGCTTTTTTCTTCTTATGACTTACAAACCACTATTGCCGTAAGTATTAATGGCCAAAAGAGCTATTTCAGTTCTCTAGGAAAAGTTAAGCCAATTGAATCAGAGCTTTTGGATCTGTTGGCTGGCGAAGGTCGCTTTTATGATTTTAAACAGCGTAGCCAAGTAAATTATCCGCATATTTCGGTTCTGATAAAAAACATGCCAGTGGATAATCAAGATTTTTATGGACGTATAAAAGACTTACTCCCCGCAATTATGGGGTGTTTAAATGCACGCCTTGGTGAAATTGAAGCGCTTGAACAGGTGCAGCAACAGAATTCCGATTTAATTTATTCGTTTGATATTATTCAAGCAACTTTAAAGACATTAACCAGTTCACTAGGCAATAATCAAGATCAAGCTTCGAAACGATTGCACCAAATGGTATATGAACTTCAGGTGTTTATTCAGCGTTTAGGCTTAGAAGAAGATCAAGAAGAGCGCGTAATTGCTTATGTTGACTCGGCAGTAGAAGAATCTTTAGAGCTGTTGGATGCAGGAGAGCATATTTTTATTTCTTTTGAACAAATTCTAGTTAATCTTCAAAAAACCATTGAACGGCAAACATTGGCTATGAAGCGGATTGAAAGCAGTCAAATTTGCTCGGATGAAGTTGAAGGCGGCGAAACAAACAATCAACAACTAAAAAAGAGCGCTGACGTAGAGTTGTTTTAGTGGTCGAGCACCACCATAAGAACGCCAGCTATTGCAAATCCAAGACCTGAAATTTTGTTTTTTGAGAGGGGTTCTTTTAAAAAGAACCAAGCTAATAGAACGATAAAAAAAGAAGTCGTCTCGTTCAAAATGGCTGCAATCGATGCTTCGGTGTATTTGTAACCAGCCAGCCATAAAGCCATAGCTAAGTAAGCGCCAAATATGCTTGCAATAATAATCGACTTCCAGCTTCTTGTTTGTTGATATCGTTCCAGCGTTGTTTTCCATTGGCCTTTTAAACCAATAAATATCAACATGCCTAAAACACCGGCAAAAAGGCGCAAGCTGCTACTCCAAAAAAATGGCTGTTGCTCGAGAATTGGTTTAACAATTACAACTCCTAATGCGGTTAAAAATACCGATGTCGCTCCTAACAAAACGCCAAGCCAAAACGATTTTTGGTGCTGAACATTACGGTTTTTATCTCGACTGATTAACACAATTCCAAACATTACCAAAGAAAGGCCAACCAGCTGTATTAACGACAGTTTTTCATCAAGGTAGATAATTGAAATGACAATCACAAAAGGACTGTAAAGCGCAGCGACAATTCCAGTGTTTCCTGCGCCTATGGTGTTTAGCGCTTTCATATACAAAGTATCAGCAATGGCAATACCAATTACACCGCTAAAAATAAGAATAAGCCAATCGGTGAGAGGCATTTCAAACCATTGCCCCCACTCAAGCAGGAGCGCTGTTAAGGTAAGCAGAAAACAACCGATGATGTTTTTCGCCAGATTAAGCTCAAAAGGAGGGAGGCGAGTACCAATACGGGTAAACATGATCACTGCGATTGCCCAGACGACTGCGCTGGCTAACGAGAATATTTCGCCCAAACCCATAAGTATTCTTTAATCGATAATTAGGCCGGTGATGATACTGGTATCTGGCTATTAAGGCTATATAACCTGAACTCGGGATAAGAAAAACCGCTCAATACCTCTATTTTTGCGTCTTACTGCGTTAAACAGACTTAAAATAACCTGTTATTCTTTCTCCTATTTGCCTTGTTAGCCACAGAGCTAGAAGAATTGAAAAATAAAGTCGCTATAACTTATTGTTTTTAAATTAGTTAGTCAGTTTATTCAGCTTTTTTTATCCCGAGATCAGGTTATTTATTAACTCAAATCTATGATTTTTACCCAGGTGCTCATCGGACGAGTCTGATAACTATTGCGTATATGACTAAACTTTTTAGTTTTCAGGGGTTTAATGGTAAAATTTGCGCCCTTATTTGTTCGCAAGCCGCTACCAAGGCAGGGTTTGCGATTTACGATCCACGCTTAGTCAGACAGTAGGTGAAGTTTATGGCCGATCAAACGGTTCCTTATCAATCAACGCATAAAGTTAGAATAGTTACCGCTGCGTCATTATTTGATGGTCATGATGCTGCCATCAATATTATGCGCCGAATCATTCAAAGTACTGGCTGCGAAGTGATCCATTTAGGTCATAACCGTTCTGTTCAAGAAATTGTCGATTGCGCAATCCAAGAAGACGTTCAAGCGATTGCCATGACCAGTTATCAAGGTGGTCATGTTGAATATTTAAAATATATGTATGACTTATTGCAAGAGCGCGGTTGTGGTCATATCAAAATTTTTGCTGGTGGCGGCGGAGTTATTCTGCCTGATGAAATTGAAGAACTTCATGCTCATGGTATCACTAAAGTCTATTCACCCGACGATGGCCGCGAAATGGGCTTACAAGGCATGATCAACGATTTGGTATCGCGCGCAGATTTTACCACTGGTGATAATATCAAAGATGAAGCGTCACGCATTTCCAATAAAGATCATCACGCCATTGCTCGTTTAATATCTGCCGCGGAAAATCATCGAGAAAACAACGAAAAAGTATTTGAACAAATTAAATCAATTGCTGATAGCTCGGCCGTTCCGGTGTTAGGAATTACTGGAACCGGTGGTGCGGGTAAATCGTCTTTGGTGGATGAATTGGTTCGCCGCTTTTTATTAGATTTTGAAGATAAATCCATCGC
>JBFHSP010000254.1:0-3950 GCA_041591085.1 Kangiellaceae bacterium | reverse complement strand
GTTGAATCAAGTATTTAATCCGAGCAGAGTTAAAAACCCCGCTGCGGCGGGATTTTTCCTTTGGATTTAAGAGTTAACCCAGATAGTTTCATAGTCTATTACCGAATTACAACTCATCCGACGCAAAGTCAGCCAATCGTGATCTTTCACCTCTTAATAAAGTAATGTGTCCAGAATGTTCCCACTTTTTGAAGCGGTCAACGACATAGGTTAGGCCTGAACTAGTATCGGTTAAGTAAGGCGTATCGATTTGTGAAACGTTACCTAAACATATAATTTTAGTACCTGGGCCTGCGCGAGTTATTAATGTTTTCATTTGTTTGGGCGTGAGGTTTTGTGCTTCATCAATAATTAATATTTTATTTAAAAAGGTTCGGCCTCGCATAAAGTTGAGTGAGCGTACTTTAAGCCATTTTCGTAAGATATCTTGAGTGGCTTGTTGTCCCCATTCATCTTCGGTAGAGCCAGGCGCTAGCACTTCTAAATTATCCATGAGTGCGCCCATCCAAGGTGTCATTTTTTCTTCTTCAGTTCCGGGTAAAAACCCAATATCTTCACCCACTGAAATTGTGACACGGGTCATTATGACTTCTTTATAGATTTTTTGTTCGATGGTTTGTTCAAGCGCGGCTGCCAAAGCAAGTAGCGTTTTCCCTGTTCCGGCCGGCCCTTGGAGTGATACGAAGTCAACATCAGGATCCATCAATAAGTTCAACGCAAAATTTTGTTCTTTATTACGCGCAGTAATTCCCCAAACATTATGAGATTGATTGGTATAGTCTTTTGCAAGTTCAATAACTGCCGTATCTTTTTCAATTGAGCGAACCACTGCTTGAAAGTTATCTTCATTCGTGGTGAACAAAAACACATTGGGTAACCAGTTTGCTACTAGAGGGCCTTTAACTTTATAAAAGGTTCGACCTTCTTCTAACCATGAGTCCATTTCTCGGCTATGTGTTTCCCAAAAATCATTCGGTAATTCTGCGGTACCTGTAAATAGTCGTTCTATTTCATCGAGTACTTTGTCGTTGTAATAATCTTCGGTATGTACACCGATTATTTTGGCTTTGATTCTTAAGTTAATATCTTTCGAAACAAGAGTGACTTGCTGTTCAGGATTTTTTTCTCTGAGCCTGAGCGCGATATTTAAAATAGTATTATCAACTTTGGAACCAGGAAGTGAAGTAGGAAGAGAGTCTTGGTGTTCTTTGGTTTGAAAAAATAAACGCCCTTGCTTGGTTTTTTCATCGTTGGCGTAAATACTGCCTTCTAAGGTTATGCCTTTGGCTATTTCTTCACCCGAGGCACCATTCATTAAATCATCTAAATAACGGCTGACTTGCCTTACATTTCGAGCGACTTCTGAAACGCCTTTTTTTCCAGCGTCGAGTTCCTCGAGTACAACCATGGGAATATAAATATCATGCTCAGCAAATCGAAATAGGGCGGTTGGATCGTGCATTAAAACATTGGTGTCTAATACAAAAATTCTTTTTCCTTTAAACCGTTTTCTCGTCATGCTATTAACCTCGTTGCGTGTTTGTAAGAAGGTGCATTGTTTAAACAGCTTGGCGTAAAGCTTCTAAAACCTCCTCAACGTGTCCTTTTACTTTCACTTTGCGCCACTCATTAATTACTTTGCCTTTGGTATCGATTAAAAAGGTACTTCGCTCTATGCCCATATATTCACGACCATAGAGCTTTTTTAATTTAATGACATCGAAAGCGTTACACATTTCTTCATCAGAGTCTGACAACAGTTCAAAAGGCAAAGACTGTTTTGCTTTAAAGTTTTCATGACTTTTTAAAGAGTCGCGAGACACGCCAACAACATCACAATTGAGTTTTTGAAAGGCTTTATAGTGATCGCGAAAACCTTGGCTTTCAGTTGTGCAGCCGGGTGTAGAATCTTTAGGGTAAAAATAGATGACTAAGTATTGGTTTTTGAAATCGGTAAGACTGAGGGTTTTGTCACTGGTTGCGCTTAATTTAAACTTGGGCGCTTTTTTTCCAAGAGTGGGAGAGTCGGGCAAATTAATAGTCCTTAATTGTTCAAGATTTAACCTAATATTTTGATAGAACGGTTAGGCGTACAACTTTATCTAAACCGTACTTCAAACCTTAAATTGAAGCAAGCCCGTTGGACAAAAATTTCTAAAGAAATGGCGTGTTTATAAATATAAGGGATTAAATCGATTAAATTCTGTTCAGGTCGCATTAATCTTGTTAATTCTTGGAACTCGTCGGGGATTATTGTGTCGTAAAAGGGTATTCGCTTGTTTCTATAACGGATATTTGTAAAGTTTGACCGGCTTGACTTGTACTCTCGCAAGCACGCCAGTAACATACCGCATCTTTATTATTTGGCAGTAATCATGAACTCAGCAGCACTTAAAGGCAGTATTGTCGCCATAGTAACGCCTTTTAAGGAAAAAGAGGGCTTAGAATCTGGAGCTATCGATTTAGAAGCCTTTCGCGTGTTGGTTCAATGGCACATAAAGTCGGGCACATCAGGCATTGTTATTGCCGGAACAACAGGTGAGTCACCTTCTTTAAGCCTTGAAGAGATTAAGTCGCTAATTCAGGTTGCTAGAGAAGAAGTAAATCAGGCAAGTGCTAATCTCTTTTTAATTGTTGGTAATGGAAGCATTGGTACTCAAAAAACGATTGAATTAACTAAGCAGTTTGATGAGATGGATATTGACGCTTTTCTGACGGTTACTCCTTATTACGTAAAACCAACACAAGAAGGGTTGTTTCAGCACTTTACCCAAATAGCTAATGCTTCTAAAAAGCCCATTATTTTGTATAACGTACCAGGGCGTACTGGCTGCGACTTACTAACAGCGACCACCGCCAAATTGGCTGAACATGAAAATATTATCGGCATTAAAGACGCGACAGGGGACCTAGAGCGTCTTGAACAGCTAAAAGCGGCTATTAAAGGAGATTTCAGCTTTTTAAGTGGTGATGATGAAACGTCATGTGACTTTGTCATAAAAGGCGGTCAGGGAGTGATTTCAGTAACCAATAATGTTGTCCCCAAGCTAATGGCTGAAATGGTAGAGCAAGCATTATTGGGAAACGCTGATAAAGCTAAAGACATAGATCAAACCATAGCAGGATTACATAAACACTTATTTGTTGAAGCCAACCCAATTCCTGTAAAATGGGCGCTTTCGCAACTTGGGAAAATAAACAATATCTTGAGATTACCTTTAACGCCATTGGCGTTAGGGCAAGAGAAACTACAGCCACTGATCGATCAATTGCGAAAGTAGCGAACTCGTTTAACTATTAATTCACTGTTTGAACAAATTTGAGTCACACATATGCAAAATAAAACTATGCGCCAAATTTTAACCATTTCATTTTCGACCTTAATAGTGGGCGCAGTATCTGGCTGTAGCTGGTTATATAGTGAAGATGGATTAATTCACGATCCAACTAACGACTACAAAAAAGCTAAGCAAGAAAAACCGCTGGAAGTTCCTGCTGATTACGATAACAGTCGTTTAAAAGATCAATATCGTATAGCTGATTTGAATATCGATTCTAATCAACCCGAACTGATTAATGAGCCACCTCTTCAAATTTTAGCCGTTAACCAAGGTATGCGAATTAATCGTGCAAGTGAAGACCCAGGTGTATTTATGAGTCTTTCTTTGTCTGAGTTAACCTCAAATATTGAAGCTTATCTAAAAGAAAAAGAAATAAGCTACCAACTTGAAAGCAATGTCTTCACTACTGACTGGGTTATAACTGATAATGAAGCTTGGTGGAGAAGTGTGTTCGGAACAGACTTGCCAAGGTTTATTAGAGATAAATATCAAGTGACTTTAACAGAAGGAGAGCGTGCTGAAGAAACCGCTTTAACGGTTAAACATTTGGCCCAAGAGTTAATGCCTTATGATGAGGATGTTTGGTTAAATAAACCTCTGACAAAACGC
>JBFHSP010000253.1:0-3953 GCA_041591085.1 Kangiellaceae bacterium | reverse complement strand
ATTAAAAGATATAGAGACCAAATATAAGAGACGCTTACATAAGCGGCCGCATAGCTCATGCGATGATTGCCAAAGAGCCATTTATAGCACTGCGCCGTTGGTATCAAAAATAGAAAAACCAAATAGCTCATTAATGCAGCGACATAACGCGCATGTTCTTCGTTTGCATTGTCTTTTGATAGAAAGTCAACTTTTACATCGAAATAACTGATGGCCAAAAAATAAAGGGTTGCGGAAATAAACAGGCACTTAAATGGATTGGTATAAAATTTACGGCGGCCCTCAATATAACTTTGAATCAAAGTATGCGGACGCAAAGATAAGTCGCGAAAAGTTCTGACCAGTGCAAAATCTAAATCAAGAAAATGCGACCAAATATCACCGAAGATACGTTTACCATCTAAAGGTAACGCAGCCTTCTGCCCGCAATGTGAGCAAAACTCTCCATTCATTTGAGAGCTGCAGTTTTTACATTCTCTGCTTTCAGTCATTTTATGTTGATTCACTCATGTGAGGTAACCACAGGATGGGATAGCTTCCACGCTTCCATTCCACCATCCATACTGTAAACCTCAGTAAAGCCTTGACTCGCTAACACTTGGGCGGCTTGTTGGCTTGAGTTGCCGTGATAACACACAACAATTATCGGTGTTGTTTTATCGTTCGATTCAATAAAAGATTGAACATTGTCGTTGGTTAAATGAACGGCATTTTCAATGTGCCCCATTGCAAATGAATTAGGATCACGAATATCGGCGACACAATAGTTACCAGTCATAAGCTTTAAAGTTTGTTCAATAGAAATGCGTTTAAAAGTCATAAATAGAGTTACCGTTTTGCAAGAATTTTAAAATATTTCACATCGAACCAAGCCAGTACCACGCCCGATAATAATCCTGCTAAGTGTGCCGTATTGGCCACGCTGCCAAGAAAACCAGTGAAGCCTAATCCCATCCAAACCAAAAGAAATATCAATAGGTTTTTATTTATTTTATAACCAAGATTGGGATCAATTTCTCCCCTGATCCACATGTATCCGAGCAGTCCAAATACTACGCCCGACATACCTCCAAAATAAGGCCCCGACACTAAAAATTGAGCAGTGTTAGAAATCAGAGCTATAAGGGTGACAGCGTAGGCAAACCATAATGAGCCGAATGACTTTTCGAGTTTTCCGCCCAAATCCCAAAACCACATCATGTTAAATAATAAGTGTAAAAAAATAATACCCCATACCGAAAAGTGCAGAAATATTGGCGTGATCAGCCGCCAAATTTCACCTTGTAAAATTTTATCGGGCATAAATAAAAACAGTAAAGTACTTTGGTTTTTGCCGAAATAGGTCATTAATGTTAGAGCGATACTGATCACCGTTAATATTTGCGTGAGCTTTCCAGCACGAGCTAGAAAGTCTTTTAATAACGGTGAGTTTTGATTGAGTCGATCAGTTTGTAAATCGCCATCAGTCCAGGATGCTGCCATGTATTTAGGGTGATTTGGATGGGCTAGAAATTGCTCTAGTTCGAATTGAGCAAAAGATTGCGCATCGGCTTCAACCAAAATTGTAAAGCCTGAAGGAGTATGCTCAATGTCAGCTTTAAATTTTTGCGCGCGTAAAAAGTCTCTAAACGCTTTTGCGGCTCGCTCAGAATTGATTCGACCAATGGCAATCATGCCGCACAATGTGCCTTACGTTGCATCAAAATATGTTGAATGCCATCTTCATCGTATGGCTCTGAGCACTGAACAAAGCCAAAGCTTTCATAAAAGCGTTGTAAGTATTGCTGCGCACCTATTTGAGTTGATTGGTTGGGCAAGTGCTGATCGATGTATTCAACCCCGCGACGAACCAGTTCTCGGCCCGCACCGGTACTGCGGTAATCTTTATGAGAACAAATTCGGCCAAGTGATGCTTGGTTTTGATAAGGCTTATAATTTTCAAATAAGCGCAAAGTGGCCACTAATATGTCGCCATCCCAACCGAATAAGTGAAGCGCTTGATCATCTTTGCCATCTATATCGTGAAAAGGGCAATCTTGCTCCACAATAAACACATCTTGGCGCAACTTAAACATGGCGGTAACTTCATCAACGGTTAGCTCAGACCAAGCTTTCCAATACCAAGTAATTGAGTTTAGGTTTGATGAAGTCATTATTCGCCTTGTTATTTGACCAATGTTTAAATTATTGACCCCAGTCGAGTACGACTTTGCCCGACAGACCTGAGCCCATAATGTCAAAGCCTTGTTGAAAATCGTCAATCCCAAAACGGTGCGTAATAATCGGGGAAATATCTAATCCGCTTTGTAACATGCTCACCATTTTGTACCAAGTTTCATACATTTCTCGGCCATAAATGCCTTTAATCACAAGACCTTTAAAAATCACTAGATTCCAATCAATGGCAGTTTCACCTGGAGGAATTCCGAGCATGGCAATTTTACCGCCGTGATTCATGGTTTTTAGCATTTGTTGAAACGCTTGAGGCACACCAGACATTTCTAAGCCCACATCAAACCCTTCAGTCATGCCTAATTCTTTCATCACATCAGGTAAAGATTGATTTGCTACATTAACTGCGCGAGTCGCACCCATTTTTAACGCAAGATTTAAACGGTACTCGTTTACATCGGTAATAACAACATGACGCGCACCCACATGGCGACAAACTGCTGCCGCCATAATTCCAATGGGACCTGCGCCAGTAATTAAAACATCTTCGCCAACTAGGTCGAAAGATAGCGCAGTGTGAACGGCGTTACCAAAGGGATCAAAAATAGAAGCTAAATCATCGGAAATATCATCGGGAATTTTGAAGGCGTTTTCAGCAGGTATCACCAAATACTCAGCAAAGGAGCCGGGGCGATTAACACCGACACCAAACGTATTGCGGCATAAATGGCGGCGTCCCGCACGGCAGTTACGGCAGTGTCCGCAGGTGATATGACCTTCGCCCGACACTCTGTCGCCTATTTTAAAGCCTTTAACCTCTTGTCCAATATCGGCAATTTCTCCGACAAACTCATGACCCACTACCATGGGAACCGGAATGGTTTTTTGCGACCAATCGTCCCAATTATAAATGTGCATATCGGTGCCACAAATGGCCGTTTTTTTAATTTTAATTAAAACGTCGTTGTGGCCCATTTCTGGTTTAGCTTGATCAACTAACCAGATCCCTTTTTCAGCTTTTGCTTTGGTCAGGGTTTTCATTGTGTACTCACTTAAAATTAAATAATACCAAGCTCTTTACCCACAGACTCAAACGCCGCTACGGCTTTGTCTATGTGGTGAAGCTCATGTGCGGCGGACATTTGGGTTCGAATACGCGCTTGACCTTTAGGCACAACCGGAAACGAAAAGCCAACCACGTAAATACCTTTTTGTAGCATTTTATCGGCAAATTGTTTTGCTAGGGCGGCATCACCAATCATTACTGGAATAATAGGGTGCTCGCCTTCAAGTAAGGTAAAACCAAGAGCTGACATTTTTGCTCTGAAGTACTCGGCGTTTTTACGCAATTTAGCGCGCAATTCGTTGCCACTTTCGAGCATATCCAACACTTTAATCGAAGCTTGAGCAATCACAGGCGCTAAAGTGTTAGAAAACAAATAAGGACGCGAACGTTGGCGTAACCATTCAATCACTTCTTTTTTACCCGAAGTATATCCGCCTGACGCGCCGCCTAAAGCTTTGCCTAGAGTGCCAGTTATAATATCCACTCGCCCCATAACACCACAGTATTCATGCGTTCCACGACCATTTTCACCGACAAAACCGACCGCGTGAGAATCATCAACCATCACCAAAGCGCCGTACTGGTCAGCTAAATCACAAACTGCTTTTAAGTTTGCAATGTAACCATCCATTGAAAATACACCGTCGGTTGCAATTAAAATATTGCGAGCGTTATCTTGCTTGGCTTGTTTAAGCTTTTCTTCTAAGTCGGCCAT
>JBFHSP010000252.1:0-3965 GCA_041591085.1 Kangiellaceae bacterium | reverse complement strand
TCGATAATATTTCCACAAAAAGAGTTTTCCATTTGCTCCATAGAAATATTAACAACCGTTTTTCCAATACGTTGTAGCTCATCAATCACGCGGCTCTCATTGTCACCTAAACTTCGGCCACAAATTACGGCTAATTGGCTGCCAACACTCATCACCACATTGGTATGGTAAATCGGCATGCCGTTAGAGCTGGTTGCGGTAAAATCCACAGGCCGATAACCAATGTTTTTACAGTAGCTTTCAAAGCTGGCTAAATGGCATCGCTCTGAAATGGCGGCAAATGCAGTTTTAGATAAATGATCGAACACAATCGAACCGGTGCCTTCTAATGCAACGTTTTCTTCAGTTGTTTCAACAAATTGAGTTTGTTTAATTTCAAAGTGCTCGCTTTTTAACAGATCTGAAAGGACTTCTGGAACTACTTCTTTTTGCCGGTTTGGGGTTTTCATTGGAAAAATAGCCAATGTGCCCTGAGCACTGGTTGTAAACCAATTATTTGGAAATATCGCATCGGGAACAATTAGTTCATCGGGATGCGACAGGATGGAAACGTGAACGCCTGCTTGCCTTATGGTATTGACCGCCGCATCGAATTCAGCTGCAACTAGCTTTTTGATTTGTTCAGCTGACTGCTCGGGCTTGTGCTGAAATTCATTGTCTGCGCCGGTTTGTTCATTAAAGCCAAAGTGCTTAGGCATACACATGACAATGTTTGAGGTAGTTTGTGCTTGCTGCATGTTCACTGTATTTAAAGATAGATTAGAATGGATAAGATAAAAAAAAAGGCTTGCAAAGTGCAAGCCTTATATTAGCAATAAGCCGAGCCAGATAGGACCAAAAGGGGTAGGACTTGCTCTGACTACGCTAATTAATCACTGTTGGGACAGATAAACTAGAGTAACTCACTCAATCACTTGGGACGTTGAAAAAATCAAAGCCTCAAATTCGTTTCATCAAAGCAGACTAATCTGCTTGATTAAATTCAATTTCAAAAGTGGGTTCGGTATAAACCACTTTGTTCAAACTAACCACTTGCATTTCTGCGGCTGGTTGTGTCACTTCACCCAAGTAAAAACTTGAGTTCTGTTTGAAGCTTCTTTCAATTTGCAAAGAAACTCCAACTATTGCTTCAGCTTTTAACTGACTCATTTGAAGCTCAATTTTAGGACTGAAGGCTAAAACTGAAACTTCGTTAGCTACTGAAGTTGCGCTAGCAGCGGCTAACAGGGTTACCAATAAAACTCTTGCAGACTGTTTCATGGTGAAAACCTCATTCCATCGACTGGTGAAAACCTTACGGTATTCGGTTGGTCTTTCGACCGTTTTGAACGCCTGATGACTTTGCTTTAAGGCCATCCCTCGGCTTCGGTGCGCATAGTATGGATTTTGCTTGAGTGATTCAAACGATCATTTATAATGTTTCGCATTAGAATATCTAATGGATGATTCATGAGTCGCCGATTACCCCCTTTAAATAGCTTAAGAGCCTTCGAAGTCGCGTCACGACACCTCTCATTTACCAAAGCATCAGAAGAGCTTTTTGTGACACAGGCCGCAGTTTCTCACCAAATTAAAGCCTTAGAGGAGTTTTTGGGCTTTCCTTTATTTATCCGAAAAAATCGCAAATTGTTATTGACCGATCAAGGTCAGTTATTTGCCCCCAAAATCAGAGATATTTTTGAAAAACTTGCGGCTGCAACCGAGCAAATTAAAACTCAAAGGGCCGCAGGAGCCATCAACATCAGTGTTGTACCGACCTTTGCGATTGTTTGGCTGGTTCCAAGATTATCTAAGTTCAATGAACAGCACCCAGAAATAGAGGTGCGGCTTAAAGCTTCCGACCGAGAAGTGGACTTTCTACAAGAAGACATCGATGTCGCTATCTATTATGAAAAAGGTGACTACCCCGGTATGTATTCCGAAACTCTAATGAGTGAGTTTTTGCTGCCGGTGTGCTCACCCGATTTACTAAAAGGTTCAAAGCCCCTCAAAGATCCAAGCGATCTAAAACACCATATTTTACTGCACGATGCTTCCACCGAAGAATGGCGCCAATGGCTGAAATTGGCTGGGGTTAAGGGTGCTGACCTATCCAAAGGCCCAGTGTTTTCTCACTCTAGTATGGTGATGCAGGCGGCCATTCATGGTCAGGGAGTGGCTCTTGGCCACAACGTTTTGGTACAAGCCGATATTCAAGCGGGTCGATTGGTATGCCCTTTCGATATTGTATTGCCGAGTGATTTTAAATATGACCTAGTGTGCCCAGAAGAGTGGGCGACACGACCGAAAATTCAAGCCTTTAGAAATTGGATTTTAGACACCGTTGCCCAAGAGCAAGCAATGGAATCGTTGTTTTAGTTGTAAAGATAAATCAATGGTATGAGCGATTACTCAATAAACTTGTGAGAAGATGTGGGTGATGGGATGAACACCTCTCCTTTAATCGGCGTCATATTGCGCCATACTTAAGGTGAAAATCTAAAGTAAACAGAAGAGGTGTTCATCATGAATATTAAGCTAGTATCAATCGATTTGGCAAAAAATTCTTTCCAAGTTTGTGGTATCAATCAGGCCGGTAAAGCGATTGTGAATAAAAAAGTGAATCGCAGTAAATTACTGAAGACAGTTTTACAACTTAAACCGCAAAAAGTTGTGATGGAGTCCTGTTACACCGTTAACTATTGGGGAAGAAAATTTCAATCGCACGGATTTGAAGTTGGCGCTATTCCGGCTCAGTTTGTAAAAGCTTTTGTTCGGGGTAACAAAAATGACTGTAATGACGCTCTGGCGATTGCAGAAGCGGCAACTAGACCCAACGTAAAGTGGGTTTCGATAAAAACAATTGAACAACAAGATTTACAGTCGCTTCATAGAGTTCGAGAGCGCCGTGTTCGTAATAGAACAGGCCTTATTAATCAAATTAGAGGGCTGCTCAGTGAGTATGGAATTATCATAGCAAAAGGTTTTCGTACGATAGCCAAACAACTACCCGATGTCCTTGAGGATGCGAACAATGAGTTATCGCCTATCGCTAGGCAACTTATTGCGGAGCTCAACGAAGAATTAAAATCAATGACTCAAAAAATCAAACAAGATGAAAAGCAAATAGAACTGATAGCTAGTAACAATGAGGATTATCATCGATTACAAACGGTTCCTGGGATCGGTAAAATTCTCAGTTCAAATGTCATTGCATCCGTTGGCTCAGCTACACAATTTAAAAGCGGTCGTGAATTTGCGTCATGGCTTGGTTTAACTCCAAGACAATATGCCAGTGGCGAGAAGTCTTTTATGGGTAAGATCAGCAAACGCGGCAATCGAACGCTTCGTTCACTCTTTATTCATGGTGCGAGAGCGGCATTTACCCGCTGCAAGAATAGAGAGCATCGATTAATGCAATGGGCTGAGAATGTCGCACAACGAAGTGGAAAGCCAAAAGCATGGGTTGCATTAGCCAACAAGCTTGCAAGAATTGTTTGGGCAATATTAACTAACAAAACTGAATTTGAGTTTAGGCAAGTGGCTTAACTCAACAACAAACTGAAAAATTAATTTTACTTGAGGATTTGAAATTTCCTTTCTGGAAAATGCAAAAGCGATGATGAAACAACAGGTTTTCCGACCTTGCTTCATTCTAAAACGGGACAAGGCTCTTTGAAGCCGAGTGGGTGTTAAGAAAGCAAGGTGCGGATCTCATCAGGGCTAGACTTTCAAAGTAGAGTCATCAATAAGCCGGATATATGTCAGCAGCCGATATCTCATCATTGAAAGTCCTTGCAACCGGAGAGGTGTTCATATATGTCCCTGTGATTGCTGTGATTGCTGTGATTGTGCTTCGTATTGTTAACAAAGTAATTGATTAATGCTCTAATTAAGTATCAAAAAGACTTATCATTTAAAATCAAAGGGTGAACTCAAAAGTTTGTCTATTAGGAGAGCAAGCGTTGTGCTAAGTAAAGTAAAGC
>JBFHSP010000251.1:0-3969 GCA_041591085.1 Kangiellaceae bacterium | reverse complement strand
GCATCCGAAATACAATGAGTGAAGTCATACATTGGGTATATACACCAAGCATCGCCGGTGCGATGGTGTGCTTGATGTTTGATCCGATAAATCACCGGATCACGCATATTAATATTCGGTGATTGCATGTCAATTTTTGCTCTAACACACATTTGGCCATCTTTGAAAGCACCCTCTTTCATTTTGGCAAATAACGTCAGGCTTTCTTCGACCGGTCTATTACGAAATGGGCTGTCTTTACCTGGCACTTCAAAAGTACCTCTGTATTCTCTAATTTGCTCAGGAGTTAACTCATCGACATAAGCCAAATCTTTTTGGATTAACTCAACGGCGTAGTCGTACAACTTTTCAAAATAGTCGGAGGCATGGCGGATCTCTCCGTTCCATTCAAAGCCAAGCCATTTTACATCTTCAGCAATGGCTTCAGCATAAGCGGCCTCTTCTTTAGCAGGATTAGTATCGTCAAACCTTAAGTTACACACACCGGTGTAATCATTAGCTATACCAAAATTTAAGCAAATTGATTTGGCATGGCCCACATGTAAAAAACCATTAGGCTCGGGCGGAAATCGAGTGATGACCTGCTGATGCTTTCCAGAATCTAAATCGGCATCAATTATTTGGCGAATAAAGTTTTTTGGTTTTACATCACTCATTGGAAGTCTCTTTTACTTTGCATCGATTTAATATTTTTTGTGCTGAATAGCTCTTTATCTATAACGATTAGATATTAAAAGTGTAGCAGCTTGCCTGTCAGTCATGTTGTCTTGATAAGTTGCTTAATAAGCAACGAGCCCTGTAACTGAGCGCGCTAGTTTACACCAGAGCCAGACAAATTGTTAATAACCTTACTTCGATAATACCAAATGATTACGGAATTTTAACCAAGAGATCACTGTCTATAAAACTAGAAATTATCACTTTAAATTGGAAACAACCTTAAATTCAGTCTATTTTTTAAACAACAGGCCGCATTTTAGCTCGGTCGTAGGAGCTTGCCATGAGAACATCCAATTATTTACGTCAAGGCAAACGACGTGGACAAAATAAAGAAGGTACAGAAAACGCTTTTTGGAGTGATAAAATTAATGGCAAGTATCAGCTCACACTCGCTCTAGATATTAACCGAGCACAACTCGATAATTGGATAAAACTGGGCATGCCAGTGTTGAAGTCAGGCGGCATCAACAACCAGTGGGAGTTTGACCTAAGTGCGGTTAAAGCTTGGGCACATGCAGAAGGATTACTCCAAATCTCCGAAACGTAATCTATTTTTATTCATCGAAATGCAGCTTAATCAATTGCTTAGTTGAAGCATCTATATGCTCATCATTAAGAGATTCTAACCGCAAATTGCTGGCTATTTTTTTCCCAAGCTCAACCCCAAACTGATCAAAAGGATTAATATTCCAAAGCACACTTTGTACATAAACCTTATGTTCATACAGTGCCACGAGCTGGCCTAAGTTTTTCGGACTTATCTCTTTTAACACGATGGTGGTGCTCGGATTATTTCCCTCTACCCTATGATGCGGTGTGGCTGATTGGGCTTCACCAATGGCAAGCGCCCGAGACTGCGCCAAACAATTGCGATAGGCAATATCTTTCTCAAATGAAACATTCTTGTCAGGAACCGCGAAAAACTCAATATAAGAATCATGATTGCTTTGGTGAACCAGTTGCATAAAAGAGTGTTGAGCATTCAGCCCTAATTGACCAAACACAAAAGGACAAGTCATATAGTCAATAGGATTACCATCTCTATCAATCGATTTTCCATTACTTTCCATTTCTAATTGTTGTTGATAACTCGGAAATAGATTGAGCGCGTGACTATAGGTAAGAGAAATAAAAGTTTTATGATGCATCCAATGAATGTTCCAGTATTGAATAAGCGCCAGCAACACCGGTAGATTTTCTGAAAAATCGGCGCTACGAAAATGCTCATCCATCTGATTGGCGCCAGCAAGAAACTCATCCACCACATCATTACCTAAACCAATGCGGCAAATTAAATTCATAGATGACCAAACCGAATATCGGCCACCAATACTTTCCCAAACTAAAAACTGATGCGGTTTTAATATTCCAAATTTTGTCATCGCCGTTTCCTTCGAAGAAACCGCAACAAAATGCTGTTGCCAAGCGTTTTCTCCCAGTGTTTTTTGATATTCACCGATCACATATTCGGCATTAGTCAGTGGCTCAATGGTGCCAAATGATTTTGAACACAAAATAAAAAGTGTGCGTTCCAAATTAAGTTGCGCCATCAAATTAGCCAGATGAGTGTAATCGACATCGCTTAAAAAATGAATCTTGATATTCGATTGCTTCTTACTTCCGAATGCATCAAAGACTAACTGCGCCCCCAAATCGGAACCGCCAATACCAATATTGACAATAGTATCGATGACTTGATCAGTTGTTCCCAAAAGTTCGCCTCGTCTTACTTTTTCAGCAAAAGCTATCAGTCGCTCTTTTTCATTTTGAACTTCTGGGTGTAACGGATGTTCGGAGCTAGCGCTTCTTAGCAATGGATGCAATGCTGGTCGCTGTTCAGTTAAGTTGACCAAATCGCCAGAAAACAGTTTATCAATGTTTACTTTTAAATCTTTGGACTTTGCCAATTCGATCAAATGTTTAAGCGTGGGAGCATCGATGTGATTTTTAGCTGCATCAATAATAATATCATCACTTTTAAACGTCAGGTGATTCACTCGATCACTATCGTTTAACAGTTCAATTAATGAGCGATTACATAATGTGTTTTTGCAAAGTTCAAGTTTATTGAGTAATTCGTGCATGTTTTATTCTCAAATAATTTTTTTTTTGGTATGCGCTCTCTGTGGTTAAACCCTTGGAGACAACTTATTCGGACTTCATTGCATTCTACTTTATAGTAATCAGCATTTTGAATAAAAACCTATTAATAACAAGCTTCGACGGCCTGCAAAAAAACATTTAATTGTTGTTTTGGTAGTTCATTGACCCCTGCGGCACCAGCGCGCCCACCTCCAGTTGGAAACTGCGAGCAGATATCAGCCGCACTGTGCTGCTGAGTTCTTGGCGCCCGCAAACTGATAGTATAACTGCCATAGCTATTATCAGTCACAATCACAATCGCTTTGTTTTCATTGTTTGCCGCTAAAATATTTCCAAAAGTACCGCTAATTCTTCGCGACCATGCGGCATCCTCAAGCTTTATTGCGATCACGCTTTCGCTGCTTAAAATAGGAGTCGATTGCTCTGCTTTTGCTAGATCTTGTTTATACCTCTTTTTTAATTTATGAATTGCAGATAAGGGATCATTCCATGCATTTAATGGCGTTTCATATTGACTTAAGTTTTTATATAAATCGGCAGGGTGAACACACAAGTCAGCAGTGCTAGAGCCGTATCCGTTGTAATTAATCAAAACGCCAAATTCTTTTAACAGACTCATTTCTTCTTTGCTTAAATCAAGAGATTCGCTTTGTTCAATCGCTACAGAGTCTAGACCATCACCAAAAGCCGCTGCAATCGCCCATAGATGATGAGTTCTGCTACAATGCTCACTGACCAATAACGCAGTACATGTGGTTGCAGCTAGATTTATCGTGGCTTGTAAAAGTGGATGCTCAAATAAATTATCCGCTTTATGATGATCAAAATAATCAATGCGATGATAATCATCCAAAAGCCTTTTCACATCTTCAACATTTTTATCAAAGGAAATATCAAAAATCGCGATTGAAGATTTAATTTTTGGATTTACTTGTTGCACTAATTGAATGTCGCGTTTGACTCCTGTAACTAAAATCTGTTCACTTTGTTCAATGGGGAAACATTTCCTCCATTGGATTAATGAGCAAATACCATCAGCATCGCCGTTAAAAACATCGTAATAGGTCATCCAATCAACGCCTTCTGCTTTAAATAATCCACTACCATTTGCGCGCTTTCCTGAATACTCATTTGCTGCGTTTTAAT
>JBFHSP010000250.1:0-3999 GCA_041591085.1 Kangiellaceae bacterium | reverse complement strand
CAAGTTTTTGTCGGCATGGCTATCAGTGTTTCGCTCTTTGGCGTTATTGCTTTTGTGTTTCATGGATTTACGCTTGGAGTGATCCCTTGGTCACTCTATGTTATCTTAGCGGCCTTGGTAAGTGTTGGACTTACTTTGATAGTTTTGTGCGCAGTGTATATTCCTACCCGTTATGCAGTGCGGTTAGAACCAGCGCATGCTATTCGTTTTGAATAGTTACTTGATGACTGGAATAAGGTAGCCATGGGGCAATATCAAATATTAGTTGCTGACGATAATCAGGATATTTTTGTCAGCTTAACCTATTTGTTGGACTCGCAGCGTCACGATCTTACGTGGGTTTCAAATCCCAGCGACTTTATTTCTATGTTACGAAAAAAAGCCTGGGATTTGGTGTTATTGGATATGAATTATTCCAAAGACACCACATCGGGAAAAGAGGGGCTGTCGCTATTAGAAGTTCTTCACAGTCAATACCCTGATACGGCCGTGATTGTTATGACCGGATGGGCCAATGTTGACTTAGCCGTCACATCTTTAAAACTCGGTGCGTCTGACTTTATTCAAAAACCTTGGAATGACGAGCATTTTCTTCATGCTATCGAAAGCCAGCTTTCGACGGTTGCGTTAAAAAAGCGTTCAAATAGGTTGGCACATCACAATCACTTGTTAACCCAAAGTTTATTTCAGAGTCCATTATCTGAATTAATTGCAGAATCGACATTGATGAAACAAACCATAAAGAAACTGACCCAGTTTGCTCAATCTGATTTGAATATTTTACTGACTGGCGAAAATGGTACCGGAAAAAGTTTACTGGCATCTTTGATCCATCAATCATCCAAACGTCAATCTGAACCCTTTGTTTCAATTAATATGGGCGCAGTGCCTGAGGCTTTATTTGAAAGTGAAATGTTTGGCCACGTCAAGGGCGCTTTTACCGATGCGAAGAATCATCGGATGGGGCGATTAGAAATGGCGGATCAAGGCACACTTTTTTTGGATGAAATTGCTAATTTACCTTTATCACAGCAAGCTAAATTGTTGAGAGTGCTTGAAGAAAAGCAATATGAACCGGTCGGCAGCAGTCAAACTCGTTTTGCAGATGTGCGATTGATTAGTGCAACCAATGCAGATTTGCCAACCAAAATTCAACGCAATGAATTCAGGCAAGATCTTTTTTATCGGATCAATGCCGTTGAGATTCATATTCCGGCACTACGTGATCGAAAAGAAGATATTATCCCAATGGCGCAAGCGTTTATTGAAAAATCCATGGCTGAGAAGGGTTTAAAAACAATACGCATTTCTGAGGAGGCGGGTAAAGCGTTGCTGACTTATCATTGGCCTGGAAATGTGCGAGAGTTAAAGCAAGTTATGGAAAGAGCCGTGTATGTATGCGATGGACCTGAGTTGTTATTGAAGCACTTGGGTTTAATGACAGTGGCAGCCGAGCAAAATATAAACCCTATGTTTACCAAACAAAGCTCGGTGGATACGGATTGGTTCGAGCAGGGAACGTTGGATGAGATTAATCGCAAAGCGATTGAGCATCGATTAGCCTGCTTTGAAGGTAATGTCACTGAAACTGCAAAATCTTTGGGGCTCAGTCGAAGCGGCTATTATCGTCGCGCATCTAAATATGGCTTAGAGTCGTAATTCATGTTGGTAAAACATAAGCCTCTGTCCTTTTTGCTGCAACAATCACTCATCATATTTTTAGTCTTTTTACCGAGTTATATTTTAGCCATTGCTTGTTTAATTTGGTTAGAACTATCAACTTATTTAGTGTTATTTGCAGCGATTAGCCTGTTGTTAATTACTTTATTTTTAATTGGACATAACTATTTTAAAAGTACTCGTAGAGTCCAAGTGCTGACTAATGTAATTGAGTCGTTGATTGAAGGCGACTACAACATGCGAGCAAGAATAGAAGAGCACCTAGATTTTGAAGATCTAATCAAGCTCATAAATAAATTATCGTCTACTTTGGATTTGCAGCAAAGAAAGGTTAATCAAAGCCAGATATTATTAGAAACTATTGTCAACAGAATGGATATGTTGGTGATTGGAGTTGATGCTAATGGCGATGTGGTTTTATCAAATGAAAAGTTTAGAAAAGAGTTTAAAATTGAACTTAATGTAAAAGTCTCTTTGCACAGCTTACACTTAGAATCAATTCAGTCTTTAACGTCAGAACCTTTAATTTCAATCGTGCTTGAGGGACAACCCCAAGAATTTATGGTTATGGTAGATCAGTTTGTTTTTGAAGATCACTTTTGTACACTGTATCTATTAACTCCAGCAGAGCGCTATTTGCGTGAGAAAGAGCGACAATCTTGGCAAAGTTTATTGCGGGTTTTAAGTCACGAAATCAACAATTCGTTGGCACCTATTTCGAGCATTTCAAATTCATTACTCAAGCGGTTTCAATCACAACAAATAGATGGCGCGTCGTTTGAGGAGGGGCTTAGTATCATTCAGCGGCGTTCAACCAATTTGTCGAAGTTTATTGGAGCTTATAGTCAATTAGCCTATTTACCAAAACCGAGTTTGCAATCATTTGGATTACATGATTTTTTATCGCGCATTCAACCCTTGTTTGGCGATAGAACCATTCAATTACAAGGAGATGACTCCATCTGTTTATATGCCGACATTTCTCAGCTTGAGCAAGTGGTTATTAATATTTTGAAAAATGCAGATGAAGCAATGCAAAATAAAAAACACGAGCCCATTATTATTGAATGGAAAAGTGAATCAGATTTTACTGAAATTAAGATCATCGATAGTGGGCCAGGAGTAAGTAACCCTCAAAATTTATTTGTGCCTTTTTACACAACTAAAAATCAAGGCTCAGGTATTGGGTTAGCACTATCTCGTCAAATTATGTTGAATCACTCAGGATCGTTTAATTTGGAAAATAGATCCGATTCTGAAGGTGCTCAAGCCGTTTTAAAAATTCCAAATAAACGTGGTGTTGATCATCAAGCAAGCTAAATTTAAATTGCTTGCGTTTACTACTGTCAATTTTTTATTATCAATAACTAAATTGGTCTTGAGGATTAATTCAGCCAGCGTAGCCCGGATTCTTAAGTACTAACCTAAGAATCGAGGCTACTATAAAAAAGCTGGAATCTCACTATTTTCAGTAATGATAAGCAAATAATTAGTTAGGCAAACTTGTTTTATCTCTCATCCTACTCTTCTCCCAAAAGGGAGAAGGAACAGACTCAGGAATTTTTATTAACAAATGGACTACTTGAATAAACTTACAATATAAACCGACTTAAATCTTCATCATCAGCCAGTTCACCAAGTTGCTGGTTAACATAAGCCGCATCAATGGTAATAGATTCATCACTTTCAGATGCAGTAAAGCTCACTTCTTCTAACAGTTTTTCCATAACCGTTTGCAAGCGACGTGCCCCAATATTTTCGGTGCGCTCATTTACTTGCCAAGCAATTTCAGCAAGGCGTTGAATACCGTTTTCAGTGAATTCAATTGTGCGGTTTTCTGTGGCCAAAAGTGCTTTGTACTGCTTGGTTAATGATGCATCGGGTTCTGTTAATATCCGAACAAAATCGTCAACACTCAGCGCGTTAAGTTCTACCCGAGTCGGTAATCGACCTTGTAATTCTGGAATAAGATCCGATGGCTTTGAAAGATGGAACGCGCCCGATGCAATAAACAAAATATGATCGGTTTTAATCATGCCGTATTTAGTACTTACGGTGCAGCCTTCAACCAAAGGCAGCAAATCGCGTTGAACGCCTTCGCGCGATACATCACCGCCAGAAGTTTCCTGGCGTTTGGCTACTTTGTCTATTTCATCTAAAAACACAATGCCGTTTTGCTCAACCGCTTCAACCGCCATGTTTTTTAAATCATCTAAGTTAATTAGTTTTTCTGCTTCTTCTTCACGTACCAGCTTCAGTGCGTCTTTGATTTTCATTTTACGACGTTTAGATTTTCCTGGATTCATATTTTGAAACATT
>JBFHSP010000249.1:0-4046 GCA_041591085.1 Kangiellaceae bacterium | reverse complement strand
TCTCGCCGCTAGCTACAATTTGCTGCATCAATTTAAGTGTTGGCTCTGCAATACTAAAGCCCAAATGATGAAATCGCGCCGCAAAACGGGCGGTTCTTAAAACTCTTAAAGGGTCTTCAGCAAACGCTTCTGAGACATGCCGAAGCAGCTTGGCTTTAATATCTGCGACACCATTAAAAGGATCTTTCAATTCACCCTGTTCTGATTTAGCAATGGCATTAATGGTTAAATCGCGACGAGCAAGGTCTTGCTCTAGCGTTACTGTAGGATCGGTATAAAATTGAAAGCCTCCGTACCCTGCGGCCACTTTGCGCTCAGTACGAGCTAAGGCGTATTCTTCTTTGGTTTTAGGATGTAAAAATACCGGAAAATCCTTTCCAATTGGGCTAAACCCTTGATCGATCATAGTTTGAGGATCAGCACCTACCACTACCCAATCTCTATCGGTGACTTCGCGACTCAAAAGCTCATCGCGCACAGCCCCACCTACTAGATAAATTTTTGCCATAGCAAGTTCTTTTTTAAGATAAACAGCTTATTTAGGTCTCACTTTATCAAATTGTGGTGAAAGAAACACAGTGTTCTCTTCGCATTTGGCCACAGACCTATACCCGTTGTACTGAAATATGCATCTTCAAGTAGAACGGGTATATAATCGGGACAGATTTGAACACACGATAACCAAATTATGTACGAAAAATTTTTTGGCCTTAAAGATAAGCCATTTTCGATTGCGCCAGATCCACGCTTTTTATTTATGTCACAAAGACATAAAGAAGCCTTGGCACACTTGGCCTATGGAGTGCGCGAAGGCTCAGGCTTTGTTCTGTTAACCGGCGAAGTAGGCACCGGAAAAACCACCATTTGCCGTCAAATTTTGAGAAAGCTGCCTCAAGACACTCGCTTGGCTTTTGTTTTAAACCCAATGCTCAACGGTATTGAGTTACTGGCCACTATTTGTGATGAACTAGGTATTGATTACAATCAAGAGCACATGAGTCTTAAGCAACTCACCGATAATTTGACCCGCTTTTTGTTGCAGTGCCAACAAGATCATGAAAATGTGGTTTTAATGATTGATGAGGCGCAAAACCTCGCCCCAGAAGTGCTCGAGCAAATCAGGCTTCTAACTAACTTAGAAACCGATAATCGTAAACTGCTGCAAATTATTTTGGTGGGTCAACCAGAACTGCAAAAATTGTTAGCCCGCAAAGAGTTACGTCAGTTGGCTCAAAGGGTTACCGCGCGTTATCACTTGCGTCCACTCAATGAAGACGAAACCTCACAATACATCATTCACCGGCTTCGTATTGCGGGTGCTCAAAAAACAATTTTTAGCAAACAAGCTATACGTACGGCTTTTGTGTTATCCAATGGCATTCCTAGACTAATTAATAATCTTTGTGATCGTGCCATGATGGCCGCTTTTTCTGCTGATAGTAGCCAAGTAACTGAAAAACATTTACGTGCCAGTCATCAAGAAGTGGCTCCACTAGAATCACAACCTTCTCGCTGGCAAACCTTGCTGCCATGGCAAAAAGCATCGGCTATTTCTGCTAGTGTGTTGATCGTGTTGTTTTTGGGTTATAGCCTTGGGCAAACAGGAACACCGAACACAAATACTTCTATTGTCCAAAGTTCTAGCCCAAAACCGTTAGAGGTCAGTTCAACGCAAGCCAATATTCCTTCTCAGATTGCAGAACAGCCACCATTAATTAATCACGATCTATTAACCGGTATTTGGCACCGAAACCTTATTCAAAGCAAAGCTGAGTCGCAATTAGCGCAGCGCTGGGGCTTTAACTATCAAAAAGTACGGGATGGAAACTTTTGTCAAACAGCTATTAACTACCGACTTAAATGTGAGCAAGGATTTGAGCAATGGAGCAATATTGTTCAGTTTAATCGTCCGGTAAATTTACGTTTAGAAAACTTGCAAGGTGAAATTGCGTGGGTAACGCTTCATCAAATAAAACAAGATCACAGCGAAATTGAATTCAATGCCGAAAAAGTCTGGTTACCAACTTCGGAGCTATTACGATATTGGTCGCGACAATATCAAATGTTATGGCAAGCACCGCCCGGATATGATCGTGCCATGAAATTGGGGGATGAAGGGATCAGCGTACGCTGGCTGGTTGAGCGGCTACAGTTTTTATATCCTGAAGAACAGATTGCCGATAACGCTCCATTTGATGCTTACTTGCAAGATCTGCTTATGGACTTTCAAACACGTAAAAATATAGAGGCCGATGGTATAGCCGGTATGAACACATTAGTTCAATTAAACTCTGCCACCATTGCCGCGCTACCAACGTTACAACAAGTAACCTTACAGTAGTTAAAAAATAATTTTTCACGATAGGATCACATAATGTCCATTTTGCTTAACGCATTGAACAAATCAGAATCTAAAAATGATGACATTGATTCTATGATTGAAGCACCGCTCGATGAAGACAAAATTTCATCAAATCCAATAACACCAAAATCTACCGTTTGGATCATTGCATTATTGGGAATGATTGTAGTGTTATTGCTGGTGATTCTATTGGTTCTTTTTAATCAGAATCATCAAACTAATGAAGCAATCGAATTAAAAGGTAGTGTTGTTACTAACAGTCTAAATAGTGCAACAAACACTCAAAATACGTCTATCAAAACGCCCGAGCATAATATCCTGCCTGATTCAGCAACCACCGCAAACAAGTCTAGCGAAACTGACCCCAAATCGGTTAGTTATCTGGAAACATTTAAACTAAAAAAAGATGATTCAGCCGCTCAGCAAGCCTCATTAAATTCTGAGTCAGCCTTAAATAATCAAGCAACGGGTACCAAAAGCCAACATAAACCACAAGCATCAGACCTTAATCAATCCTTACCGATTAAAGAGTTGAATGAGTTAACGGATATAGAATTAATGATGACTAAGGAAGTTATTTATGAAGCGCACGTTTATTCAGCTGACGCTAGTCAGCGATTTATTTTTGTTGGTGGAGATCTTAAACAAGAAAACGATCAAATAAAAAATGCGTGGTATTTAGAGCGCATTGAAGAAAATGCGATTATCATCAATAACAACATGCTTAGGGTGAGATTGCCGAAACCTTAAGTCAACTACACTCAAAATAACAATAAGGAAACAACATGAAAATATTAAAAAGTGCGGTCATTTTTTTTATAGGTCTGATCGTCTCTCTTGTCGTTGTAGGATTTACCTTAACTTCGACCTACAAAGTTGAACGACAAATAACTATTAACTCTTCTGCCGAGCATGTATTTTCTTTTGTCGGTGATTTTGAAAAGTGGAAAAGTTGGGGCGTTTGGTTTGAACGAGATCCCAACATGAAAGTGTTTTACTCTGGTAATGCGTTTGAACTTAATCATAAATCAAGTTGGGAAAGCGAATCTCAAGGTAATGGCAGTATGACATTAACCGCGCTTATGCCTAATCAAAAAATTCAATATTTGCTTGAATTTCCAGACATGGGTATGAGCAGTGTAGGCACTATGACCTTTATCGAAGAAAATGGTAAAACTACAGTCACTTGGAGTGATGCCGGTGATATGGGTAATGACATTGTCGGTCGTTATTTCATTTTCTTTTTAGATGACATGCTTGGTCCAGACTTCGAAGCGGGCTTGCAAAACTTAAAGAGAATTAGCGAACAATAAATCATGCCTAAAAGCCGTAAAGTTTTTATTGCTCTTCTATTGGCACTGATGTTCGGCGCCTATTTTTATCATATAAAAAATAAGCAAGTGGTTGAAATTGAACAGCCGAATACTGCGTTGATTTCTAAGTCTTTAAGCTCATCTAATCAAGATAATCTAAAACCGCTTTCACAAGGGAAAAGAGCTCCAAAGGTTACCTCTCAGGTACACCAAGAAAGTGATAAGCCAAATCGATTTGATGCACGTTGGCTTGATGTAAGCGATGTGTCTTCGATACGCTTTACATTTATGCTGGCAGAGCAAAAAGGCTTAAAGCTATTTAATTTGCCCGATGAGTTTTTTCAGTACTTAGACATCAACGATGTGTATAC
>JBFHSP010000248.1:0-4063 GCA_041591085.1 Kangiellaceae bacterium | reverse complement strand
GCTGCATAGTTTCAACGGTGAGTTGATATTCACCGCGCGCTTCATACAAAGTGACTTTGGCTCTTACCAAAATAGCATCGCCGTCCTTAGGCCTAAAATTAAATGCTTGATTGCGTCCTTTCCAACAGGTGCATCGAACTTGAGCTTGCGAATCTTTTAAACTGAAATACCAGTGACCCGATCCCGCGGCAATAAAGTTGCTGACTTCTCCTTCTAAAATAACGCTACTGATTTGACCTTCCAAAAGACCTTTTACTTGTCGGTTCAATTGAGAAACCGTTAAGGCTTTGATTGGAGAAGGCTTTTGAGGTTGCAAAACAGGCTTTAACACGAAAATTCCTATCGTTGAGCGTTGGTATAAGTTAGATAAAGTTTATCAGGAGCATTAGGGGTTACTCTAGGCATTTTGCTCAGCGCAGTTGATCAAACCAAATGCTGTTGTTATCTGGAAGATCATCATAAAACTGGCAGGACTTGAAGAGCTAGAAGCAATTTCAACAATAACTTTTCCTTAATTCGATGTATGAGGATTGAGTGAACCTTTTAAAAGGCAACTTATTGAAATGGCGCGAAAAACTTTAATTGACCTGCAAAAATGGCGTTTTCATAACAAAAGTAACAACTCTTTATCGTTTTAGCTCGAGATCTAGAAATTCTAATTATTCAATTATTGTTCCATCTTTAATATGTTTGTTATAATTCCGCTTTGTTTTTCCGCTATTTTATCTGCAAGGTGATTCCCTATTATGCGTATTATTCAGGAAGCTCTTACCTTTGATGATGTACTTCTTGTACCTGCCCACTCAACTGTGTTGCCACATTTAGCCGAGCTTGAAACTAAGTTAACCCGCGATATTACGCTCCATATTCCTTTGGTTTCGGCAGCAATGGATACTGTGACAGAATCCGATCTTGCCATTGCATTAGCGCAAGAAGGCGGTATCGGCTTTATCCATAAAAATATGACCATTGAGCGTCAAGCGGCCGAAGTTAGAAAAGTAAAGAAATTTGAAAGTGGCGTTGTTAACGACCCAATCACGGTTTCTCCCGATATTACCATTGCTGAGCTTAAGCGAATTACTGCCGAAAATGGATTCTCAGGCGTTCCGGTGGTTGAAGGCGAAAAGCTAGTAGGCATTGTTACTAGTCGTGATGTTCGATTTGAAACTCATTTGGATCAGCCTATATCAACGGTTATGACCCACAAAGATAAATTGGTGACGGTTAAAGAAGGCGCAGAAATTGATGAAGCTTTAGCGTTAATGCATAAACACCGCATTGAAAAAGTTTTGATGGTTGATGATCAGTTTCATTTGAAAGGCCTGATCACCGTTAAAGATATTAAAAAAGCAGCAGACAAACCAAACGCCTGCAAAGACAGTTTAGGTCATTTACGTGTGGGTGCCGCGGTGGGTACTGGCCCCGAAACCAACGAACGCGTAGCTGCATTAGTAGCAGCGGGCGTCGATGTGATTTTAGTGGATACCTCTCATGGTCACTCACAAGGTGTACTTGATAAAGTGCGCTGGGTGAAAACCAATTACCCCAATGTTCAAGTCATTGGCGGTAACATTGCAACCGCCGCAGGTGCTTTAGCTTTAGTTGAAGCCGGTGCCGATGGCGTTAAGGTGGGTATTGGTCCTGGCTCTATTTGTACCACTCGTATTGTTACGGGTGTAGGCGTGCCGCAAATTTCAGCGGTATCGAATGTGGCAGAAGCATTAAAAGATACCGGAGTACCGCTGATTGCCGATGGCGGAGTCCGTTATTCCGGTGATATGTGTAAAGCTTTTGCTGCAGGCGCTTATGTAGTGATGGTTGGCAGTATGCTAGCAGGTACGGAAGAAGCGCCAGGTGAAGTAGAGTTATATCAAGGCCGTTCTTATAAGTCTTATCGTGGCATGGGTTCTTTAGGCGCTATGTCACAAAAGCAAGGTTCGAGTGATCGATACTTCCAGTCTTCAAATGCAGCCGATAAACTAGTCCCAGAAGGTATTGAAGGACGAGTACCCTATAAAGGCTCACTGGTTAATATTATTCATCAAATGATGGGTGGTTTGAGAAGTTCGATGGGACTTACCGGCTGCCGCACCATTGAAGAAATGCGTAATAAAGCAGAGTTTGTCAAAGTAACGGCGGCAGGAATGAGCGAGTCGCACGTTCACGATGTGCAAATTACCAAAGAAGCGCCTAATTACCAAATTGGTAAATAAGCGATAAGGTTGATTGATTAGCCGAAGCCTTATGCTTCGGCTTTTGTTTTTAAATGTCATATTCATCGATTTCGTTGAATTTAAAAAAATAGGACATCGTTATGTCAAAAGACATTCACGCCAGCCGCATCCTGATTTTAGATTTTGGCTCTCAATACACGCAACTTATTGCTCGTAGAGTAAGAGAGATAGGGGTTTATTGTGAACTCTATCCTTATGATATGAGCGAAGAAGCGATCAAAGAATTTAATCCGCAAGGCATAATTCTTTCGGGAGGACCTGAAAGTGTGACTGAGGCGACTACGCCAAGAGCGGCAGATATTGTCTTTAACTATGGCGTACCGGTGCTTGGAATTTGTTATGGCATGCAAACCATGGCGGCGCAGCTAGGTGGTAAAGTTTCTAGCTCAACCGAGCGAGAGTTTGGTTATGCCCAAGTTAAACATGAAGGTGTCTCAGAGTTATTAAAAGGCATTGAAGATCACGCAAATGAAAACGGTGATGGTTTACTCGATGTATGGATGAGTCATGGCGATAAAGTCACTGCATTACCGGAAGGATTTACTTGCATTGGCTCAAGTGGCAATGCGCCATTTGCCGCAATGGCAGATGAAAGCCGTCATTTTTATGGTGTTCAGTTCCATCCAGAAGTTACCCACACTCGTCAAGGCGGTCGATTATTAGAACGTTTTGCATTGAATATCTGCCAATGTGAAGCGCTTTGGACATCCGGCAATATCATTGATGATGCAGTTGAGCAAATTAAACAACAAGTCGGTTCTGACGAAGTTATTTTAGGATTATCTGGTGGCGTTGATTCTTCAGTAACGGCTGCGTTGTTACACCAGGCAATTGGGAAACAACTCACTTGTGTTTTTGTTGATAACGGTTTATTACGACTCAAAGAAGGCGATCAAGTGATGGCCATGTTTGCTAAACACATGGGCCTAAATGTTGTTCGTGTAGACGCAGAAGACCGATTTTTGAATGAGTTGAAAGGCGAAAATGATCCAGAAGCCAAACGCAAAATTATTGGTCGGGTATTTGTTGAAGTATTTGAAGAAGAAGCGGCTAAATTAAAAAATGCTAAATGGTTAGCACAAGGTACCATTTATCCTGACGTTATCGAATCTGCCGGCGCAAAAACAGGTAAAGCACATGTGATTAAATCGCATCATAACGTGGGCGGCTTACCTGAAGATATGGAGCTTAAATTGGTTGAGCCGTTACGCGAATTGTTCAAAGATGAAGTGCGTAAAATTGGTCTTGAACTCGGCTTACCTTACGATATGCTTTATCGTCATCCATTTCCTGGCCCTGGTTTAGGTGTTCGCATTTTAGGCGAAGTGAAAAAAGAATTTGCTGATTTGTTACGTCGTGCTGATGCAATTTATATTGAGGAACTTTATAAGCACGATCTGTATCATAAAACTTCTCAAGCGTTTACCGTTTTCTTGCCGGTTAAATCGGTAGGAGTCATGGGTGATGCTCGAAAATATGACTATGTCGTTTCATTAAGAGCGGTTGAAACCATTGATTTTATGACGGCTCGTTGGGCTCATCTTCCGTATGAGTTTTTAGAGCATGTTTCTAATCGGATCATCAATGAAGTTGATGGTATTTCTCGAGTTACTTATGATATTTCGAGCAAACCACCAGCAACCATTGAATGGGAATAATCAAAACGCGCGACTTAGGTCGCGCTTTTTTTTAAATTGATATTGTCCTTATGAATCAACTCGAAACCGATCAAATGTTTATGCGACAAGCAATAGCATTGGCTAAGCTTGCTGAGGAACATGGCGAAGTGCCTGTGGGTGCGGTACTGGTAAAGGATAATCAAGTTATTG
>JBFHSP010000247.1:0-4075 GCA_041591085.1 Kangiellaceae bacterium | reverse complement strand
GCAACCTTTTTGAGCGCAACCTTTTTGAGCGCAACCTTTTTGAGCAAAACCTTACTAAGCGAAACTGTCACTTTGCGGTAAAAATCCATGATTGATTGATGGGCATACCCCTAAAGTCCGGTACTATATAACCTGTACTCGCGATAAGAAAGGCTAGAACCAGATAAAGCAGGTAATTTTTTAGTTGCAAATAACGCCGCAACTTCTTAACGTGACGCCATAAAAATCATCCAGCTAAAGAATAATGACGCCATGACGGATCACCGATTAGCCGAACTCACCCACTGGGTTGCCAAGCAAACCGCGTTGCCTGAAGTGCCACTTGCTATGGTCAGTGGCGATGCCAGTTTTCGCCGCTATTTTAGAAGGCCAACAGACGCACATTCTCACTCACTGATTGCGGTGGATTGTCCGCCCGATAAAGAACCTCTCACCGAATTTTTAAAAATAGCTGAATTGCTTTTAACCTGTGGGGTAAGTGTTCCGAAAGTGCTGCATTTTGATCAGGCTTTAGGCTTTATGTTGCTAAGCGATCTGGGCGACACCTTGTATTTACCAGAGCTTAATAATCATTCAGCTGAAGCGTTATACCAGCAAGCAATCACTGCATTGCTACAAATGCAGGCCCTGCCGTTAGAACAGCTTAAACAATGTCCGGAATATTCCGCTGAAAAACTGCGCCAAGAAATGCAATTACTGCCCGATTGGTTTTTAGCAAAGCATTTGCAAATAGAACCCACCGAGCAGGACACCCAAGTGCTTAATCAATGTTTCGACTTTTTGATTGATTCGGTTAAACAGCAAACTCAAGTGTTTGTGCACAGAGATTATCACTCGCGTAATTTAATGGTGCTGGAGCACAACTCTCCCGGTATCATCGACTTTCAAGACGCAGTAATTGGCCCCATCACCTACGATTTAGTCAGCTTATTTAAAGATTGCTACATTACTTGGCCGCGCGCTCAGCAGTTACATTGGCTTAAGCAATATTACCAACAAGCGCAATTGCAAGGCTTAAAACTGCCAACCTTTGATGCATTTGTGAAAGATTACGATTTAATGGGATTACAACGCCACATTAAAGTGGCCGGTATTTTTTGCCGGCTGTTTTATCGCGATGGCAAAAACGGGTATTTAAAAGAGTTACCTTTAGTGCTTGGTTACATCGCTCAAGTATTGCCTTTATATGCTGAGCTTGAAACGTTTCATCAATGGTTTAACCAGCGACTGTTACCCCTATTGGATGAATCGCTCCAGCCTATGGCGCTGAATTAAGATGAAAGCATTTATTTTAGCTGCGGGCTTAGGCACCCGAATGCGGCCATTAACAGACACCACCCCCAAGCCATTATTAAAAGCCGGTGGTAAAGCGCTGATTGATTATCATATTGAGCGCCTTGCCGAAGCGGGCATTAAAGACATTGTTATCAATACCGCCCACCTTGGCGAACAAATTGAAGCCCATTTAGGCAATGGCAAAAGCTTTGGGGTGCAAATTCAGTATTCGCGCGAAGATCAGCCGTTAGAAACCGGCGGCGCCATCACCCATGCACTCAACTTGTTAGGGAGCGAACCCTTTTTGTTAGTGAATGGCGATGTATTCACCGACTTCCCTTTTAGCTCTTTAATCGAAGACTCTTTAAACGAAGACTCTTTAATTAAGAACAAGCCCGACTTTGCCCACTTAATATTAGTACCGATCCCCGCTTTTAAATCCCAAGGTGATTTTGGCTTAGACAATGGCTTATTGAAAAACGCCAAACATCCTAAATATACCTATGCAGGCATAGGCGTGTACAATCCGCACTATTTTCAGCAGTTTGATCGCGGAGACTCATTTGCACTCGGTCCGCTGTTAAAGCAAGAAGCAGAACATGGTCGAGTAAGTGCACAATTGTATCAAGGGCTGTGGATGGACATAGGCACACCAGAGCGACTAGCCGAATTAGATACCCTGCTAAAACAACAGGAAACAAATTAACGTGAATAAATTTCGATTAAAAGCCGGAGCGCCATTATGAGTTGGTGGGGCAAAGTGATTGGCGGCGCATTAGGTTTTGGCCTAGGCGGTCCACTTGGGGCGGCGCTTGGCGCCATGCTCGGGCATTCGTTTGATAAAGGTGTCGACCAAGATTTTGAGCCTCGTATCAACGCCTCCACTCAAGAGCAAATTCAAGCGGCATTTTTCTCGGCAACTTTTGCCTCTATGGGGCATATGGCCAAAGCCGATGGCCGCGTCAGTGAAAACGAAATTGCCAATGCCAAAGCGGTGATGGACCGTATGGGCCTCGATGCCACCTTAAAAAAAGCCGCAATCGATTTATTTAACCAAGGCAAAACTACCGGCTTTGATTTTATTGGCGGGCTGACTCAGTTTAATAACATTTGCGGCCGTCAACGCAACCTCAAACAAATGTTTATCGAAATTCAAATTGGCGCTGCGTTTGCCGATGGCCAAGTGCACCCAGCCGAAATGAAATTGCTCGAACAAATGGCCGATATATTTGGTATTTCACATTTTGTGTTACGTCAGTTAATTAACATGGTTCAGGCGCAGCAATATTTTTATCAAAAACAGCAACAACATTCAGGTGGTTATCAACAAAGCTATCAAGCCCAGCCAAGTGCCAATCAATTACAAATGGCGTATCAGTTATTAGCGTTAGAAACCTCCGCAACCGATGCCGAAGTCAAACGCGCTTATAAACGGCTAATGTCACAACATCATCCCGATAAATTAGTGGCCAAAGGTTTGCCCGAAGAAATGATCAAAGCGGCCACCGAAAAAACTCAAGAAATTAAAGCCGCTTACGAAACCATAATGAAAATACGAGGCAAATAATCGGTGCGGTTTTTGTTGATTGTTTTTTTTGCATTGTTTATTCCACTTAAAACAAATGCAGTAGAACTCAGTGTGATTTTAGGGCAAGGAATGGACGACACCCTGATCCAATCGGGCGATACCTCATCGGCAGAAGTGAAAGGTTTTGCTATTGGCAGCAAATTAAGTGAGCGATTTAATTATTGGAAACTTAATGATCTGCAATGGTTTGGCTCTGGTGAATACCTTGAGTTGAATGGCCAATATTTAGATGAGCCCGAACGCTTAACCATTGTTGCAATAAAACCCGCGCTTCGGTGGTGGTTTGATGATCAATCGAATATCAATTGCCCGTGGTATGTTGAAGCTGCTTGGGGCATGGCCAAATGGAGCCAAGATCATTTTGAAGAAATTCAAACCGCCAGTGAGTGGCAATTTGCCACCCATGTATCGGTCGGTATCAAGCTGACCGATTGGGATATATCATTTCGATACAATCATTTTTCTAATGGCTATTTAGATCAACCCAACCCGGGGCTCGATTTTTTATCCATTAACACCGCTTATCAATTTTAATTGGAGAACCTATTCACAATGAAAACCATTGAAGTAAAAATTCTAGATGAAAAAATTGGCAAATCGATCCCACTGCCTAGTTATGCCACCGAAGGATCAGCCGGTGTTGATTTAAGAGCCTGTTTAGATAACGCCATTACTTTAGAACCGGGGCAAACCGAACTGATTCCAACCGGTATTGCTATTCATATTAGCGATCCCGGTTTAGCCGCCACCATTTTACCGCGCTCAGGTTTAGGCCATAAACATGGAATCGTGTTAGGCAATTTAGTCGGATTGATCGACTCCGATTATCAAGGTCAGTTGTTTATTTCTTGCTGGAATCGTGGCAACACCACCTTTCAAATTGAACCCGGTGATCGAATTGCTCAGTTAGTGATATTGCCAGTCGTACAAGTTGCGTTTGAAGTGGTGGATGAGTTTCACGCTAGTGATCGCGGTGAAGGCGGTTTTGGGCATTCAGGAAAGCGATAGTTTAGGTTAATCTCCACCCCTCTTTAACTATTGTAGCCTCGATTAGCATTTGCGCAATCGAGGGCGATAGCTCTACATTCAATTAAAAAATTTAATCCCCGGATTACGTTAAAAACTAATCCGGGCTACGCACACTTGATTGTCATTCCCGCGAATGCGGGAATCTAGTCTTTTGAGTCGTTGATTTTTATCCCGTAGGATGCG
>JBFHSP010000246.1:0-4127 GCA_041591085.1 Kangiellaceae bacterium | reverse complement strand
AGAACATGGCCCAATGATTGAGCTGACTCATAACCATGATGACCGCACTTACTCCAACGGAGACCAATTCGGACATCTTGCCTTTGAAGTGGATAATATTTATCATTCGTGCGAACACCTAGAGTCTTTGGGTTATCCTATTTTAAGGCCTCCTCGAGATGGGCGTATGGCCTTTGTTAAAGATCCCAATGGAATATCTATTGAGCTTTTACAAAATTCGACCGCCCTTCCTCCTCAAGAACCTTGGGTTTCTCGAGAAAACCAAGGAAGTTGGTAATTTAATTAACCTGAACTTGGGTAGGGTCTGTTGATCTTTAAAAAATTAGACTCTACAGAATAAACGCTACAAATATTGTGGGAAGTGTTTTCTAACCACTTCTCCTTCTTTAGAAAAACCTTGGCACTGATCGATAATAGATGGATGCACTACTTTAGGCCCCACTCTTTCTTTAATCAAAAAGGGTGGAATAGTTTGAAAGGCTGTAGTGGCAATGATTTTCATCATTTCCATTAAGTGAGTGCAGCTGTGATTGTTCTGGATGACCGCGTTTACTTCTTTCAACCAATGTTTTTTAATTGAAATCCCAATGATGTCATCAAGCCTTGGAGGCACTTTCTGACACAATGAAAATGGAGCTTTTTTCATTTCACAGTGAATCGACTTAATTTGAAACTCATCGTTTAATGTTAAACATAAAGTTAAGTCGTGTACTGGCTCACCTTCATTTAAAATACCCCTTTCAATAGTTTCAAAGGCATAATTTTTTGTGTCGACTAATTGAGCTTCAATATCCCAAAGTCCATCTTCACGTAAATATCCATCACAATCAATTCGGCGCTGATGAATTGGTTTTCTTAAAACATTCTTAGACTGGTTTGATTTTAGTGAAGGTGATTTCATAAGTTATAACAATAGGTTTTAAAATGAACATCTATTCTAAAAAAGACTTTTTCTAGATGAAACACCTTTTTACAGAGCGACACATTTTGACACGTTAATCTCTGTAGAATAAACCTTGGCATGTCACTCCTAGGACACTGCCAACTCCTCAAAACCTTCTTAATCCCGCTTCAAGCGGGATATTTTTTATCTACAACAAGCTTTACATTAATCAGAAATTATCAATTTGTTTAGATAGGTATTGATAAGAACCAAAAACCAAAGCAATACAACCGATGAAATGGATGAAAAAAAAATGGTTGAGCCCAAATGACTCAACCATAATTTAACAAGGAAAAACCTAACTAGCTAATTTAAATAGCAATCCGCGCTATTAACCACAATGCCTTAAAGGTAACGGCTGCACGTTCTTAATGATCAGTGGCTCAGAGTTAAAAGGCAGCAATGCGCTCAACTGTAACATTTGCTTAGATTCCACTGCAGAAAAAGCAGTTATCACCAATGAGACCACTAATATGACCAGATAGGCTATCGACTTACTTACATGAGAACGCATAATTACCTCCTTTAATCATCATTGCTTGTACTGTTATCGCTTATATAGACGCATGACTCATATAAAAGGTTTTAATACAGTTCAAAAAATTTGCTGTAAGTATTTGTGGAAAGATATTTCAACTACGGGAAAATTTCAAAACTCCTGGTCTATCTCTCAAATGATATTCTTTATTTTTTTTCAATAACCGCTGGAGCGCCGAGGTCAATGACCAAATCTCCGCTCGTGCCACAGCATCTTTCCATTCATACACCGAAACGCCCTCTGCAAAAGAATCGACATAGGCAACTCTTTGGGTAATTTGAGCGGGCAGTGCTTTTAGAGAAGAGTCTTTTTTTAGTTGTTCCATTAAATCAGTAGACGATTGAACCCGCTTACGAACGCGAGTCCATACAATACGAGCAACTAAATCAGGGTTGATAGATGAAGCACTTTTTATAAGCTCTTCCATTTGTTCAAATGACCAAATTTCGATTTTTGAAGGCGCTAAAGGAATGAGCGCCATCGATGCAATGGCGACCATAGTTTTGGTCATTGCACTGACATGAGGCGGTCCATCAAGCAAAATTAAATCGTATTGATTGGCTTTTTCTTCTAATCGATTAAGCAATTCCGCAGGAGTGCTAACTGACTCATAAGATAAACCGACATCCTCGTACTTTTCTTGGCGTACATCAGCCCAGGCAATAACCGAATGCTGCGGTGGATCGCAATCAATGATGAGAACCTTATGCTTATCTGAAAATGTTGAAGCTAAATTAATACACAGAGTGCTTTTTCCAACTCCACCCTTGGCCTGTGTTAAAGCGATAATCTTTGCTGTCATTTTGATATTTTTCTTTTTTTTAACGGTAACTAACTTAGAGCGACAACACCCCATATTGCTCTATTTTGTTTTAAAACACCTAATTCTTTGAAATCGTTCATATTTTGTTATTCTAGACCAAAAATTAAAAGTATGAGAAATTCCTTCTCATAGAAGTAAACTAAGGCTCTAAATTGAAAATTATAAAAAGCAGTACCCTTTGGGCTGGACCTTTCTCGTTTTTATTGCTGTTATTTTTGGGCTCCTATTTAGAATTGACGCATGAGCAATCAATCACCTTAGGCATTACCCTTTGGTGTGCGATTTGGTGGGTTTCTGAGGCAGTACCGGTAGCTGTAACCTCATTATTACCACTGGCTTTACTACCTTTAACCGGGGTATTAACTGGGCTAGATGTTGCCAAAGCCTACGGTCATCCACTCATATTGCTTCTAATGGGCGGCTTTATTCTTTCAAAGTCTCTTGAGCGCTCCGGCACCCATAAAAGAATTGCATTGATGATGATCCACCAGTTTGGAGCATCCTCTCCAGCTCGGTTGATAGCTGGTTTTATGGCGGCTTCAGCGGTACTCAGTATGTGGATATCCAATACGGCCACCACCTTAATGCTGCTTCCAGTCGCCTTAGCCATATTATCCGACCAATCCAATCAAGCGTTTAAAACCGCTTTATTGCTTGGCATTGCTTATGCCGCTAGCATTGGCGGTATAGGAACGCCCATAGGAACGCCTCCCAATATGCTGTTTAAAGGCATTTATGAACAAGCTACGGGCATCGAAATTTCATTTACCCAATGGATGAGCTGGGGAGTGCCGGTGGTGATTATATTTGTACCACTTGCTTGGCTTTGGCTAACTAGAAAGCTTTCATCAAACCAACCCTTAGAAATCCCAGAGCTTGGAGCGTGGCGAGCCGAAGAAAAACGAGTATTGATTGTTTTTTTAATTACTGCACTGTTATGGATGACCCGCTCCGAACCATTCGGAGGATGGAGCGATTGGTTCAACTTACCTAGCGCTAACGATGCCAGTGTGGCTCTGCTAGCAGTAGTTTCGCTATTCATCATTCCCAATGGAAAAGGAGAAAAACTACTCGATTGGCCAACCGCAAACTCAATTCCTTGGGGGGTTTTGATTTTATTTGGTGGAGGAATAGCGCTAGCTGAAGGATTTCAGTCAAGCGGGTTAAGTCAACAGGTAGGAAATGTACTGGCATCTTGGATTGAAAATCCACTTTGGCTGGTTATTCCTGTGATTTGTTTATCAGTCACATTTATTACAGAAGTCACCAGTAATACCGCCACCACCACTCTACTCATGCCTATTTTAGCCGCGGCAGGACTTGCAGCTGGCATCGACCCAGCTTTAATCATGGTTCCCGCTGCCATGAGTGCCAGTTGTGCCTTTATGCTACCCGTAGCAACAGCCCCTAATGCCGTAGTATTTGGCAGTGAGCAAGTTACCATAGCTGAAATGGCAAAAAATGGGTTCGTGCTTAATTTGATTGGGGTTTTGGTGATCAGTGGCAGTGTATTAATGTTAATGAGTGCTTAAAAAAGGAAACTGAATTTTGATACTTTACAGGCATCTCAGCTTGCGATCAATAAGGTGAAAAAGAGCACATTTCAGACATTAGCATTTCAATATTCTCTGTCATTCCGCACATTTGATGTGGAATCCAGTTTTAAAATCATAAAGTCAAAGGCGGTTTCGCACCGCTAACGCTTTTGCGCGAGATACTTTTGCCAGACGTTGCAAAAGTATCCAAAAGAACTGGGGTCGCTGCGCTAGCCATTTGCTTCGAGTTGTTTGATATATCATTTAAGAATAACTTCTCTTTTACGT
>JBFHSP010000245.1:0-4201 GCA_041591085.1 Kangiellaceae bacterium | reverse complement strand
TATCAAGCGGCTCAGAACAAATGCCGAGCGCAGCGACCAAGGGCGTTTTTGCTCACTTTTTCTCGCTCTTGAAAAAAGTGAGTCGCACGCAAGCTTTAGAGGTGCGAAACCGCTTTTGACTTTAATATTTAAAAACTGGATTCCGCATCATTAAATGTGCGGAATGACGGAAAAATTCTGAGATTCTGACTTCCGAAGTGTGCTCTATTCCTCATTCTTGGTCGCAAGGTGCGATGAACTATCCTAACGCCGAAAAGAATTAAATCTTTACCTCTCACCTTACTCTCTCACAAAATTGGAAGAGCGTGATTTCGATTCTTGGTCGAAATTTCAATGTCATTAAGAGGAGCGAATTAACGCAATAATTAATGTTTTTCTATATTAAGAAGAAAGCCTTACGCTTGCAGCGCATCACTTTGAATGGAAACTCTTAAAAAACAACTGCAATTTTTATGATAACAAGGTCTTGTTAGAGTGCTGTATTCCGCAGGTATTTGCCTAGCAATCTTTTGAAGCTTCAATTAAAAAAATCGATTAAAAACGATCACGCCCCAAACAAATACCATCAAAAACAAGCTAGTAAAAACCAATGCTGAACCTATATCTTTCGCTCTTCCTGAAAGCTCATGCTTTTCAGAACTAATTCTATCAACCACTGCTTCTATTGCAGAGTTTATTAACTCGGCCATTAACACCCAAAGCAAGCTACCAATCAAAAAGATGAGCTCAATATGAGACTGGGCTAACCACATTCCAACAGGTAAAAGAACTATAGCTAAAATCAGTTCTTGGCGAAAAGCCGCTTCGTTAATCCACGCGGCTTTAAACCCTTTCATAGAGTAAAAAAATGCATCAAATATGCGTGATAACCCCATTTTTCCTGGCTTTGCCATTAAAGATCCTTAAAGATTGAACCATTACTATATATGGAATATCATATATAATGACTTCCATATGTAAAACGTAAATCTATCATTTATTCATGATTGACCCAATTACATTATTAAAAATGCTTTCCGATGAAACTCGTTTGAGTGCTCTTTATTTAATTCATAAAGAACAGGAACTATGTGTCTGTGAATTGGTAGAAGCAATGAATGAGTCTCAACCCAAAATATCTAGGCATCTTGCGCTACTTCGGGATCAAGGTATCTTGAGTACCCGTAGAGCCAAGCAATGGGTTTTTTATTCTTTAAATAACCAGCTTCCTAGTTGGACACAAACAATATTCAACACTTTATTTGAGCAGTCAAACAACAGCTTTCAAGCAATGCTGGAGCGACTACATAAAATGGGTGATCGCCCCAACCGTCAGCTCGAATGTTGTTAAGCTAATTTAAATAGGACATTTTATGACAATTAAAATTGGTATTAATGGTTTTGGACGTATGGGCAGGCTAACGTTAAGAGCCTCTTTCGACTGGCCCGATTTTGAGTTTGTGCAAATTAACGATCCGGCTGGTGATGCCGCTACCATGGCTCACCTCCTCAACTTTGATTCGGTTCATGGGAAATGGCATAACCAAGCCACAGCCAACACAGAAGCTATTCTTATTGGAGAAAAAGAGATTCAATATTCGCAAAATAAAAATATTGAAGATACCGATTGGTCAGATTGCGATTTAGTGATTGAAGCCAGCGGCAAATTTAAAAGCCAATCAGTATTACAAGCTTATTTAGATCAAGGCGTAAAACGTGTGGTTGTTACGGCTCCGGTTAAAGAGGAAGGTGTACTCAATGTAGTGATGGGCGTTAATCATCAGCTCTATGACAAAAACAAATATCCTATTGTGACTGCAGCTTCGTGCACCACCAACTGTTTAGCGCCCGTGGTGAAAGTATTACATGAAAAGGTAGGTATCAAGCATGGTAGCATGACCACCATTCACGATATTACTAACACGCAAGTCATATTAGACATGCCACATAAAGATTTACGTCGAGCGCGTGCTTGCGGCATGAGCCTTATTCCAACCACCACAGGTTCCGCTACCGCCATTACTCATATATTCCCTGAACTTAAAGGAAAATTAAATGGTCATGCAGTTCGAGTGCCTTTAGCGAACGCCTCATTAACTGATTGTGTTTTTGAAATGAACAAAGCAGTAACCGAATCAGAAATTAATTCATTATTAAAGGATGCCGCCAATAATGAACTGAATGGCATTTTAGGTTTTGAAGAGCGACCTTTAGTGTCGATTGAGTACCGTACTGATCCGCGCTCAAGTATTGTCGATGCGTTATCAACCATGGTTGTCAACGGTACTCAAGTTAAACTCTATGTGTGGTACGACAACGAATGGGGCTATGCTAATCGCACCGCTGAGTTAGTGCATTTAGTTGGTATGCAAGACAGAGCATAAACTCGGTGCAAAATTCTTCACTACAGCTTAAACAATACTTTATTGTTACCGGAAACTACTGGGCGTTCACCTTAACTGATGGCGCCTTAAGAATGTTGGTGGTACTCCATTTCTATCAGCTAGGTTATTCGCCCTTAGCCATTGCTTCTCTTTTTTTGTTTTACGAATTTTTTGGGGTCGTGACCAATTTACTGGGAGGCTGGCTAGGAGCACGAATCGGTTTAAACAACACTATGAATATAGGTTTGTTTATGCAAATAGCTGCACTTGCGATGCTTTTAGTTCCGGAGAGCTACTTAACTGTTTTATGGGTAATGAGTGCTCAGGCGTTATCCGGGATAGCAAAAGATCTTAATAAGATGAGTGCTAAAAGCTCTATTAAGTTTTTAACCAATAACAATAGCGGCTCGTTATTTAAATGGGTATCCGTTTTAACCGGAAGCAAAAACGCCCTAAAGGGTGCGGGGTTTTTCTTAGGTGGTTTTTTATTGTCCACCGTTGGATTTAAAAGCGCTATTTTGTTTATGACTGTTGCTCTATTAGTGGTAGCTTGCTGCAGTTTAATTCTATTAACTCAAGATTTAGGTAAATCCAAGTTTAAGCCTAAATTCAAAGACATTTTTTCAAAAAGCCTCTCAGTCAATATTTTATCGGCAGCGCGTCTATTTTTATTTGGCTCTCGCGATGTTTGGTTTGTGATTGCCTTGCCTCTTTATATGAGCACTCACTTTGATTGGGATCATTGGCAAGTGGGGAGTTTTTTAGCTACATGGATTATTGGATATGGATTTGTCCAAACCATTACTCCTGAGCTTATTCCTCGTAATCTAAGCAATAAAAACTCTGCAATATTATGGGTTGGCATTCTCACAACTATCCCTTTATTCATTGCCGTTTTATTACACTTTAACTTTTCACCCAGGTGGGTATTGATCATCGGACTGTTATTATTTGGATTTGTTTTTGCGGTTAACTCATCATTACACAGCTATTTAATTGTCGCCTTTGCAAGAGACGATGGCGTATCGCTAGATGTTGGTTTTTATTATATGGCAAACGCTATGGGACGTTTATTCGGAACCCTATTATCGGGCTGGATTTATCAAGCCTACGGAATTGAAGTTTGCTTAATTATTTCGTCTTTAATGCTTATGGTAGCGACTTTAATTTCTTTTTATTTGCCACAAACACAGAAACAAATGCCTTAATAATCAGGCTAATATATAACGATTAGATTAGGATTTAAAAATGTGGCGTAATCAAGCTAGGCTCAGTCCCTAGGGCACATTCTACTCCGGTACTAAAGGTTGCGATCACGTCATCGTTTGGAGAATAAATGAATTGATTAAACCAATGCATATTTACCCGCTCACCTTCGAGCGTTTTAATATCGTTATTGTAATTCGCAAAAGGCTCGGTAAACCCTTGCATTATAACATCAAAACTTTTTTCCAATTCTAGGCGCTGATCTTTCGGAATAAAATTTTCAATCCAATTTAACCCTATCGCTTTGGTTGAATCAATGCCTAGCAAATCGCTTCCACGTTGATTTAAAAAAACAATGTCACTATCGGTATTTAAAATGACGGCAAAGTCCTCTAGTTGATCAAGCTCAGAAAACCTTTTACTGATATCTTCAATGTATTGTAAAGGATCGGTGATATACTGATATTGATTTTTAGCGACTATTTTTTCGAGATTTAGAGGAAGATTCATACCACACATACTCCATAACTGCCTCTCATTATAGATGAAAAAAATCATCTTAATAGTAAGAATGTAATATTTTTAACAGTCAAGAATACAGTAATAACAATTAAAATTGTAAGATTTTTCTG
>JBFHSP010000244.1:0-4243 GCA_041591085.1 Kangiellaceae bacterium | reverse complement strand
GTTAAGTTACCGGATTCCTTATCAAAATCGGAAGTTACACTTAAGGTTCTTTGCCGATCAATTCGCAAAATACTGGTAGGGCTCATACCCGGTGTGATATCCGCCACTTGCCATAATGGCACTTCTTTACCGGGTGACACTCGGATCATCATTTGCTTTAAGGTATCCACTGATTGCCTTGCTTCAAGTGGATAGCGCACCATAACGCGTACCTCCTCACGGCCGCGTTGTACTCGTTGTACCTCAAAACCATAAACAGCTTGGCGCACTTGTCTGGCTACAGTGTTTAAATCCAGTCCTAATAATCTAGCTTCTGGCTTTAATTGCAATTGCAATTCTTCTTTACCATCAGAGAGTGAGTCTTCAATATCAAAAACGGCACTGAACTCGTTGAGTTTTTGTTTTAATTGTTCTCCAACTTCGTTTAACTGTTCTGGATTTTTTCCTCGCAATTCAATATTAATCGCAGGTCTATCCCAACCAATTTCCGCGCGATAATTTAACTGCTCAGCGCCAGCAACTTGCCCTACCATTTGGCGCCATTCATTGACAATTTCTTGACTGGTAATGGCTAAGGTTCGTTGCTCTGGTGGCACAATTTCAACCCGCACCCGTCCCGTTGAAGAGTTGCGTCCCCCACTAATTGAATAGACATTTTGAATAACCGATTCTTTGGTTTCTGGATCGATGTACTTATCTTTTAAAATTTGCGCTTTTTCAGTAATAAACTGCACCACCCGATCGGTGTTTTCAAAGGCAACTCCCGTTGGCATAGTTAAAGTTGCAGTGGCGACTTCACTTTGAATACGTGGAAACCAAACAAACTTTAAATGACCGCTTAACATGGCACCCCAAGCAATAAACAAAGAGGCAAAAATGGCCATCCATGCGGCATAACGCCAACGCAGTACCAAAGCTAAAAAGGGTTGATACCATTTTTGAATAAAAGTCTCTAATGAATTAGAAATAGCTTGCTGTATTTGAGTGAGCCTTCCGGTGTTGCCTGTTCTTCTTTTCACATGTTTTAAATGAGCAGGTAAAACTAACTTTGATTCAATTAAAGAAAACAATAAAACCGGGATCACAACATAAGGAATACTTTGATACCAACTGCCTCTTCCTTCCAAAAAAGCTAAGGGTAAAAACGCTGCAATGGTGGTCAAAATTCCAAAAGTGACAGGTACTGCAACTTCTTGAGTACCTTCAATCGCAGCAGTTTCAGGGTCTTTGCCATGCTGCAAATGTGAATACACATTTTCGCCGGTAACGATGGCATCATCCACGACAATGCCGAGCACCAAAATAAAAGCAAATAACCTCATTAAATTAAGCGTGATATCAAACACGGGCATCAACAAAAACGCGCCCATAAAACTCATAGGAATACCCACACACACCCACATGGCCACTGCCGGACGTAAAAACAATGCCAGTAAAGTAATCACTAAAATAGCGCCTTGCCACGCACTTTTAGTTAACGTGTCGAGTCTTGCTTTGATGGCTTTAGAGCGATCGCGCCAGTAATCGAGTTGCATCCCTTGTGGTAATAATTGCTTTTTATCCAGAATAAAATTTTTAACGGCATCGGTGACTTCAATGACCGATTGATTACCGACGCGAAACACTTCAACTTCTACCGCAGGCACACCATTAAAGCGGGTGCGAAGTGGCGTTTCTTCAAACTCATCTTTTAAAATGGCAATATCACCAAGGCGCAACATGGTCCCGTCATTACGAGTTAAAATGGGCAAGTCGGCGTATTCGTCTGCTCGATAAGCTTGTCCTTTACTGCGGATAAAAATTTCACCGCCTTCGGTTTTTAAATTTCCACCCGACACATCGGTTGCGTTTCGTCTTAATGCATTGGCTACTTCTTCTAAAGTTAAATCGTATTTTCGAAGTGCCCACTCAGGTACTTCAATCGAAATTTCAAAACGCAGAGTATTATCAACCACTACTTGCGACAGTTCCGGTAAGCTGGCAAGTTCATCCCTAATATCTTCCGCAGTTCTACGCAAGGTCAGCGCATCGTAATCACCATATAAAATTACGCCTATAGCATCGCGTCGCCGCTCTGGAGATATAACTAAAGGACGCTCAGCTTCTACCGGAAAATTATTAATGGCATCAATCCGAATTTTCATTTCATCAAGCATGGTTTTCACGTCAAAGCCATCTTCAACTTCAACGGTAACGCTAGCGCTGCCTTCGGATGAACGAGAAGTCATTTGGCGAATACCAGATAAATCTTGGATCGCTTCTTCAATTTTTATTGTGACGCCTTCTTCTACTTCTTGAGGCGAAGCGCCAGGCAAAACCATAGACACTTGAACTGTATTAACTTCAAACTCTGGAAACATATCCACCGGGATTTTAGTTTTAACCGTATAAATTCCGGCAATTAACACCACAATCATGAGTAAGTTTGCAGCAACATCATTACGAGCAAACCAAGCAATCATTCCGTGCATAGTCTTTTCTCGCTTATTGGGCTGGTTGATTGGTGCTTTGGCTTATCATCGCATCAGCCTTAGTTTTTTCTGATACACGCTCACGCGGTTTAGCCGCATCGTCCATCGACTTTACTCGTGTTCCTGATGACAAGTTAGCAGTTGGAGTTAAAATGATAGTGTCGGTTGCAGACAATAAACGCAAGGTTGGATTTTTCATACCCGAATTGACATTGCCCGATTTTTCATTTCCAGATTTTCTATTACCATCATCTAATTCGCTCATCGCGCTGACAATCACCCACAACGAATCACTCCATAACGGTACTATCTTTAGTTTCTGCAAAATCCCCTCTTCAACAAGAGCGATTTCATTATTTTGCGACACTGCTCTGCGAGGAATTTTAAACACCTCTTTGAGTTCTTTGCCTTGAATTTTGGCTTGTAAAAACTGCCCGACTCTAAGTGCTGGCCGTTCATTTTGCGCAACAAAAGGCTCTTTAATTTGCGCTACCACAAACAACATCCGCGTGTCGGTATCAAAAGCCCCTTCCGAACGAACCAGTTCACCTTCCCATTGATAACTGACATCACCAAACTCGGCCTCGAATATTACTTTAGGACGATAAGCCATCGCGTTTTCATCAGGTAGTGCAATATGAGCTAAATCATGGGCTTTAACCGGTAAACGTACTTCTAAAAAATCGGTAGAGTAAATGTCGGCAATGGATTGTTGCGGGGAAACCACCTGACCTAAATCGATCATTTGCTTTAATACTTTGCCATCGAAGGGGGCGCGAACTTGTGTACGCTCTAAATTAAGTTCGGCTCTAGCAAGTCTTGCTTCTGCTGCATTGAGCGACGCCAAAGCGGCTGCTACTTGCGGTTTACGTAAAGCTAATTCTTTACCTGCTGTGCTTCCAGGGCGAACATTCCAGTCTCTTTCGGCAATTTCGGCCTGAGCCAGCTCTTGCTTGTATTTAAACTCAGCCTCAGAGACCGAGGCTTTGGCAATATCCACCTCTACTTTAAAGTCACGAGGATCAAGTTGCAGCAACACCTCATCTTTTTTGAACGATGAGCCTGCGCGAATATTGGGAGAAACCGAAATCACTCGACCACTCACATCGGCCACTAAGCGAGTTTGAGTTAACGGAATTGCCGAGCCGTACGAATCAATCCACACTTCAAAGTGGGTTGGTTCAAGTTGTGCCGTTTCCACCATCACGGCAGGTGCCGCTCTCCCACCAAACTTGCGAGCCTCTGGCTTGGTCGCCATCATAGTTTTGAAAATACTTACGGCCAATAATAAAAATGCAGCGGTTACAAGGGCATGCACCCACCAACGCGGGGACTCTTTAAACGGAGCCGCAGAGTCAATTGTCACTTCAGAAGCTTGATTTTGTTCAGTCACGCAAATAATACCTTAGTCAAACATGCCAAATGCGGGTAAGAATACTGGAAAGTCGTTAATTTTTCAGTCCGATTTACAAAAGTTTACAACTCAATTAATCCTATATTTAGGATTGAATCGCTCCAAACTTTCCCGTAAACTTCGCACCTCGCTGTAGAAGGCTTGTTTACGTTAAATTAATGCCTTTAGAGCACATTATACCTCATAAGGGGCCTTTAGCTCAGTTGGTTAGAGCAGCGGACTCATAATCCGTTGGTCCACAGTTCAAGTCTGTGAAGGCCCACCACTTTTCTTCTAGAAAATAAAAGCGATAGCTTAAAAAGCATCTCTTTTAATTATGATTTATCGCAGAAATCAAATAATCTTTAGACAATAAAGT
>JBFHSP010000243.1:0-4253 GCA_041591085.1 Kangiellaceae bacterium | reverse complement strand
CTTTAGAGTTAAGAGTTAAGAGTTAAGAGTTAAGAGTTAAGAGTTAAGAGTTAAGAGTTAAAATTTTTATTCCTTCTCCCTTTGGGAGAAGGTTAGGATGAGGAAAATGAATATTGGTAAAAAGGTTAACCCTCAACCTTGCTCTCTCCAAAAACATGGAGAGGGAGACGAACTATTAATCTGTGATATTTACGTTTAAAAGAGAATCGCATGAGTCAATTGATTAAAATTAACGGCCACGGGCATTTGCTTCCCTATCCAGAAGATATACCTGCGTTTATGCGAGATAAGCGTTTTTTTTGGGTTGATAATAAACGTGAGTTTATGCATCAGGGCGATTGGAAGCGACCTATTACTGATCCCAGTTTTTTCTTAAATGAAAAGCTCGAGTGGATGGAAAAAAACAATATTCAACATGAAGTGGTATTGAATTTGTCGCAATTGTATTGCAACGGGTTAACTCTAGAGGATACTGCGGCAATCACAACATTTCAGAACGATTTTAATGCAAAAGTTCAGCACTCACATCCAGATAAATTTACCACGGGTTTTGTGATTCAGCCGCAATATCTTGATTTGGCGCTAAAAGAAATAGAGCGCTGCGTTAAAGAACTCGGCATGAAGTTTATGTGTTTATCTACCCACTATCAGCACCAATCGGGAGAATGGTTGTCAGTAGCGGATCAATCTTGCGATCCTATTTGGGAGCTAGCCAATGAGTTAAATTTGGCGGTTCAAATTCATCCTTATGATGCCGGGAAAATGGTTGCGCTTAAAGATCATTTCTGGCGTTATCATTTAGTGTGGATGATGGCGCAAACCGCCGATACCTATTTGATGATGGTCTATAATGGTTTTGTTAATAAGTATCCTAATGTGCGTGTTAGTTTTGCCCATGGAGCTATGCTTGCGCAAGCTAACTTTGGCCGACTTAAGCAAGGAATAGATGGTCGCCCCGATTTATTTCCTGGAGCTACCCATCCTAATGAGAGTCTTAAACATCCCAACTTTTTCTTTGATTCACTGGTGCACGATATCGATACTTTTGAGTTGATGCTCAAACGTGCAGGAGCGAATCAAATTATCTGTGGTATTGACGACCCCTATCCGTTAGGTGAAATGGAAACGGTGCCAGGGTGTTATCCGGGTATTTTAATTGATGAAGCGGAAAAGAAAGGATTAATAACAGACACTGAAAAACAAAATATTTGGAAGGACAATTGCGAGCGTTGGATTGGTTCGGCTCTGAATTAGACAATATACGGATGTTTTGAATTTTTGGAATAGTCTCAAAAAGAAGCACCCATTGCTTCTTTAAAGTCTAATTTCGCTGAGGAGCGAAATTAGATCTTATTCATTTGTAGGATGTTGAAATTTTGCGAGAAGACAAATATTTTTATATGTCCGCTTATTTTCTATTTAATACTGAAAAAAATCCTAATTATTTAAGCTTTTTTCACAAACTCTGACTTCAACATCATCGGACCCACTCCATCAACCTTACAATCAATATTATGATCACCATCGACAAGGCGATTAATTTTAGCTTTGGTGCCCACTTTTAAAGTTAAAGAGGAGCCTTTTACTTTTAGGTCTTTGATTAGCGTGACATTGTCGCCATCAACTAAATCATTGCCGTTAGCATCTTTCACAATAATCGCTTCTTCATCAATAATCGGTTGATTAGGGTCCCACTCAAAAGCACATTCAGGGCACACAAGCATGCTTTGATCTGGATAAGTATAAGCAGAGGCACATTTAGGGCAGGGTGGTAATTCATTCATAAGTTTCTCGGCAGTATTCTGAATTAAAAATGTAAGGTCAAATTATCATCGGATTTCACTTCTGTGCCAAATAATTATTTGGATTTGTTTTGCGCTAAATATTTATCGAGTTGGTTGGCAAATGCACGTTTATCGCTTTCGGACATTGCAGATGGTCCGCCCGATTGAATGCCAGAACTGCGCATAGTCTCATAGAAGTCTCTGAGATTTAATCGTTGCCTGACATTTTCTTTAGTTAATAACTCTCCGCGAGCATTAATGACTACGACATTTTTTTCAACCAACTCATCGGCTAGTGGAATATCTGAGGTAATCACTAAATCTTTTGCTTGGGCTTTCTCTACGATTGTATTGTCGGCGACGTCAAATCCACTAGAAACTTGCATTGATTTTATAAACACAGAGGAGGGCGTGGGAATAAAATGATTAGCAACCAACGTGCATTCTGTTTGGGTTCTGATAGCGGCTTTGATAATAATTTCGCGAATGACCTTTGGACAGCCATCGGCATCGACCCAAATAGACATTAGACTATTCCATACGATTTTGAATGTATTAATCTATTACTGAACAACATTTGGACAGGGCTCTCCTTTTAAAACTAGCTCAATATTTTTCAATGTGGTTAATGCAATTTTATTTAATGCTTTATTAGTGAAAAACCCTTGATGTCCTGTAATAAGTACATTTGGAAATGTAGTTAAACGCATGAACAAATCATCCATGATGATTTCAGTTGAAAGATCTTCAAAAAATAAATTAGCCTCTTCTTCATAAACATCTAAACCTAAAGCACCGATTTTTTTATTCTTTAGATTTTTGTAAACGGCTTCAGTATCAATTAAACCCCCACGCCCGGTGTTAATTAACGTGACTCCTGTTTTCATTTGATTGATGGCTGATTCATTGATCAAATGCTGAGTATTGTTATTGAGAGGGCAATGTAAAGAAATAATATCTGACTCGTTAAATAGGGTATCAATTGAGACATATTCAATATAATCAAAATTTTTCTCTATAGGATTAGGATCTGTTGCAATTACTTTGCATCCAAAACCATTAAAAATTTTAGCTGCAGCAATTCCTATTTGGCCTGTACCAACAATACCAACGGTCTTTTGATAAAGTTCCTGTCCAATTAATCCACTTAGCGAAAAATTTCCTTCTCGAACACGATTATAGGCTTTATGGGTGTGTCGAAACAAAGTCAAGGTTAAAGCGATAACGTGCTCCGCAACGGCTTGAGGAGAATAAGATGGAACTCTAACAACCGGTATGCCGACTGACTTTGAATAGGCAACGTCGAGATTATTGTAACCTGCACACCGAAGGGCAATGCATCTGATGGATATTTCTTGCAGTATATTTAAGGTTGATCTATCAAGCTTGTCATTAACGAAAGCGCAAACCACATCAAACCCATTTGCAAGATGTGCGGTTTTATCGGAAAGATGCTCGGAGAAAAACTCTAATTCAAAACTAAGCGGATCATTATGCTGATTAAAATATAACTCATCGTAAGGTTTCGATGAAAAAAATGCGACTTTAGGTTTAGTCATTTAAAATCTTTACTAGATTAGCGCTACGTGAATGTGTTTGAAACAAACCAACTGCGGTAGCAGTGTTGGGTTCGTTTAAATTTAAGATGATAATTTTTCCTTCAAAGTCTAGGGTGTTGTCATTTACTTGCTTTCCGCGTAAATTCTTCTTGCTAAAACCAGCACCTAGATTTTCTTCCCATTTATATTCTGCCTCCCATTGCTTTTCATTTTTAACAATAGTGAAACATGTTTTATAAATATCGTCCCACTTGCCGCACCACTGACCTTGAAACTCAAAGTTTTTAGCATTAGAGGTAAGAGTTAAAGTAGAAAGAAAAATAAATAAAATGATTTTAATTAAGTTCATTGTCGACCCAAAATTTAGCACCTTTTAATTGTGCTTGAAGAGACAAACCGCTTTCTGTTATTTGGTAAATGGTCATGTTATCGAGCATAGCTTCAGCTGCTACTGCTCCGCCTTTAGATCCTGCTTTTGCTGAAGCATCAGCGTGTGCGCCCACTTGCCAACCGTGTTCTATAAACCGCTGCATAACTTCTGGCTTATGAAAAATAATGACTACGCGAAAGTCTTTCACGCCAGCGCCAAAGCCAACTCCCGCCTCTGCCATCTTCATATAGGTGTTGTGGCCGCTTTTATTATCTTTAACTACCCCATAACCACCACCAAAACTAACCACTAGCAAATTGATATTACCATTATCAAAAACAGCATATCCGGGTGCGGCTTGAATCATAGCTCGAGTTTGCGGCTTTTGTTTGAAAAGTTCAGTAAGAACGCTGTCACGCATTTTTAAGACCGATGCCTGTTTTTCTTGTGATGTATCGCCTTGCATGGTGGTACATCCAACAATCAAAAAGCTTAAACAAACTACTAAATGGAGTTTGATTTGGGGCATTTGGACTCCTT
>JBFHSP010000242.1:0-4370 GCA_041591085.1 Kangiellaceae bacterium | reverse complement strand
TGCATGGCGCGATTACTCAGCCCTTGTGATTGAACCTGGCCAGTTAGTGAAAAACTATATGTCTGCACGTGAGTTCAACTACAACACTCAACTTGGCAAACTAGGTAAACCCATTGATAAAAATGAATGGTTTATGACTCCACAAACCGTTAACGCGTATTACAACCCGGTGATGAACGAGATTGTTTTCCCAGCGGCTATTTTGCAACCTCCATTTTTCGATATGTCTGCCGATGATGCGGTGAACTACGGCGGAATCGGTGCCGTGATTGGTCATGAGATGGGGCATGGTTTTGATGACCAAGGTGCTTCATATGACGGTGATGGCGTATTGCGTGATTGGTGGACTGAGCAAGATAAAGCGGAGTTTAAAAACCGTACCGCAGCGCTTGGCGCACAATACGACGAGTTTGAGCCGTTACCTGGTGTTCACGTTAATGGTGAATTCACCATGGGTGAAAACATTGGTGACTTAGGCGGAATGACCATTGCGTATAAAGCTTATCAATTATCACTGAATGATAAGCCTTCGGTAGAGTTAGATGGTTTTACTGGTGAGCAGCGTTTCTTTATTGGTTGGGCTCAAGTCTGGGCTCGTAAATACCGCGATGAAGAAATGAAGCGCCGAATCAAAACCGATCCGCATTCTCCAAGTGAATATCGAGCGAATGGCGTGTTAAGAAATATGCCAGAGTTTGTTGCTGCGTTTGATGTGAAAGAAGGTGATGCTTTGTACCTCGCTCCTGAAAAACGGGTAAAAATTTGGTAATAAATTACCTCGAAAAAAACAAAGGCCGCAATCAGCGGCCTTTGTTTTATCGGGTTTTTTACAATCTGAAGATTACTGTTTTCTTAAAAACACCCAGTTATTAGCATCACTGCTTTTTTGATCAAAGTGATAACCATCGGTGTTAAACGATTTGATGTTTTCTGCATCGGTAAGTTCATTTTCAATAATGTAACGCGCCATTAAACCGCGTGCCTTTTTTGCAAAAAAGCTAATGATTTTATATTGGCCATTTTTATAATCTTTAAACACCGGAGTTATCACAGCCGCTTGGCGCTTTTTCAATTTGGCCGCTTTGGCGTATTCGTTAGAGGCTAAATTCACAATGACAGAACCTTTCTGCTGAGTGAGCGTAGCATCTAGCAAGTCAGCAATTTTTTCGCCCCAAAACTGATACAAGTCTTTTCCTCGACTATTGGCAAATCGAGTGCCCATTTCAAGCCGATAGGGTTGAATTAAATCGAGCGGGCCAACAAGTCCATAGAGTCCCGATAAAATTCTTAAGTGTTTCTCGGCAAAACCAATCTGTTTTTTGTTGAGCGTGTAAAAATCGAGTCCTTGATAGACATCGCCAGAAAAGGCATAAGCCGCCTGGCGAGCATTGTCTAAAGTAAAAGGGAACTCAAAGGATTGAAAACGGTGATGATTCAGCTCAGAAAGCTGATCGCTCAACTTCATCATGCCTTGGATATCGGCAACCGATAGAGTTTTCAGTTCCTGTAATAACGCTTGGGTGTCGTCAACAAATATAGGTTGGTTAAATTTTGCGGTTGGAACAGGCGTGGTGAAATCAAGGCTTTTAGCTGGAGAAAGTAATACAAGCATGCAAATTATCTGGGAGTATTTTATGTAAGGAGCGAATTGTATCGGAAAAAGACAAAATTTTCTTTACTGAAGCTCCTTTAGCCTAATTGCGGCAGCCATATTTCAAAGATAGATAGGATTTAAATAAACGTGAATCATGTCTCAACTGAGGGTGATTAAGGAAAAATCTGAAAAGAAGAGCATTGGTCGTACCAATCAGATTATAGGTCGAGACATTGGAAAATATTTAATTAATACAGTGAGTTATGCTGGCAGGTTGTTTCTAACTGGCACCAAAGAACGCAAAACATTGGTAATATTACCCATGTTTTTATCTCGAAATGAGGTTACAACTAGTTCATCACAGACCAAAAGTGATAATAAAAAAGCTCACTAGAACAAATAAAGAGCGCAAATTAATCATTGTTTGGCATTTTTGCCAACACCTGGGAGAGATAATCTATGAAGTTAACTGCTGTAGCTGCTGCAACAGGCATTGCATTAGGTCTTTGTACCTCGGCCTTTGCCGCTGACACCAACCGCTATATTGTGACCTACAAAAATAAAGAAATGGCACAAGGCCAAGCGGCGATCAAATCGAAAGGTGCGAAAAGCGCACTTAAATTAGATGCATTTAATGCTGAAGCTGTTTATTTAAGTGACGCAGCAGTGGCTGAACTTAAGGGTAATAGGCATATTGCTAAAATCGAGCTTGATCAAAAGCGTTTTCCGTTAAGCATTTATAATGACGATGCGGGTAACCCAATGACTGAGCAAGTGACTCCTTATGCGGTGTATCAGTCTCAAGCCAATCAAGTTAACTTCAATGCTGGTGCAGGCATGAAAGTGTGTGTGATTGACTCAGGTTTAGACTCATCCAATCAAGATTTTGTTTGGGGTAATATCACTGGAGATAACGACTCTGGAACCGGTAATTGGTTTGATCACGGTGGTCCTCATGGAACCCACGTTGCGGGTACGGTTGGCGCAGCGGATAACGGCGTAGGTGTTGTCGGTATGGCTCCTGGCGTAAAAATGCACATCATTAAAGTATTCAATGAATCAGGCTGGGGCTACTCTTCAGATTTAGCTTATGCGGCTAACAAATGTACCCAAGCGGGCGCAAACATCATTACTATGAGTTTAGGTGGCGGTGGAGCAAACAGCACCGAGTCGAACGCTTTCGCAACCTTTACTGCCAATGGTGGTTTAGTATTAGCGGCTGCAGGTAACGATGGCAACTCTACTCGCTCATATCCAGCGGGTTACTCTTCGGTGATGATGATTGGGGCAAATGACGCAGATAATAACATTGCGAGTTTTTCACAATTTCCTAGCTGTACCTCAGGTCGTGGCCGTAGCGCAACTACTGATGAAACCATTTGTGTAGAAGTAACTGCGGGCGGTGTTGATACGCTTTCTACGTATCCAGCCGGTATGTCAACTACGGCATCTTTAAAAGCTGATAGCACAAATTTTGCCTCATCTGCGATGGAAAATTCAGGTTCTGCTTCTGGTGCTACTTTTTATATGGGTGAAGCAACTTCAACCAATGGTGGTGCTAACGGTAAAATCTGTGTGATTGACCGTGGTAGCATTTCTTTCCATGACAAAGTGCAAAACTGCCAAAACTCTGGTGGGCTTGGTGCAATAATCATCAACAATGAAGCTGGTATGCTATACGGTACTTTAGGTGATACTAATGCAACATCTATCCCTGCAGTAGGCGCGGCTTTTGAAGATCGCAGTGCATTATTAGCAGCTTCTACTGCTGAGGTATTTGTTGGAGCAAGCGATTACGGCTTAATGAGCGGAACTTCTATGGCAACTCCTGCAGTTGCTGGTGTTGCGGCTCTGGTATGGTCAAATCATCCACAATGTAACGGTACTGATATTCGAAATGCGCTTAAAGCAACGGCTGCAGATGCAGGCGCTTCAGGTCACGATGTTTACTTTGGTAACGGTATTGTTAAAGCGTTAGATGCTCATAACTACCTAACTACCTATGGCTGTGCTGGAAACGGTGGCGGTGACGGCGGTGGAGACGGTGGCGGCGATCCAAAACCATGTAAAGGTAAAAAATGTAATTAATCCTTAAATTAGGGTTTTAAAAAGGTCGACTGAGTCGGCCTTTTTTCTTTTAGGGATACAGAACAAAAACAGTCAAGTTTGTTGTTGAACTCATTATAATAAGCTCAGTCTTGCAATTCTGGATAATCAAATTGACAGCCCAGTTTTCTTTTAATCAGCTAAAAAAACAGTTAAAAGCCGAACACACTCGGCCGTATCAGGCTCGCGGAATTTTACTTAAACGTTGCGAACAATGTTGTTTAAGCGAGTTTTATTGTATTTGTAATGATATTAAAACCGTTCATGCGGCTTGTGATTTCATTGTAATTTTGCATCGTAATGAAGTTTTCAAACCCACTAATTCGGGCAAGCTCATCGGTAATACTTTTCCTGAAAATACCTATTTTTTTTCTTGGGATAGAAACGAGCCTGCACAAACATTGTTAGATTTGGTAGGTGATAGCAACCGGCAATGCGTGATAGTGTTTCCGCTCGATCAAAAAACTGATCGCGTTGAGTGGCAGGAGGTTGCCAAAACCACTTTAACTTTGCAAAAAAAACTCACAATGATTTTGCTCGATGGTACATGGCGACAAGCGCGGAGAATGTTCAACGCTTCGAAGTGGCTACATCATTTGCCTGTATTGAGTTTAACTCCACAGCAACAAGCTAAGTATTTAACGCGAAAAGTGATCCACAAGCATTACTT
>JBFHSP010000241.1:0-4382 GCA_041591085.1 Kangiellaceae bacterium | reverse complement strand
ATAAATCGAATAACTCTTATTCAATTTACAATGCCGATAAATAGTTAATTTGACAAATTTTTCACATCTGTCGCGCTAAAGTGGCTCCATCAACCAAAGGAGAAACACTATGCGCTCAATCCACATTAAAACCACTTCACTGTTAGCCGCTTTAGGGCTAATGGCCTTTAGCTTTTATACTCAATCAGTTGAAGCTGGCAAACGCGTGCTGATGGTCGTCAGTAGCTATGGGATCAATCAAGGTGAAGACCAACCTGGTTACGAGCATGACGAGCTGGCCAAGGCTTACTTAACCTTTCGAGATAACGGTGTTGCTATCTATATTGCTAGCCCAAAAGGCGGTGCAGTTGAAGCCGATAAGTACGATCCTAACAAAAGCTATAATGCAGAGTTTTTGAAAGATAAACAGGCTGTTGCCAAAATTGGCAATACCCTAAAACTTATTGATGCCAACCCCAACCACTACGATGGTATTTTTGTTGTCGGCGGAAAAGGAGCAATGTTTGATTTTCCAAACTCAAAACCTTTACAAAACAGCATTGCTAAGGTGTATGAAGCCGGTGGAACTATCGGCGCGGTATGTCATGGCCCAGCAGCATTGGTTAACGTAAAGCTAAGTAATGGCCAGTACCTTGTCAGTAATAAGAAGGTGAATGCTTTTACTAACCAAGAAGAAGCTATTTTCGGTAAGAAATGGGTTAAGCACTTTGAGTTTTTGTTAGAAGATAAACTGCAAGAAAGAAATGCCCACTTTGAAAGCAGCCCAATGATGCTAAGCCATGTTGCAGTCGATGACCGATTGATTACCGGTCAAAACCCTACTGCTACAACCGATGCGGCCAAAGCCATGCTTAAATCGATGGGTATTAAGCCGAAAGCAGGAAATGAGTACAGCGATGATTTAACCCTTAAATTAGTCGCTAAAATTTTAAAAGGTGATAAAGCGGCTGAAGCCGCCTATAAAAACAACACTAAAAACTACGAACCATCCATGTTAGGTATGTACGGTTATTATCACTTTTTAAATGCCCAATCGAATGATCAAGTAAAGCAGGCGGTTACCTTGATGACCTTGGCGCAAAAAGACATGAATCATCCACAGTTGGGATTACAAATAGCCAAAGCTTATCAGCAACTCGGTGAGGTAGCGCAAAGCAAACAAGTGCTTAACGATCTTGTGGCGCAGTTTCCTGAGTTTGCAGATGCCAAACAAATGTTGGGGAACCTCTGAATAAGTCCTCGTTATTTCTGCGTGACTTGAAGCGTGCAATGACAAGACGCGGTTCCCAGGAAATGGCATGTCCTTTTCAAAAACTGCAACGAAGTCAGTGTGCGCTTCAAGCCTCGCCCAAAGGGGCTTTCGGAATGGTTCAATCTCGGTGTTTCGCTTGTTTGTAAGGTCTAGACATTACGTCGCAATCGAGCCTTGATCTTGAACCACTCTAAAAGCCAGAAGCAATGAAGACTTTTTAAGAGGTTCCCTAAAATCTTTAAACTAGTCTTTCTAAGTTATTAGAATCCATATCAAAATTCGCGAAGGATGATGAGACGAGGCAAATTTTGGCGAAAAAGCGCAGTTTACATAAAGTAAATGAGCATTTTGAGTCGAAATTTAACAATGTATCATCGAGTGCAGCAATTTTGAGATGATTTCTAATTAACTAGGGCGTCAGCAGTTGGTTACGCCCTTCATTTATTTTAAGCTACCACAATGAACGTATTAATCATTGAAGATAATTTAGATTTATCCAATAACATTGCCCACTATTTTGAGCAGCAACAGTGCAGTGTGGACTTTGCTTATAATGGTGCTCACGGATTAGAGTTGGCTCTTGAGCATTTTTACGATGTCATTATTTTAGATTTAGCTCTACCTAAACTTGATGGCCTTGAAGTGTGTAAAACCCTTCGAGAAAAATCGACCCGGCATACTCCCATAATCATGCTGACCGCCCGCGATACGGTGCAAGATAAAATAGCAGGCTTTCACACGGGCGCTGACGACTATTTAACTAAACCGTTTGCGCTTGAAGAGTTATATGTGCGCTGCCAAGTGCTAACCAAAAGGCACCTCATCAATACAGACTCTACTTTAACTCTAGGTGATCTGGTGATCGATAAGAAAAAGCTTACCGTTACTCGTCAAAACCAAACGATTAACCTGAATGCGATGGGTTACCAAATTTTGTTGATATTGGCGGAGGCGTTTCCACAAGTAGTGACTCGCTCGGAACTCACTCAAAAACTATGGAAAGATGATCCCACCGAGTCTGATGCTTTACGCTCGCATATTTATCAGTTACGACAACAAATTGATAAACCCTTTGCCAAGCCACTTATAAAAACCGTTCACGGCGTAGGTTTTACTTTAGATGTAATAGAAGAGTAAGCACAGTGAAATTACCGAGTAAACAATTCAGTTTAAAACAGCAAATACTTCGTTACTTTGTCGGGTTTGCTTTAGTGCTTTCGTTAGTGTTTAGCGCCATAAATTTTTTGAATCTTTACGCCATTGAAGATGACTACTTTGATTTAAGGTTAGAAGAAGAAGCGCAGTATTTAAAAGAAGGATTTGTCGACAGTGGTCAATGGCCGCCCTCTCGCGTCGATTACATTCGTCTGTATAACACCATGGCTGATTTTCCAGAAGACATAAAAACAACCATGCTAACTGAGCCTAATCGCGTTGAAGTGGATGGCACTAGTGGACGCTACTTTCATATTTACAGATTCAACGCCAATAACGGTCCGTTTTTACTGGCTGAAGTCAGTGAGCAGCTATTAATAAGAGCACACCGCAGCGAAATTATTTGGTTCTTATTATTTTGGTGTTTTGTTATGGTGCTAAGCGCTGTACTTTTAGCACTGCGCTTATCTAAAAAAGCATTTTCTCCATTGCAATCGTTAACCGCTGAATTAGAACAAATCAAACCAAGCCATTTACCCGAAAACATCAGTCAAAATTATCCTGCTAATGAAATTGGACAACTAGCCAGCGCGCTCGATCAATCGATGCAACAGATCCACCAGTTCATTGAGCGTGAGCAACATTTCACTCGTGATGCTAGTCACGAACTTAGAACCCCTATTGCAATCATAAAAACTTCAACTGAATTATTGAATCAAAATAAAAGTGAACTTAATCCAGAGCAAATAAGGTTATTAAAATCGATTGCATCGGCTTGCAATCAGATGGAACAAACCATTACGGCACTGTTATCATTGGCAAGGCAAGACACCTCTAATATTGATAGCAAAACCCATATTTTACCCATCGTTGAAAAAGTCATTGTGCAGCAATCTTACTTACTCGATCATAAAGAGGTATCGGTTGAAGTCGACATTAAGCCAAATGATGAAATGCTCATTGGCAAACAAGAACTGCATATCATTATGACTAATTTAATCAGCAATGCTTTTCAATATACCGAGCATGGCGAAGTCACTATTCAGTATCAGAATAATGTGTTATCAGTCACGGACTCAGGTTCAGGAATGGATGATTCGATTAAAGATAAGGCGACCGAACCCTTAGTTAAAGGTGAGCACAGTCATGGCTATGGCATTGGTTTATCACTGGTATCACGGTTATGCGAACACCATGGTTTTACGCTAATGTTGAATCACTTAAATAATGGCACTCAGTTTTTAGTTTATAAAAAAACAGAAGACTAAGTCTTTTGCGAAAATAACCAACTAATTCTTTCAAATCGCTCAAAAGCTCTATTTAACTTATGCATGGTTGGAATGAGAATGAAGAACTTAACTTTTAAAATATATTTCCATACCAGCTTTTCCATCCATTGTTAATAATTCAAATACAGGATAAACGCCATCTCCATCACCCGATGCGCAGAGAAACAATTCAGAAGAAGAACCTACGGTTAGCACTGCTGCTATTGCTTCTATTTCTAACATATCCATCATCAAATCTTCTCTTTCATCATATGACACTTGTTTAAATAAAGATTGTCTATCAAAAACAGTGACCGTAGCTACGTCGATATTCAGTTCAAACTTAAGCTGTTTGCTCTTGACCATATGATTTTCAGGTATAATTCGAAGTGCCTTTACTTTATAGCAGGGCGAATTTTCACAGTCTAATTTTAGATGAATATCGAACCTTCCTGGCGTCACTTTTATTGCTGTTTTTGAGCTAACGTCAGGCAATTGACATAAATCAACTGGCGAAAGCCAATTGCCTTTGATGTTAATCGAAGCTACTTTCGTCCAGTCACTCTGCTCACCATTATCATACGATTTAAACTCAATCACTTGAATACTTTTTATTATTTGATTCGATTTTGGCAAAGACAGATTGAGAGATTGAAACAATTCGAGATCATTTCCATATACCTATTCTAATGGCCAAGCAATCCATT
>JBFHSP010000240.1:0-4390 GCA_041591085.1 Kangiellaceae bacterium | reverse complement strand
TTACCCTTAATCGCTTTATTGCTTTCCTATAATGCGATTGTCGGCGAGGATGAGGATGGAACCCTACTTTTACTGTTGACTTATCCTTTAAGTAAGGGTGAATTACTACTGGGAAAATTATTGGGGCATACGGCTATTCTAGCATTTGCGACCAGCATCGGCTTTGGTAGTGCTTGTGCCGTAATTGGCTTTTTTACCGAAGACATAATCCTTGCAGAACTGATCGCGGCATTCGCTTTGTTTATCATTTCCGCAATTTTGCTAGGCATGATATTTATCTGCTTATCATACGTTGTCAGTAGTTGGGTTGCCGAAAAGTCTAAAGCAGCAGGCTTAGCGCTCGTCATTTGGTTTTTCTTTGTGCTCATATTTGACATGACTTTGCTTGGAATATTGGTATTAACCGAAGGAAAAATTCAAGCGGATCTATTCCCATATTTACTATTGCTCAACCCGACCGATATATTTCGTTTGGTCAATCTGTCTTTATTCGAAACGAACGGAACGGGATTACTCAGCATTGCAACAGAGCAATCCTTTTCTTTAAGTTTTTTATTGTTCAGCATGATGTCTTGGGTGGTTTTGCCATTTTGTCTTGCCTACTATCGCTTTAAAAAGCGTCCACTTTAATGTTAGAGAGTTATAGCAATGTCCTTTTTGAAAAGCACAATCTTTCCAGTACTGCTACTTGTTATTGCGGCTTGCGGCGAGTCTGATAACGTTGCAATCACACATCAACCGGTTGGATTTAATTCAAACGATGAATGTCACGTTTGTGGCATGGTGATCACTCGTCTCGGTGGACCTAAGGGGCAGGTATTTGAAACCAGAACCAAACAGATGAAAAAGTTTTGCTCAACAATTGAATTGTTTTTTTGGTATTTACAGCCAGAAAACACACCGAACGTTCTCGATATTTATGTTCATGATATGGCGCAAAGCGAATGGAATAATCCAGACGACCAACATCTTATTCATGCTAGAAACGCTACTTTTGTTGTCAATTCCAGTAAAAAAGGAGCTATGGGAAAAACATTAGCTAGCTTTTTACACATCAAAGACGCCGAACAGTTTGCCGAAAAATGGGGAGGGCAAGTGGTCGCATTTACTGACTTATCACTTGTGTTACTGGCTCAGCAATAGCGTAAAGTTTGGAGACAATAATTTAGTCGACAACACCGATGGGCGATTGGTTTTTGAGGCTTTTCGAAGTTCGCAAGTCGTGCCGGTTAAATGAGATTAATGATTTAAAGATGTTCTTGGAGCACAATGAGTTACACTTGCTCTTTTTAAATTCAGTCTAACTTGAAATAACAACGTCAATAGGAGGTTGTGAGTGGCATTTTTACCTGATGCAATTGCAAAACTTGGGAAAATAGAGAATGAAGTTTGTGACGTTACCTGTGCGACACGCGAAGAACTATTTGTTGATACGCATACCCACGAAACAACTAATTATGGAGTGGTGACAGAGGGTGCATTATATCTTACCTTAAAAGGTGAAGAGCAAGCCTATCGAACAGGAGACTGGTTTTGCATTCCTGCAAATGCAGAACATGCTGAACGATTTAAAGAAAAAACATCGTTGGTGGTTTTTTGGTTAAAAAATTAATTTGACACTTTATTTCTAAAACAATTATTCGAAGATACACTGTAAATAGGTACAAAATAATGGCCGAAAGCCCACTCAGTGCTTTATCCGAATTACCTAAGAGTGAGCTTAACGTATATCAAAACATTTTCTGGAAGAGAAATGAGCGGAGCGTAACAATGACGCCAGAAAATTCGAGTGATCTGTAAAATAAAATATTTCAAAAAAACTAACTCATTTACCTGAATGATTGATTTGGGAAGCTAGTTGAATAATGCATTAGTGCCGTGAACGATTAGGGCTATAATCAAATGCATGTTAGGTATTTAAAGAATATTTTACGTATGACCCCAACTTACCGGATACAAGCTTATTAGATTTAGTAGGACTACGACTTAACAGTCTCCAACTCGTTTTGCTAACCATCTTAAATCTATGCTCATATTCATACCGGGCATTTGCATGCTCATGTTCATTTGTCCTTCACCATGATCGCCCTCTGATTTTATTTTTCCAGTGAGGGTTGCTTTCATGCCATCCATATTACAACTCATATTAATGGTCATGGAGTTTCCAACGATGTTGTTATTGATAACGCTGCATCCCTGTAGGTCTTTCATCATTTCTTGTGGATCAAACTCGGCATCCTCTTTGGTGATACATTTAGTTTCTGTATTAGTGGTTGAGCCGGTAAAAGTATTTATTTGAGTAATGGTGGTTTCCCATAAGCCTGGCTTCATCTTTAATGATTCGGCCTGAATATTAGAACAGAGCAGGGTTGATGAGCTGAATAACAAAATCAATAGTTTTTTTAGTTTCATGGGTAAGACCTTCAATAAGGATGATAAATAAAATGAGCGCTTTATCGTACAGCTAGTAGCCTAAAAAGTTATACCAATTAAGAGACCATTTGAGAATGGCTGAATTATTTCTAAAAGAGATAATTCGTGTAGTGCTGGCTACATATTTTCTATTGTAGACATTTAAGGCAAGTTTAGCAGGGTGTGACAGTTAATCGATTTGAGTTAACCTGCTATTAGAAAAAATTGAACACACTCAAGCAAAGGTATTTTTATGAAACCTCCAAATTCATCAATTGAACTTTCACATTTTAATAGTGCAATTCAAGAGCTATTAGTAGAAGTAGGTTTGCCAACCAGCGACTTGGAAGCCGGGGAGCCGGTTGGATTTTTTATCTATCTCAAAAATAACATGATTCATGGTGTTGTCGGTTTTTAAAAAATAGGTACTTGTGCGCTTTTACGATCGTTAGTGGTTTCTAAAAGTCTGATTGGTAATGGAGTCGGTGGTTTATTAGTTTCGCTTTTAGAGGAGTATTTATTAAGCATTGGAATAGAAGATGTTGTGCTACTGACGGCTACGGCTAACAACTATTTTAGTAGACGCGGATATCACATTATTTCGAGAGAACAAGTGCCCAGTGGCATAAGAGCTTGTTCACAATTTTCTGGCAATATTTGTTCTTCAGCTAGATGTATGGTTAAACAGATTAAAGTTTAAATAGATTGTTTAAATTTAATAAATGAAAATATTTAAATATTTTAACCGCGCCCACTCAATGATTTGGATAATTGAAAAAGAAGCGTCTCTGCAAAAATAGGTTTTGATTTGCGCATTTTAAATTGCCTTTTTAACTAATCAAAATCTAAAAATCAATTGAGCGCATGTGTGACATTCAATAACAATTGACTTGTATTGAGCGCCCAATCAAGATTGGTGAACCTTTAAATTTTTAGAATGTATCCGGTTTTAGGCACTGTAATGATTTCATAATCTACATCCAGTTCTCTAAGTATTCGTCTAATTTCACATATGCTGTGGGTGAGGCCTCGTTGCCCCGTATATTGATTTGAGTGCCAAATTTTTTCGATAATCTGGTCTCGAGTTACTAATTGATTCGCATTTTCAAATAGTAAATTGATAAGCCCCCATAATTTTAGCCTTAATTTTATCTGTTTGCCTTTAGCAGAAATGGAATGTATATGCCGATCGAAACGAACCGGGCGTTCTATCACGCTTAAATCAGTGACAGAAAATGGCTGACTTTGTGAATAAATAGTCCAAGAAGCATTCATGATTACTCTCCTGATTGATTGGCTGTTTGTTCTGCCATGAGCTCAAAAACACCGTTGACGCTATAGCCCATATGGTTCTTTAAATTTGGATCGCTACCCATGTTGATTAACATTTTGGTTGTCTCAACTTTTCCTTCACTAAGAGCCCATAAAGCAGCAGTGTTTCCCATGGTGTCCACTGCATCTAAAATGGCTTTTTGTTTAACAAATACTTCAATGATGGATTGCTGATCGTGTATGGCAGCCACCATAATTGGCGTTAAGAACATGCCTCGCTCAAGTGCTTGTTGATTGACATTGGCTTGATGTTTTATGAGTAATTCAACCAGAGGTTGATTACCCAATTGAGTGGCGATCATTAACGGTGTAAATCCAATTCGATTGATCGCATCGACGGGAAAGTTATGATTAAGTAACATTTCGGTGCAAGCCAAACACTCAGATTGAACGGCGAAGTGTAATAATGAATTGCCTGCTCCATCTTTAAATTGATTAGCGTTATTAGATTGGGCGATGGCACGTAGTGATTGAAAATTTTTGTCGGCAAGCACTGTAAATGCTCGTTCGGCTTTGGGTGAAGACCAAGACAAACCTAAATGATCAAGCAACACTTGTTCGGCTTTTTTATGACCTCGTCGAATGGTGATATCTAACGCATCACCATGCGGACTTGAATCACTCAGTTCAGCACCTTGTTTTAATA
>JBFHSP010000239.1:0-4400 GCA_041591085.1 Kangiellaceae bacterium | reverse complement strand
TGATTCACCGCTTCCTTAATTTCAAACAAGGCTTTTTCTAGCTGCGCTGATTCTGAAGTAGTGACTTTAGTTTTTTCTCGGCTCGAGTTCATAGAGTCAACCGCGCCTGAAACCCCGGTTTGCAGTGCGGCTATGGTTTCTTCTATTTCGGTAGTTGATTGTTGAGTACGTTGCGCTAATGTTCTAACTTCATCGGCTACTACCGCAAAACCTCGTCCTTGATCGCCTGCTCGAGCTGCCTCAATTGCTGCGTTTAAAGCTAATAAATTGGTTTGCTCTGCAATCGATTTAATCACATCCAACACCTGGGCAATATTTCTGCTTTGCTCAGAAAGATCATTCACCGCTTTGGCCGAAACTTGTATTTCACTGGTTAGTTCGCTGGTAGAGCGAATCACCTTATTCATAATATCCACTCCCATTTGTAATTGTTGAGTGGAATTAATTACTGCAGTATCAACGTCTTTGTTGTTGGTAGAAATATCATCAACCGACAAAATTAATTTTTGAGTTGCATTCACAATTTTCACTGTGACTTGTTGTTGTTCACTGATCACGCCACCCGCTCTCGTTGAAATTTGCGATACTTTGTCAGCTTGTTCTGAAACGCCATCGGAAGCATCTTCAATGGTTTTTAATAGCTGCCCTACTTTATCAATCATGGCGTTTAAAGCATCTTTCAACGCATTGATTTCATCACCCGTTTTAAATTCTGAGCGAACCTCTAAATTACCCGTAGCAAACTCGCCTGCGGTATTTATCAATGAGTGAACATTGGTCGAAATAGACAAAGACATACCTATAAACAAATAAGTGGCCCCACCAAGAGAAAGCGCAACCATGAATAGCAATGACCAGAGCTTATTCCATTGCGTATCAATTCGGTTTTGATAGATAACTTCAAGCAATTCAATCCCAGAGGACACGCTTTTTTCAAAAGGTTTTTTGGTGTCTTCAATAATTTGCTCAAATTGGCTTTTGGATATTTCAATATCCATGGCCAATATAAAGGACTCATCCACAACGGTGATTAATTTTTCTAGAGCTTCTGATTGATTTTGTAATGTCGTCGAAAGCGGAGAGAGCTTTTCGGAAAGAGATAATAAAAAACCTTTATTTTTATTCACTAAGTTTAATTGAGTTTGTATTCTCTCTAAGGAAAATGCCATATCGTCCACTAAACTTGCTGAAATAGGTGAAGTGGATAAACCGACGCTACCGATCATATTATTTTGGTCGACTACTTGTAGTGCTTGAAAAACGTCACGTGAAATAAATTGAGCTAAATACAAACTCGCTAGCTCAGGATCGGTTGAAATACCCGACTCGTTGTTAAGTACCACAAAAAGTTGTAATACCTCAGCATTTAAACTGACGTAAGAAGAATAAAGTTCGATTGCCGTCGCACGATTATCGAAAGAAGACTGCGATGCTTTATCAAGTGACTCAATGATCTGATTAATTTGTCCGTGCCAATTTTTCCAGTTTTGCGCTAATTTAATTTGTTTGAGGTCATTTAAACCAGACACTACCGACTCTTTTGCTTGCTCCTTCCTCGCATTTAAAGCGCCACTCGAATCACGCCGAGCAGCCATTGCAATTTCAACAAATGCTTGGTTACTTTTATAAACTTTAGCTAAAGCGGGATAGATGGCTAACGCTTGGCGCTGCTCATCGGTTTTGTTGATGGTTGAGAAAACCTCACCGACAAACCCGAAGCCCAAAATAAATAAAGGGATTAAGAATATCACCGAAATCGTTAAAAACTTAGAGCCATACTTTAGGTGATTCATCAGCCGAATGGCCGGATTAAACAGTGATTTCATTGTAATTCTCGAAAATGACATTCGAGTTTAAATATAGTCTAAGATAGCACTAATGAAAAATGGGGCTACCTTCTGGTTAGCCCCATTTTTTATGGTGTGCTTTGTGAGGAATTATTCAAAGAATAATGGTTGACGTTTGCTTTTATGGTTACCAATTTCATTCATGGAATTTACATCGAATAATCGGCCATTAAGCATGACTTGCTCCACTTTATCTGTGTCTCTGATATTTTCCAACGGATTGGCAGATAAAATCACTAGGTCCGCTAACTTCCCTACTTCAAGCGATCCGATATCTTTTTCCATTCCCAAATATTTAGCACTGTCTAATGTTGCAGCGCGAATTACCTCCAAAGGCGTCATACCACCTTGAGCAAACATCCACATTTCCCAATGCGAACCTAAACCTTCTCGTTGCCCATGTGCGCCAAGATTAACCAAAATCCCTAAGTCTTGCAGTTTTTTTGACACTTTGGCGTTGTTCACATGATTGTAATCTTCTTCTGGAGCCATACTTCGGCGAATAGACCGCGGCCACAATACCGACTTAGGAACGTATTTTGATAGGATTGGGTGCTTCCAAACTTCTTGATGCTGATACCAATAGTTCTCGCCCCAAATGCCTCCGTAAGCAACCACTAAAGTTGGGGTGTAACCTACTTGCGTTTGTTGCCACAATTGCTCTACATCAGCATAGATTTCAGCCGTTGGAATAGAATGCTCAATGCCGGTATGACCATCAACAATCATAGTTAAATTATGCTGCAATAATGAACCACCTTCTGGCACTACCATCATTTTTGTTTCACGAGCAGCATCGAGAACCTGTTGACGTTGATCACGACGTGGTTGGTTGTAGCTTTTTACTGAAACAGCACCAACCGATTTCATTCGCTGTAAGTGATTCAACGCATCTTCTCGGCTATCAACCTCGGCAGTAAACGACGTTTCAGCGCCATACAAAATAGTCCCTGTCGAAAAAATTCTAGGCGCGACAATGCTGCCTTTTTTTGCCAGCTCGCTGGCCGCAAAAATGGTTGATGTATCATTTGAAGGATCATGGATAGTGGTGACACCAAATGCAAGCGACGCTAAGTTCACCCAGTTTTGCTGCGGAATAATTTCCTGGGTTCCTTGCGCGCCATGCCAATGAACATCCACTAAACCCGGCATCACTGTTTTACCGGTTAAGTTGATCTTGGTTGCTCCTTTAGGCACGTCAAGAGAGCCAGTTGCACCGACTGCTTTTATGCGATTGCCTTCAATTAAAATATCACCGTGTTCGATCACTTCTTTGCCTTTCATGGTGATAACCCGAGCATTCGTCAATAAATAACTGCCACGTGGTTTATCGTAACTCGCTTTAAATGACAGATCGGTGGTAGATACTTCAGTGAACGTCTCAGAAGAAAAATCTTTTGGAACCATTTGTTTGAACAAGGTAGCACCTTGTGACCAATGCAAGGCATTAGCATTGGCGGTCCAACTTAGGTTTTCCCCGGCAAAAGTACTGATTTTTTTAACGGGCAGCGCTTTGCTACTTGGGCCGCTCGCAATACTGGTGCCAGCAACAGTGTAAGGCGTTAAATACACCTGAAAACGTTCAACAAAGGCAATCCAACGTTCATCCGGTGACACGCGATATTCAGAAGCCCAAGGGGTGTGAAATCGTTCTTGAATTTGCGCACCGTTTAAATCCATGTCTAGTAATTGATACGAAACCGTTTTGCCATCGCGCTTTTGTTCAGTAACAAACAGGCGATCGTTGCGTTGACCAAAGTGAGGCGCATAGCCCCGATCAGTGATTTTTCTAACGTTATCACCATCATCATCCATGCGGTAAATCCCTAAGTCATGCGCATACAGTTCAGAAGTGATATATCCTCCAGCACTTTTACGATACACAATGGTTTTGCCGTTCGGAGAAAACTGCGGCTCTAAGTAATGACCAGGTTCTTTAGTTAACTTATCCCCTTTTCCGCCAGAAGCCCTTATTTTACGGACGCTACCGAGCTCTTGATCGTGCCATGTGGTATAAACTATGTACTTTCCATCTCGTGAAAAAGCGGGATAAAACTCAAAATGTTCATTTTGGTTGGTCACTCGCTCTGGTTTGCCGCTGGGTAAATCTCGGGTGTACAAATAGCCTAACGCTTGAAACACTACCTGATCACCTTTTGGCGATACCGAGACCCAACGCAACATATTCACCGAAAACTGATCGGGAGCGACCTCTACCGGATAGCGCAGCGCCTGACGTACTTCACGAGTGTCTTCCACTTTAAATTCGATGGTTTTTACGCCTAAGGTTGCAGTATTTAAACGCTTGATTTTACCGCCCGCCCAAAACACTAAATCACGGCTGTCAGGGCTCCAAGCGAGGGTTGGATACACGCCGTGAATAGCCCAAGTTTCTTGCATATCACGATCAAGGTGCTGATATACCGGCTGGATCGCTCCACTAACTAAATCTTTGATAAAAATAGAAGATTGATTTCGAATACGGCGTACAAATGCGAGCTTTTTGCCGTCGGGAGATGGTGTTGGCCTTACTGCACCACCTGCGCCGGAAAC
>JBFHSP010000238.1:0-4442 GCA_041591085.1 Kangiellaceae bacterium | reverse complement strand
CGCTTCGGTATTCGGGCTGATCATGGCAAAGGTCATTAACAATAATGCCGCGCTGCTACCTAACCATTTCGAGAGTTGCTTACCCCACTGGTGAGTTGCAAGCGCTTGCAAAAGAGAGTCATTGCCTAAGCGTTGAATAACGACTAAGGCAACCGCAGCAAACACCACAAGTAAACCAAGCATAAATCCGAGTTGCCAAATGACTCTTTGCCATGGATTTAATATCCAAAGCGACACTTGTTGCTCCATCAGTACAGGTCCATTCCAATTTAAATGATACTGATTCCAGCGCCATTGTGGAGTACCACTACCTGCTTGTAAAACCGCGTCACTTTGAAAGCGGCCAATAACATCAGATTTTTTAATTCGGCTGCCCGTTATGGTTATTTTTTCAGACATCTCTTCGGCGTGTTGTTTCACTTTTGCCACTCGCTCTTGTTCCATCACCGCTGGTGAATTGAGTACTGCCTGAGGTTCATCATAGGAGCTGTATTTACGTGCGATATTTTGTGCTGTAGGTGAAGCAAATTCTAACTGAGGATGGATCATTACTCGCACTTGATTAACTAAAAACTCGCCACCGACAATTAAAAATAAAAATACCGAAAGCGCCAAGTAGCCTTTGCGCACAACGTCCATCCAATTCACATTACTTGGGAGATTAATAAACAGCGCTGTGGCTAAAATTAAATTACTAAAAACCGAAACCGGTGCACTTACCTCATGAAAAATCAGAATCAAAGTAACAAAAGTGATCATGCCTACCAGTGGATTAATATTTTTCCATGCCACCACCGAAATCAGCATTAACCAAAACAAATTCCATAAATCCCATTGTTCAAACCAGGCATTCGACTGCGGTGCTCCTGAGGCAAACAACAGTTTATGAGCTGGCGGTAAATTCACATACCAACTGACCGACTCCATCGATTGATCCCAACCAATAATTGGTAAACTTGTTGTATCTGAAACGACGCCTCCCGCTTGCACAGAAACATTGGCAAGCCTTAGTTCAACACCGCTTTTTTGCTCTGCAAGCTCAGTAATCAATAACCCTTCGCCTTGCTCTGATGCTTTTTGTAATTGAAAAGGCGAGTCTAGATTAATTCGCCAATCTGAGCGCATTTGACCTGAAAGCTGATCTTCAAAACGCCAACCATCTTGAGCAAAGTTATACCAAAGCTCTCTATTTAAATTAAGACGATTAGACTCACCTCCCGCAACGCCGCGAAATTTTTCAACTAAAGTAGCCACACTGTCTGGCTCGACTAAAAATGAAGGCAGCGATTTCCACTGATAGGGTACTGATGCAGTTTCGGGATCAATAAGTGCGAGACCTTCAAGAGCCGTTACCCTGTGGGTATCGTTACTTTGATAGCTCCAAACTTCTTGTGCTGGCCACTGGGCCGAGGGTGTTACTCGTTTAAACTCGCTCGCCGATGTACGAATAAAAGAAAACACCCGAATGGTCCAATCTCCAGGACGAGCTTGGATCACCAATTCAGACTTTTCATTAACAATCGCAGGAATATCACCAGTGGTTCCCATGAGTTGAAAACCATCGAGCAAAGCAGCCCCTAAATTAATGCTGCGAGCTCTTCCGGCTACATTCAGGTTTACTTGAGTTTCAGCAATGATGGGATGACCATCATGGATTTTGCGAAACACTTGAACAAAAACGCTGTCAGACTCCACTTCATTTTGCTCTTGCTCACCAAGCCAAAGTTTTCCTTGTTCAATGTTAGGAAACGCAATAGGGTTTAAATTAAAGGAGAGCTGTAAACGCCCTGAAAGTTCAGGTATAGCAATTTCTTCTGGTTGGCTATCCCACTTCCAATATCCAGTCACTTTAGCCACGCCTTCGCGCAAAAATATTTCAGGTCGCTCGTTGTAACTTCTGACTTTGGTATCTTGGCCATTCACTTGAACTAAGGCGGGCCAATTGTATTTATCACCGGGCAGCGGTACCCATCCTTCACGGTACACTTTCCAGTTTTGTTCAAACTTTCCAACGGTGCGATTAATATCGATGACCAAAGTATCTGGCCAAGCGCAAATGCGACTTTGTTTACTTAGAACATGCGCCCCATCAGTCATTGGGCAATTTAAAAAGTCGAGATCCTTTTTAACCCAAGGCACCCATTGTTTAAGCTCGGGCGGAACTGCATTGAGAGCTCCTGCATTGAGAGTTCCTGCATCGAGAGAGCCTGCAGCATAAGATTGAACACTTAAAAAACTGGATATTAACGTTATTAATATAATTTTCCAAAGCTTCACAACCATCTCCTTGAGTTGTAAGGATTAAATTTCTTGCTTTACCGAGTCATTCAATTTGTTGCTGTCTCACAATTTCAAATAAACATACACCGGTTGCTACTGACACATTTAAACTCGATACTTCGCCCGCCATCGGTATTTTAATTAGCTCGTCGCAATGCTCGCGGGTAAGGCGACGTAAACCTTTTTCTTCAGCACCCATAACCAGCGCAAGCGAGCCTTGTAATTTTGATTGATACAAACTTTGCTGAGCTTCACCTGCGGTACCTATGATCCAAACACCTAAGTCTTGTAACGATTTCAAAGCGCGAACGAGGTTAGTCACTGCAAAAAAAGGAACTGTTTCGGCAGCGCCACAAGCCACTTTACGTACAGTTGCATTTAAACCAACTGCTTTATCTTTAGGCACAACCACCGCATCGGCACCAGCGGCATCTGCCGTACGCATACACGCACCTAGGTTATGCGGATCGGTAACGCCATCTAAAATTAATATCAAAACTGGGCCGTCTTTTTGTTCGACCAGTTCATATAATTCATGTTCACTGTGTACCAATGCGCCACTTTGATTGACTTCTGCGATAATGCCTTGATGATTTTCGTCAGTCATTGCGTCGAGTTTAGAGCGATCCCAGCGCACTACTGGAATTCTATTCTTTGCGGCAATACTAATAAGTTTTAAGGTTTTTCCATCTTGCCGATTGGCTTGCACATAAATTTTATTCACTTGATCAACACTTTTTTTAAGAAGCAGTTCAACCGCATGAATTCCGAAAACAATATTGTCTGACATAGTTAATTCCGAATACTATTTTTTATTAGCTCTTATATTGCTGAATTTTTTACAACCTATTCATTTATCTTTTTTTGGAGCCACCACCGGATTTTTTACCCGATATTGGAGCACCCTTTTTCGACCGTGAATCCGGTTTTGATTTTGAGCCCGATTTTGATTTAGATCTGGAGCCGGGTTTTGAATCACCGCGCTTATCCGATCTTTTGCGACCACGCTCATCTTCTGTTGAGCCTCGTCGATCATTATCGTTACCCGTAGACTCACGATCTTTTTTTCTAAGTACTTTTGACTTAGCTTGCTGATAGAGTTTCTCTCGCTCAGAAACGTACACAATTTTTTTACCTTGGCTATCAGTCACCAACTCAAAGTCTATTTTGCGTTGCTCTAAATCGACTTGCGATACTTCAATTTGAACTTTATCGCCTAAGGTGTAACGGGTACCTGAGCGTTCACCAACCAGCGATTGTCGACCTTGATCATAATGAAAATAATCACGTCCCATTGAAGTCACATGAACCAGCCCATCAATATGAAACTCTTGAATTCGAACAAACATGCCAAAATTAGTCACTGCGACTACTTCACCCTCATATTGATGACCAATATGAGCCGACATAAATTCACATTTGAGCCAGTCCACCACTTCACGAGTAGCCATGTCAGCATTACGTTCAGTCGCAGAAGTTTGTTCTCCAAGCTGAGCTAACAATTCATGTGAATATTGATGTGCCCCCGAAATTGTTTTGTTCTCAATCTTTTGCAAATGCTGTTTAATCACTCTGTGAATAATCAAATCAGGATAGCGGCGAATGGGTGAAGTAAAATGAGTATAAGCTTTAAAAGCTAATCCAAAGTGACCTATGTTATCGGGAGAGTAAACGGCTTGACTCATTGACCGCAGCAACATGGTTTGAATTTGTTCGACATCGGGTCGATTTGCCACACCTTTTAATAACTCAGCATAATCTTTTGGTTCTGGGGTTGCACCGCCAAATAAAAATAATCCAAATTCAGTTAAATAAGTGCGTAAGTCTTCGAGTTTTTTCTCGCTAGGTCCTTCATGAATTCGAAACATGCCGGGAATTTTATTTTTTAAAAAGAACCGTGCTGCCGCTACGTTGGCACAGATCATACATTCTTCAATGATCCGATGTGCATCGTTACGGATTACAGGGATCACCGAATCAATTTTTCGATTTTCATTAAAGACAATTCGAGTTTCAACCGTTTCAAATTCGATCGCCCCCCGTTTTTTTCGTTCAACCGCTCGCGCTTTATATAACGAGTACAGTTCTTCCAAATGCGGCAATAACTCTTTGTACTCTTCGCGCAGCGCTTCATCACCTTGTAAAATGGCCCAGACTTTGGT
>JBFHSP010000237.1:0-4568 GCA_041591085.1 Kangiellaceae bacterium | reverse complement strand
TCAATTCCCTGCTTCCTCAGTTTTCTGAAATTTTTAATGTCATATTCGCGAAACTCTAAATCATCAAACCTGCGTGTACACTTTTCGTAACTCCAGACAAATTCAAGCGGATAATTTTTGGGGAAAATATTGTTAATAATAAATTCTGCATGATCGCGACCGGCACTGGTCCACACAGCTACTTTGAAATGCGTTTGACAGAAAATAAGAAATTCATCAAGATACGGTCTTTTATAAATAAAACACCAGTCAGTTTTGAAGTGATGTCTAATTTGGAGTGGTTTTTGAGAAGCATGAAGCAAACATTCATCTAGATCTAAGACCAATAACTTCTTATCTTTTACCATTATTGATACTCATAAATCACATTAATCTCTTTAAAGAAAAGGCAGGCAGATGTTATCACAAACATACCCGCCCTCTTCTTAATCTCTGCGAGAACAGAGCAGACATTGATGAGCAGTGCTCATGATTGTTTCCTTTACTTCAATCTCTGCGCGAACAGAGCAGACTCTTTACAAACTCACAACTTTATGAAAGACAATTTTGGCTCAATTTCAATTATAACTCAATAATTTTTTAACAAAAATGAGCAAAATATTTCCAATTTCTATTTCTAAAAACGAAAAACTTAGATTTTATATCGCATCTTTTTTTGCAAGTAAATTTTCAAGCAATTCTTTTCAGAAAATTCACTTTTTGCTTCAATAACATCTGCGCGAGCTATTTAAGAAAGAACTTGAGTTTAGTCAAAAAGAGGAATAATGAAAATTATTTTTTCTCTAGAATAAGTGAAGAATATATTTTGCTTCACTATCATTTGAACTACAATTCGTATTATTGATTGAGGATAGGCTGCAGAGGTATGTATAAACAATTCACAGGAAATCTATTTCCATATTTTGAGACTGGGGTGGAAGGTTTGATTTGGAGCTTAAAGATCGATGACTACATTCTTACTTTGCAGGAAGGCGACTTTTTAAAAGTTTTTGACCATCAAGGCAAACTAATATACGACACTGTAATTTTGAAGGATCAAACTACCAATTTAACTGGGCGTCCAAACACCGACCTGCGCCAACAAACCATTGGAAATTACTGGGTCCACTGGCTGCAAAAAAATCATAAGTCTGAAAAATGGCTTTTGTATTTTACCAATGAGCTAAATGCAGAAGTTGATCGATATCAAGCACAGCCTGATCAAATAATACGGTACCAAAAAGCTTTATCTTTTGCTTCCGTAAAGCACGCTAGTCAAAAAAGAAAGGCTGACGGAACCCCATACATAAATCACCTCATTGAAGTGGCAAGCATTTTGTCAAGCGAAGGTGGAATTGTTGATCTAGATATTCTTTCTGCTGCAATTTTGCATGATGTTTTGGAAGATACAAACACCACAAAAAAACAACTTCAACATGAATTTGGAAGTCACATTACCAATATAGTGGTTGAACTGAGTGATGATAAAAACTTAGAAAGAAAAGAGCGTAAAGCGATGGCGCTTCAAAAAATTTTAAACGCAAGTGCAGAAGCAAGGCTAATCAAAATCGCAGATATTATTTCTAATTTAATTCATCTGCCTGGTGACTGGTCGTTTGAAAAGACGCAAGAATATATCAATTACTGCAAACTTATGGCCGCTCCTTGCTTTCAAATAAATGAGCACTTAGCCTCTAAGTTTAAGAAGATAATCATTCACGCTGAATGATAACGCCCTAAAGGTACAATAAAATACCATTTTTAGATTATCAGTATAGACAGTGGCTACTTTATTGACTTTGATTACATGAAAATTGAATGTTTTGTACAAAAAAATGCGCTTTTAATTGTTTCCAGACAAGAAAAACTTTTTAAACCGTTTTAAATGATTAGTTAAACTTAATAATGTATATTCAAAGCTAAACAAAATAATGAATTTAGAGAACACAAGGACTTAATTTATGCGTTCAGTAGTCCAAGCAAAAGTTTTGCTTAATGGAGTTTTTACGGGTCTTTTGGAAAAGACACAAAGCGGTTTTGTATTTACTTATGATGTGGATTACATCAGCAAAAAAAATCCTCCAATAAGTTATAGCTTGCCATTGCGTTCAACTCCTTATAAAAGCGAAAAACTCCATGGATTTTTCAGCGGACTGGTCGCAGAAGGTTGGCTAAAAAGGCTGCAGTGCTCTATCCAAAAAGTAGATGAAATGGATGAATTCAGGCTTCTATTAAATAATGGAGCCGATCTCACTGGCGCGGTAACGATTGAAAAAATCTAGCTTCAGGAATCCACTACTATAACCGCTTCGCTGTTTAGTGGCGGGAGAATCACAAAGTCTGAAGATAGCTACTGATTGAGCAGACAGCTTTCGCTCTATCCGCTCTTCAAGGATCAGTACTGCAAGAAGCTCTATAGCCTCGCGGGTATAGCGTGAATAGACGCGGTTTTATGACTTAGTCATAATACATCATCTGCTCTATTTATAAGCCATATACAATACATATGACCTATATATAGACCATGCTATCAGTGATATGGCAAGCAAACAGAATTCTGAGCGCTCTAGAGCAAGTGTTTGTTGTCTTGCCAAGTTCGGTTTAATTGTTTTTCGATCAAAGCAATTGTTTGTCTTTTAACACCAAGATACTTTGCTTGTTGGGCAAATTCGTTGATAGATTCAACCACCTCTTGAATTAAATTTTGCCCTTGTTTCCATTCTAGACTTGCTGCTTTTGCCAGTTGCTGCAATGCTTTAATTGGTGGTTTTTTACCAAAGCCAGCAAATGAAGTTGATTGTTCCCCAAAAGGATGCGGGCTGAAGGTGATATCGTAACAAGGTGCTGGCTCCCAACTGCCTGAATCGTCTTGTAGAAATGCCCAGTTTTTACTGTGATCATCTTGGTTGCACGCAAAAAGGTTAAACATGGCTCTACGAAATTGTAGCTGGCCGACTGCCGGTGATTTACATAGCGTACGACTCGCTTTAATCAGGTCTTCGTAGTCCAAACTGGGGCTACGAAAATCAGCATTCAGTAAGCCGCAAGCGGTATGCATATGTAACTGCCCTTGATTTACGTCGAGTCGGTCAAAACGTTTTAATGCTAGCCAATGACTAGCGCCTGATCGCTTTGGCGCGTCGAGTAACCGCCACTGCGCTGGCTTTAAGTTGGCCTTTTCTGCTAGCGATAAATAAACTGCTTCGCATAGTCCTTCTTCATGGCCGAGCGCTAAATTTGCAGAAGTAAATTTGACCAACCAAGCTTCGTCGTTCGTTTTGGGTTGAGTCCGGCAATGACTTATTTTGTTCGGTGCAAAATATATCAGTGCTTTAGGTCTTGCTCCGCCAGAACTTCCTGCAGCGACTAATGCAGCGAGTACTTCGTCTGTTTGACCGTCATAAATTTGCTGCGCTTGTAGACCAAGTTTCTCAAGAGTGATTTCTCCTTGCTCATGCGCGGCATAATCTAATGCCGGCCTGTAACTCAAAGCGCCCATTCCCGTTTTGCCAACAAAAGCTAAACGATCCATCGAAGTTAATTGAGTTTGCAAGATGCCTCGTTGACGAAAAACTTTATCTTGCAGCAGCAACCCCCATCCATCGGGCAAGCTGTCGGCAAAAACGCCATGTAACCCTGCATGAGGACTTTTGGGTGCTATTTGTAGTTGACGGGTTGCGCTTAATGCAAAAGGAGATAAATTGCCAAAATGTTGCAGGTAATCAGGGTGATATTGAAAGAATACGCCTTGGCGATTTTGCGCCAGCACGCCAACTTCAACTGTCTGCCCAGAAGATAAAGTGCGCGACACTTCGAGTTTTTGGATCGGTTTAAAAGACATCTTGCAAGACCTCATCAATTGAAGAAGGCATCGCTTGTTTATGCAACGTTTGAGTTAGTTCGTACAATCGTAAAAGATCATCCAAACTTTGCCAGAGCAGTAATAATTGCCTGAAAGAAATTTGCCCAGTGAGTTCGAATTTCTTGATGGTGGCCGCAGGCACGGTACTCCGTTCAGCTAAAGCATCGCGAGACAATTTCTCTTGTTCTCTCAATTTTCGTAAATGAGCCGCAAACGCCCCCTGCAGATCAGACTCAGTAAGTAATGAGAGTTTGTTAGCCATAATTTTGCCTATTTTTTCAATCGTTTAATTATAGCGCGAAAACAATTCATTGGACACAATAATATCCATAACACCAACAATATTAGCTGTATAGGACACCGGGAAGTCCTTTTTTGTTGAATGTTTATAGGAATCCGTAGAAGAAAATAGACGGCATCTTTTTACGTGGAAATTATTCATGATGCAACCTCATATTTTGAGTTTGTAGGTGTTAGTGAGGATATCGGCTAAACACCAAAATGACATAGATGTACCTGTGTACCTACAACACTTGTAAGGAAGTAATATATGTAGCAACATACCTACATCAATATGAATTCGATGGACTACTTATTATGAGCATTACAACCATTTCTAGTAGAGAGTTTAATCATGACGTGAGCAAGGCAAAACGAGCAGCTTTATCCGGACCAGTATTTATTACTGATCGAGGCCATGCAGCACATGTTTTATTATCTATTGAGG
>JBFHSP010000236.1:0-4598 GCA_041591085.1 Kangiellaceae bacterium | reverse complement strand
CATTACAAGAGTTAGATCCTACTACTATATGTTAATGGAAACCCGTAATGGTCTATGCTTGTATTGGTTCACAAACTAAAAAACCTACAAGTTGTACTAGTGTATTTTCATTTAGAGGCGTTCACGATATTGACCTGATTATTACTTTGGAATGTTTAGAAAATAGCTTTTGTTTTGTCAGTAAAAGTAAAATTAAGTCAGGTGCTATTAATGAGTTTAACAAAAAGTATCAACTGAATTTGGTGGTAAAGTAAACCTAATAATGAACTAGAACTAAAGGAATGAAAATTGATTTCGAGAGAAAACGCAGAGCATTACACTTGGGGTGAGGGATGCGATGGCTGGCACTTAAGCAAGTCTCAAGCTCTCAGCGTGATTCATGAGCGAGTACCATTTGGCAGTTCCGAAGTTAGGCATTTTCATAACAAAGCGGAGCAATTCTTTTTCGTGTTATCGGGTATTGCAACTTTAGAAGTGGAGTCCGATATTTATCAATTGCAACGCTTTCAAGGTTTTCAAGTAAAGGCCGGACTAGCGCATACTTTAACTAATCAAAATAAAGAAGATTTGGAATTGTTAGTTATTTCAACACCACCCAGTCATGGCGATAGGGTTAATGTAGAGTAAGGTTAAGATGCCATCATTATTCATTAAAAAGCAATCAGCGCATACCTTAGAAATAACTAAATCCAAAGCAAAAGCGTTGCTCGAGTTAGTTTTCTATATTGTTTTTTTTGTCGTTTGGTACTCATTTCTTATTCCTGACGATAGAGGTGATACTTTTTGGCTGACCGCATTAATTAATGAAGTCAAACAAAATTGGGTTTTGTTGCTTTTCATTGTTGCACCTGTTTTTGCTATTAGTACTATGCTGGAGGATTACAACACTTTAACGAAAGGGGCTAATTACACTTTTCATAAAACCAAGGGGATCCAATTTAATAAAAGGCAATTGGCTGCTTCTGCCGATTTGCTCAACGTGCAAGTACGGGCATACACCGATAGTGATAACGATACTTTTTATCGGCTATCGCTAATCTTAAAGAAAGGAAAGCATTCATTAGATTCAGGTTCTAACCGAAACAAGGCACTCGATATAGCAGAGGCTATTGCTGAGCATATGGGCGTAGAGATTATTTACAAATAGGTCTTTATGGTGTAATCCACTATTTTCAGTAATTAGTGCTAACTCAATGTATAATAGACAGCAACTTAGTCAATTAACCATCGATACATCCTACTATTTTGTGAGAATACCATGAACCTACTTGTTAGAAATATTGCTCGAACCATAAGTGAAGAGGAGTTACTCGCACTTTTTACTCCATTTGGTAAGGTATCTTCTTGTGATTTAGTACTCGACAAAGCAACGGGTGGTTCTAAAGGCTTTGGGTTTGTTGAGATGCCTAAAGAGGCTGAAGCAAAAACCGCGATGAATACTCTAAATGGCAAGGAAGTTTCGGGCGTAAAGTTACGAGTGAAAAAAGCAAAACCCCATTACGAAAACTCACCTGATAACAACTAATATTTAATATGGCCAAAGATCCTTTAGAAGGCATTTCCTTAAAAGCCATAGTTACGTTGTTGATTGACGAGCTAGGTTTCGAGCAGTTGGGTAAAGACATTAACATTCGATGTTTTACCCACGATCCCAGTTTGTCTTCTAGCTTAAAGTTTTTACGAAAAACGCCTTGGGCTAGAACCAAGGTGGAGCAATACTATTTAAACTATATGTGGAAAAAGTCATACGCTAAAAATCAGGAAGATTAAAAAGTTATTATATGGTTTTTTATAAATCAGATTTTCGATTTTTCGGTTTAAAGTATTTATTTAGAACGCGCCCAATATCTTCTACTTTAAACGGCTTTACTAGGTATTCTTCAATTTGAAGCTTCTCTGCCTTAGCTTGTTCTTCAATGGTAATGCTTGCGGTTAGAATAACAATGGGAATCTCTTTCAGTACTTTATTCGATTGAATGGCTTCAATACACTCAAAACCAGACATAACCGGCATATGTAAATCCATAAAAATTAAATCGACAGACTCCTTGGCTAGCAAATCCAAGGCTCTTTGACCGTTTTCTGCAATTATCACAGACAAATCAAATAATTCGAAAATACGTTTGGCAACAATTTGATTAACACTGTTATCTTCAACCAGCAATACCGAATAGTGAGCGAATGATTCTGGAATAAAGGTTAATGGTAGGATTGCATTATTGCTGGAAAGTTCTATGGTTTTAAAGGGTAAAGTGACAATAAACTCACTGCCATGATTTTTAACACTGTATACATGAATGTGTCCGTTCATTAAGTCAACAAGTTGTTTTGTGATGGACATGCCTATACCTGCACCACCAAACTCGCGGTTAACCGAACTATCCTCTTGTGTAAAAGGGGCAAACAAATCTTCTAGTTTATCTTTTTCAATTCCAATGCCCTGATCCGCAACTGTTATTTTTAGCTCTGCTCGATGTTCAGAAATAGACGTTAAAATCCATTCAATCTGAATTTCGCCTTGAACAGAAAATTTAATGGCATTGTCAATTAAATTGACCACTATTTGTTCTACCCTTACTTGGTCTCCAATTAACAAAACATCAATTTCTTTTGGGCGGATCATTGAGAACTTAAGTCCTTTAATTTCTGCCTTATGCGCAAACATGGCATTCATTCTATTAATGGAATCGTTCAGGTTGAAAGGCTGCTCTAATAACGCAAAGCTTCCCTCACTGATTTTTGAAAGGTCGAGAACACTATTAATTATGCCTAATAGCAAATTTGAAGCACTTGATATGTTTTCAAAGTGTTCAAGAGCCTTAGAGTTTTCAGCTTCTATTTTTCCAAGTTGGCAAAATCCGATAATCGCATTTAAAGGTGTCCTATATTCGTGACTCATATTGGCGAGAAAGATGTTTTTTGCATGATTGGCTTGTTTTAATTCTTCATTTGCTTGCCTTAGATCTTTAGTTCTTTGGTTGATAATTTTGCTGAGCCTTTGATTAAACCCAGTAGTATTGATGAGAAAAAACAAACAAAACACACTGAGAAGACTACCTCCTACAATGGTAATCCATGAGAACCAATTGATGGATTTTTGTTCGTAATCTTTTGTAGATTGAAATCTGAAAATAATTTTAGAGTTGAACCAGTTGATTGTTTTTTGGTGTTTGTAATAGGACTTTTCATTATAGTAAGACGAGGCATAAATAGCGTTTTCATTACCTTCTCCTACTCTAGATACTTGAAAGGAAAAATATGATTTGTCTTCCTTGGTGTATATTTTATTAAATAGATCTTCTACTTCAAAAACAACTTCGACTAATCCTATAATCTCAGAAGACTCAAAATGTTTATATACTGGAAAGTAAACAACAAGGCCATCGCTTCTATTTCTCTGTTGAATAAGTGATAAAGTGGGGCTTAACGCAAAATTATTACTATCGATACTCTCTTTAACAGTTGAGCCAACAATAGGATGTGACCAAACATCGAGTCCGACCGCTGCTTTATTTGGAGTCAGCGGTTCGGTATAAAGAATCGGAAAGTATTGTTCTTGTGTATCGGCAACAACAATTTTGTTACTAAAACTAATTGCTCTAATTTCATTATTTTCAAAACCTTCTTGCGATAATTTTTCCTCAAAATTTGCTCGTTGTTCTTTGGTTACTTTTGGGATCCATGCAAGCGCTCTAATCGTAGGGTTTTGTGAAAGGATAATATCGGTAAATGCTTTAAATTCAACGCGGGTGACATTTTCATTACTTTGAAAGAAGCCTCGTAATGAATATAGATATTGCTTAATAGTTTCATCATAGGATATTGCTTGTTCAACGATGTTTTTCGTTGAGTCTACAAATTTTAGTTTTCTTTCTTGGCTGATATTTACTCTAGAAATTTCAAAAAGGATAGTAACAATTAAAAATAGAACCAGGGTAGGCAAAATAATAACCAATTTGTATTTGGTCGCTTCAACATATTGATTTTTAAATAAAATCAAAATCACTGGAGCAAAAAACACGGTGCCTATTGCATCACCAATCCCCCAATTCAACCAACTAAAAACTAATTCATTAAATGGCATGTCGTGTATATATTGCAAGCCAATGTGGGCAATACTGGTGGCAGTTAAACAAGCCACAGGCCCAATAAATAGTAAAAATGTAATTATTTTTGGGCCTGAATCTAACGCAGTAGGAATTGAGCAAAATTGATGAAGCAATAGTTTAGTAACAACTAATTGAATACAAGTAGCCGAGGCGAACATGATTGGCAACCAAAAGGATGAGGACGCTAGATCAAACGCATCTGGATTATTTACGCCAAAATTCGCAAGGAAAGAAGCTAAAAAAGTACCTATAAGTGACGACCAGCCCCAGATAAGATAGATTGCCAAAGCAACACCGGCAGCCGGCCATATTGGACTGGCAAATCCTGGCGGTAATGCAAAATAGAGCCCCAGTTTTGCAAATATAAAATAACCAATAAATCCCAATGTGACGGGCAGGCTGTGGTGAACGAGTTTATTCAATCAAAAACATCATTTTTATTATTGATAAATGAAATATAGCAGCTTTTTTCGAACTCTGGTTGAATTG
>JBFHSP010000235.1:0-4600 GCA_041591085.1 Kangiellaceae bacterium | reverse complement strand
ATAGATTATCGCGTCACTTCGTTCCTCATAATGACAAACCTTTATTTCGACCAAAGGTCGAAATCCTATCCCTCCGATTGGCAGGAAAAGCTCCTTTTATTTCGGACTTCCTGTCCTTCACCCTTCGGGCTAGCTAAATCTGTTCAAATTCGTTCCTGACGAATTTCTCTCATACTTTTGGGAGCATCCAAAAGTATGTCGCTTTGAAGCGAAATACGATTTATGGAATAAAGTTGAAGTGTAGTTTTTGAAAGGTATTAAAACCTCAAAGAGCCCTGTTATTGTCTGAAGCAGATCCTAAAATCAAAGCTAAAGCCCCTGCCAAATCGAGTTCCTGCATTGATAACACAGAGTTTCTACCATTGGATAATGCTTATTACTCGTAATGCTTGTAAAAAAACTACTGCTTTATTTTCACTTAGTAACAAAGGGGCTCACAGCCCCTATTGGTAAAAATAATATTTCCTACTTTTTCAAAAATGCAGCAAACGCCGATTGAGCAGCGTCACTTTTTAATAAACGTTTAAATTCATCGCCTTCTTCTGATAAGCGTTTTTGCGTTTCTTGTAACCACTGTTTTTTCAATAATGAACGCGTTGTTGCAACTGAGTCTACCGGAAGTTTTAAAATGCGCGATTCCCATTTATTCAATTGTTGGTTTACTTCTTCTGCGGTTGCCACAGAATAATTGATTAATCCAGCAGACTGAGCATCGATTGAATTAAAACGATCACCCAATAACAACCATTCATTTGCTTTTTTGGCTCCTACTTGCAGTGGCATTAAAAGACTCGATGCGGCTTCTGGGCATAAACCAAGTGCCGTAAAAGGCAAAGCAAATACTGACGACTCCGATGCGACGACTAAATCGCAATGAAGTAACAAGGTTGTGCCTACGCCTACCGCAGGTCCATTCACTCCTGCTATTATCGGTTTAGTACATCTTGCTAAGGCAAATAAAAACTGCCAAACCGAGGCATCATCACTTTCTGGTGGGTTTTCTAAGAAATCGGCTAGATCATTGCCAGCACAAAACGCCGTGTCAGAACCAATAATTTTAACTAGACGAGCATCGTCATTATTAGTCGCATAGTTGAGGCCTTCTGCTAATGCCGAGTACATTTCTGCTGTTATTGCATTTTTTTTGTCTGGGCGATTAAATTTGAGGGTTACAACCCCATTTTCAAACTGTGTTTCAATACCTGATGTCATGTTTCTGTTCACTTTAAATTTATTGAGAGTTAAAAATTATTTGGAGTAATCAATGCCGTGACCAAAGTCCCCTTCGACCTGCGCCACGGCATAAACAAATACCGACCAAACCGCCAAGTTTTGCTTTAAATGCTCAGGATTTACTTTATCGAGGGTATCATCAGCGGTATGGTGCAAGTCAAAATAATCTGAACCATCTTGCCTTAATGAAAAAGTACTCATACCAAGTCCTCTCAATGGCCATAAATCAGGGCCACCAGTTGATTTTGCTTTACCTTTAGCAACACCAATCGAGTTTAAAACCGATACAAGCTGATCAATAATAGGTTCTTGTTTATTGGTTGATGACCAATCAATAGCCCAAATAGGCCCTGCACCAAAGTCCGACTCTGCGCCAGTTATATGGTTTAATATATTATTTTTGTGAGCAAGTGCATAAGCTTTGGCGCCATGTAGCCCTTGTTCTTCATTTGCCCACAAAACAACTCGGATTGTTCTTTTGGGCCTTTTGCCTTGCGCTACTATTTTGGCTGCAGCCATAGTGATGGCAACACCGGCACCGTCATCGACTGCACCCGTGCCTAAATCCCAAGAGTCTAAATGCCCACCAATAACAATTACTTCGTCTGGTTTTTCTGATCCCTCAATTTCGCCTATGACATTATAAGAAGTGTATTCACCGCCCGGATTGGAAGTCATGGTTAACCCTAATTCAACGGGTTTTCCTCGACTTAACATATTGATTAAAAGATCGGCATCGGGATTTGAAAGTGCTGCAGCAGGAATTTTACTTACGCCGTCTTGATAATTCATATTGCCTGTATGTGGGACTCTGTGTGAATCGGTGCCTATTGAACGGATTACTATAGCCTTCGCCCCTTTTTTAGCGGCTTCAACCGCTCCCCTACTTCTTGAAGCAACAGCTTGGCCATAACTAGAACCATCTCTAGTTTTTTCCATTTTATGACTAATAAATACAATTTTTCCGTTTACATCCCCTGCTTCGGCCTTTTGTAAGTCAGCAAATGTTTTAAAATGAATGACCTCTCCTTTTAATCCCTGCTCGCCCGTTCCAATACTGTTGCCAAGCGCTGTAATAACTAGAGGTTGAGGAAAAGGAGCTAACACCTGAGCAGTTTCAACCCCGCGGTGCCATTGCTTAAACGTGACAGGCTCTATCCAAACTTTATCAAATCCAATCTCTTTAAATTTAGCTTGTCCCCAAGCAACAGCTCTTGCATCACCCTCGGTTCCGGCCATTCTAGGCCCAACTTCGGTGGTTAATGACTCTAATATTTGGTAAGCCAAATCACTTTTTAGGGCTTTATCGCGAAGTTCAGATAAGTATTTAACATCATCGTCATTCAGGCTTCCCGCTGCAAAACTTAATGAAGAGCCCATTAAAGTAAATACAAAAGCCAATCGTACTTTTAATTCAGTTATTTTCACAATAAACCCTTGGTAATCGATTATTACTATACGAGTAATCGTACAAAATCAAAGATTGCAAGATTACCAAAGCTCAAAGAACGATGTAAGATGTGTTTTCAATAAGTTGTAACACGGTTTACCAAAAGGAACCTCAATAATGTCTGATATCTATTCAATCAAAGCAAAGCGCATTAATGGTGAAGAAGCTGATTTATCTGAATTTTCCGAAAAGGTTTTATTAGTAGTGAATACAGCGAGTGAATGTGGTTTTACTAAACAATACGATGGACTGGAACAGTTACAACAGCAATTCGGTCATGAAAAATTTAATGTTCTTGGCTTTCCTTGTGACCAATTTGGCCACCAAGAACCTGGCGATGACGAGCAAATAGCCAATTTTTGTACGTCTCGATTTTCGGTTACATTTCCAATGTTCAGTAAAATTGAAGTTAATGGGCAGAAGACTCATCCTCTTTATTTACTCTTAAAAAAACAGGCCAAAGGTGTTTTAGGAACTGAATCAATCAAGTGGAACTTCACTAAATTTTTAGTAAATAAAAATGGAGAGGTTGTAAAGCGATTTGCTCCTACAGATAAACCAGAGTCTATCGCCAAAGAAATTCAAAAGTTGATGAGTTAATAAAATGTCTTCATTAAAAGATCCAGAAGCGCTAGCTCAGTCTATCGAAGAGGTTGAGTGTAAAATGGCCTTTCAAGACGAATCTATCGATATTCTTAACCAGCAAGTAATTGATCAACAAAAACAAATTGATAGGCTTTTAAGACTCGTCGAAAAGTTACAACAGCAAATTTTTAGCTTACAACAAAATCCTATGATGGATCCTTCTGCTGAACCACCACCGCCACATTACTGAAACCAAACAATTTTTATGAAAAATAAAACGATTATTATAACTGGAGCCAGTCGCGGCATAGGTAGAGCTATAGCACTAAAGTGTGCAAAACATGGAGCCAATATCGTCGTTGCGGCTAAATCTGCTGAACCGCACCCAAAGTTACCGGGAACTATTTATTCAGTTGCCGAAGAAATAGAGTCTCTTGGTGGAATTGCCTTGCCTTTTCAACTTGACGTTAGAAAAGAGCTAGCGGTAAAAAAAATGATGGCGCATGTTGCAGAAAAGTTTGGTGGGATTGATGTGATTATCAATAACGCTGGCGCGATTAGCTTGAGCAATGTAGAAAAAACCACTCCTGCTCGTTATGACTTAATGCAATCAATCAATCATCGCGCGGTGTATTTAACCAGTCATTACGCGCTGCCATACTTAAAACAATCAAACTGCGGTCATATCATTAACTTGTCGCCACCTATAAACTTGAATCCAAAGTGGTTAAAAGATTATTCCCCTTACACACTGTCTAAATACGGAATGACTTTATTGACACTTGGATTAGCAGAAGAATTGAAAGCGTGCGGAATTGCAGTTAACTCGTTGTGGCCAAAAACCATGATTGCAACCGCAGCTATTGAGTTTGCTATTGGAGACAATATGCTTAAGCACTGTCGAACGCCTGAAATAATGGCCGATGCGGCTTTTGCTTTAATGAATAAAGTAGGTTTAGAAGTTACAGGTCAATGTTTAATAGACGAGGAGTTTTTGAGAAAACAAGGACAAACTAATTTCGAAGGCTATGTCCACCAAAGTGGACACAGCTTAAACTTAGATTTATTTATAGATTAAAAATGCCGGCTCAGCGGCATTTTTAACTTTTTAATTAAAGAGCTTCTTTCAATTCAGGAAGTACTTTAAATAAATCAGCGACTAAACCGTAGTCAGCCACTTGAAAGATTGGCGCTTCTTCATCTTTATTAATCGCAACAATAACTTTACTGTCTTTCATTCCTGCTAAATGCTGAATAGCCCCCGAAATACCAACTGCAATATAAAGTTCTGGAGCAACAATTTTACCGGTTTGGCCTACTTGATAATCATTT
>JBFHSP010000234.1:0-4616 GCA_041591085.1 Kangiellaceae bacterium | reverse complement strand
CATGCGTAGACATCGCCATGAAGAAGATGAAGCCGGCGTCGATATGACCCCCATGCTTGATATCGTTTTCATTATGTTGATTTTCTTCATTGTCACCACGTCGTTCACCAAAGAAGACGCGTTGGATATGACTCGTCCATCAAATACTCCAACCGATGTAGATAACACAAAAAATGCTCCAATTGCAGTAGAAGTTTTTGATACCGGCGAAATTCGGTTTGATGGTCGTGTGATAGACGCAGGTCAAGTCTCAGCTAATATTGAAACTCGTATTGCTTCTAATCCGAAAACAATAGTGATTGTGCAAGCGCACCCACAAGCCAGTACTGATGTAGTCATGGCGGTGATTGATGGCGTTCGTGATGGCGGATTTGCGACCCCCATTTTGGCCACTCTTCCGGGCTCATCTAACTAAGCTCAAACACTCTGAAAACGCCGCTGAAGCGGCGTTTTTTTTATCCAAAATAAGCAATGATTATGTCAAAAATTCTCTTTCTTCTAGCCGGTGGCGTGTTTGTTTTTTATTGGTGGCGCAGCCAACAAATTAAAGATAAAGCCTATCAAGCGGTACTAACTCACTGTTACAAAGCTGATTTAGAATTGCTTGATGGCAATATAGCCCTTGCTAAACAAGGGTTCGAGCGCGATAAAAATGGCAAGTTACACTGGCTGCGATACTTTCAATTTGAATTTACTTCCACTCGAGAGCATCGTTATAAAGGAACCGTGGTGATGGCTGGGTTTCATCTGGTTGATATTTCTTTGGAGCCATATCATATTAACTAACCTGAACTGAGGATAATTAAAGTTCTTCCGATCGCCGCATAACAAAAAAGGAGCCGAGGGCTCCTTTTTCAATCATACCAAACGGTCGCTATAAAGCTTAAGCAACAAACTCGTTGCCCGTCAGCCGCTCATATTTAGCGATTAATTCATCACGTGATTCGGCATTATTAGGGTCAAGTGGAATACAGTCTACCGGACATACTTGCTGACATTGCGGCTCATCATAATGACCGACACATTCAGTACACTTATCCGGATCAATTTCGTAAATTTCTTCGCCTTGATAAATTGCCTCATTCGGGCATTCTGGCTCACAAACATCGCAGTTGATGCATTCATCGGTGATAAATAACGACATAATCAGTTCTCATGGACGCAAAGTTAAAGCGTTGGGTATTTTATCGATTCATTTGTGCAATGCAAGTTAATTGCAGACTTTTTAACCAATAACACCACAAATTGACTAGGGAATTGTTTGCGCGAGGTTAACTTTGGGAAAACTTTTGATTTAAGGCTTTGGCTACCGCTGGATGAACAAAATCGTCAATTTTGCCGCCGTATCGTGCCACTTCACGGACTAGGGTCGATGAAATAAAGGTATTGGTTTCACCCGGAGTTAAAAACACACTCTCTATTTCCGGAGCTAAGCGCCGGTTCATGTTGGCCAATTGAAACTCATATTCAAAGTCTGAAACTGCACGAATGCCTCTTAGTAAGGCATCTACTTTGAGCTCTCGGGCAAAATTAACCAACAACCCGGAAAACCCAACCACTTCCACAAAATTGTATTTTGCGGTTGCTTGTTTAATTAACTCTACTCGCTCATCCAACGAAAACAACGGGCCTTTGCCAGGATTTTCAGCCACCGCAATAATGACCTTGTCGAATAAGCGACCCGAACGCGCTACCAAGTCAGTATGACCATTGGTGATCGGATCAAATGTGCCTGGATAGAGTACCGACTTTGCCATTTCCGTTTCTCGGTTAAATGATTATTGTCTATTGTACGCAAGTTTATTCAAAATTGCCTATTAGGACAATTTAACTAACCTGAACTCGGGATAACTAATCACTGAAAAACTCGATCATGCGTCGAGACAAGAAACAGCCGTTTTGCTGAAAACTCAAGTTTTCGATAAATCCGACATGGCCGCCTTGATGACTCAATTCATAGGTAATTGCGCCACTTAACTGAGATGAATTTGGAATTACCCGATCATCCATAAAAGGATCGTCATGGGCGTGTAAAATAAGAGTCGGCGTTTTAATTCTTGTTAATAAGGGAAAGCTCGAAGCGCTTGCATAGTAATCATGCACATCGTTAAATCCATTCAAAGGCGCCGTTACCGCATTATCAAATGCCCAGAAATCCTTGATTAAATGCCATTTTAATGAACGATCAATTTGGGGACCCTGCTTATTTTGTTCGAGTTTTAACTGGGCTTTAGTTTTTAATAAATCGATCAAATGTTTTTGATAAACACGACTAAATCCTTTTTTGATCGCATCTGCACAAGCATTTAACTTAAGTGGCGAAGAAACCGCCATTGCTTTATTAATGATCGATTGTTGACTATTTTCAGCGAGCCATTTTAATAACACATTGCCCCCTAAAGAAAACCCAACGGTATAAACGGGACGCTGTATATTTTCAGTCGATAACGAACTGAGCACCACATCTAAATGCTCGGTTGCACCCGAATGATAGCTGTGGGTGAAATAATTATCTTTTTCACCACATCCTTTAAAATGAATAACCGCCACTAGCCAGTCTTTTGCTAATGCTGGCGTCAATAGCCTTTGCACATAATGCGATCGAAAAGAGCCTTCAAGCCCATGTAAGATGATCAGAATTGGATTATTAGGTGCACTGCTTTCATTAAACCAAGCCACTTCACAAAAATCACCATCGGGAAATGATAGCTCTTGCCAACGCTTAGGCGTGTGTAAGGTTTTTGCGCGCATTGGGCCGAGTAAAGTTTGCACATGACGATTAGCCACTAGCCAGTGCGGTTTAAACTTTGATTCGACCCTCATTGCAACTAAATTTGCGCTACTTATTGATGATAGGGAACACTAAGCTCATGAACTGCGTCGACAAACGCTTTAGCATGTTCCGGGTTTACGGTTTGGTGAATGCCATGCCCTAAGTTAAAAACATGACCGCTTCCTGAGCCAAAGCTTGCCAGGATTTTCGCTACTTCTTCGCGAATACGTGTAGGACTAGCATACAATACCGAAGGATCCATATTTCCTTGCAGGGCTACTTTGCCTTGAGTTAGCACTTTGGCATCGGCTAAATCAGTGGTCCAATCCACGCCTAAACAATCGGCTCCGGTATCAGCCATTTCAGCTAAAAGAACACCCGCGCCTTTGGTGAATAGCGTTAAAGGAATTTTGTGACCATCGTATTCGCGATGAACGCCACTCACGATTTTTTGCATGTATCGAAGAGAAAACTCACGATAATCTCTCGGGCTTAAAACGCCGCCCCAAGTATCGAATACCATTACCGCTTGAGCGCCAGACTCAATCTGCGCATTCAAATAGACAATGACTGAATCGGCCAGAACATCCAAAATATGATGCAATACTTTTGGCTCGGCAAATAACATCGATTTAATTTCGGAAAAGTTTTTGGTCGCACCACCTTCTACCATATAGGTCGCTAAGGTCCAAGGTGAACCGGAAAAACCGATGAGAGGTACGTCGCCATTTAACGCTTTACGAATAGTGCTTACAGCATCGGTAACATATTTAAGCTTGTCAAAAGGATCAGGAACAAACAACGCTTTAGCATCGGCTGCTGTTCTTACGGGTTTGGTAAATGCTGGACCTTCGCCGGCTACAAAATGCAAGCCTAAACCCATTGCATCAGGAATAGTTAAAATATCGGAAAACAGGATCGCAGCATCAAGGTCAAAGCGTCGAAGAGGTTGCAAAGTAACCTCACAAGCAAGCTCGGGATTGGTCGCCAACGCCATAAAATTACCCGCTTTAGCACGTAACTCTCGATATTCAGGTAAATATCGACCCGCTTGGCGCATCATCCAAACAGGGGTTTTATCGACAGGTTGAGAAAGGGCGGCTCTAATATAACGATCGTTTTTAAGTGGGTTCACAGCTGAAACTAACCTTTTACAAAATTTGCGCTATTTTAACGTAAAAACCTTAAGTTTCACGCAAAAGCTTAGCGATTTTTTATTTCAGAATGAACTTTATCAAACGATTTTAACCAAGGACGCTTAGACTTAAGCGCGGTAGGTAGTTGCTCTCTTTTCGCTGTTGCCACGTCTTTATTAGCAAAAGGCCCCATAATCACCACATACCAATCTTTTGACTGACGTGTGGTTCGATAAAAATGTAGTTCGCCGGCGTTACGGTTTTGTTCGATGAAATCGGCCGCATTTTCCAGCTGACCAAATCCGCTAAGCTGAATGGCCCATGCGTCTTCGTTGGTCTTTAAAAGGTACTTTTCTTCGGCATTAAATGGTTTAGTTGATGGTAAGGTCGCTTTGACTGGTTCACTTTGGATTGGAAAAACATCTTCTGAGCTGGCTGCAGAAATTTCTTGTTCTATTTGTGTATCGAGTGAATTTTCTATCTGATCCATAATGTCAGTGGTTTGCTCAACGTTACTGGATAAAACATTCTCGCCAAATTCAAGATCATTACTTTCCGCTTTAGATTCTTCAATCCAAGCTTCAGAATTATTATTATCTTTGTTTTCAACGCTGTTGGTGACATTGGTAAGCTGAGTAACTTGCTCTTCCATTTTTTCAGAATTGTCACTTTTCGATTTAGGTTCGGTTATTATTGTTTCTTCATTG
>JBFHSP010000233.1:0-4619 GCA_041591085.1 Kangiellaceae bacterium | reverse complement strand
GCTGATCAAATGCCAACGCTTGTTACCATTGAATTGCGCAAGTCTCGCATTGCACGTTTACTTGGCATTGAATTATCGGATGAGCAAATCTCCGATATTTTAACTCGTTTAGGCATGCAAATAACCCCCACCGAACAAGGTTGGAGTGTTGTGGTTCCAAGCTATCGTTTTGATATCACCATCGAAGAAGATTTAATTGAAGAGCTGGTTCGAATTTATGGCTACAACAATGTACCAAGCCGATTGCCGCAAAATGATATGGCTATGGTGGCTCAGCCAGAAAATCGAGTGCGTAAAACTCAAATAAGACACTTACTGGTTGATAGAGGTTACCAAGAAGCCATTACCTATAGTTTTGTTGAGCCTAAGTTTCAGCAAATGATAAACCCTAATGTGCCAGCGATTGACTTGTTGAACCCAATCTCGTCAGAACTCGCAACTATGCGAACCTCTCAATGGCCAGCCTTAGTTAAGGCGGCGGAATATAACTTCAATCGCCAGCAAACGTCAGTTAGGTTTTTTGAGCTTGGATTGCGTTTTGAAAATCACCCAAGTGGTTTACAGCAAATTCCTACTTTATCTGGCGTTATTGGTGGCACTAAAGAAGCCTTATACTGGGAAGGGCAATCCGGTGAGTTTGACTTCTATGATATTAAAGGTGATTTAGAAGCAGTGTTAGGATTAACCGCTAATATTCAATCATTTAGCTTTAAAGCTGAAGCGCATCCGGCACTCCATCCTGGTCAATCAGCTCGAATATTTTTGAACGAAAAAGCCATCGGTTGGATCGGAAAATTACACCCAAATACAAAAAAATCAGTAGGAATTGAAAAAGATTTATACCTTTTTGAGGTTGATTTAGATGCTATCGTGCGGCGAAAACTGCCTAAGTTCGCTGAATTGTCGCGATTTCCTTCAATAAGAAGGGATTTGGCGCTAGTTGTGAACGAGTCTACAAGTTCTGCGCAACTTATTGATTTAATTAGACAAACAGCTGGAAATCTACTAAAACATACCAATATATTCGATATCTATCGAGGACCCGGTGTTGGTGAAGGTAAAAAGAGCGTTGCACTTGCCATGATTCTTCAACATAACAGCCGAACTTTAAAAGAAGCAGAAGTAACCGCATTGATCGATAGACTAATTAAACAACTAGATTCACAGTTAGGAGCAGTCTTAAGAGATTCATAATGGATCTTTGATGGGACATGATACAAAGGGGTATCTATGGCGTTGACCAAAGCAGATATGGCTGAGCGACTTTTCGAAGAGCTCGGCCTTAACAAAAGAGAAGCCAAGGAAATGGTAGAGTCTTTTTTTGACGAAGTACGATTAGCCTTAGAAAAGGGTGAGCAAGTGAAATTGTCAGGTTTTGGCAACTTTGATTTGCGCGATAAAAGCCAAAGGCCAGGAAGAAATCCAAAAACTGGAGAAGAAATTCCCATTTCTGCTCGGAGAGTGGTAACATTCAGGCCAGGACAAAAATTAAAGACTCGAGTAGAAGCCTATGCTGGAAGCGAGTAATAATAACGAATTAGCACCCATCCCGGCCAAACGTTACTTCACCATTGGTGAGGTAAGCGATTTATGTCAGGTTAAGCCGCATGTTTTGCGCTACTGGGAGCAAGAATTTCCACAACTTCATCCGATAAAAAGACGCGGTAATCGTCGCTATTATCAGCGTGAAGATGTATTAGTTATCCGGTCTATTCGCGAACTGCTGTACGACAAAGGGTTTACCATTGGCGGAGCACGTCAGCAATTAGAAACAGGCGAAGAAGAGGGCGAAAGCTCAAAGCTGCCGTCAGATGCGGTTAATTTGTTAATTAATGAGTTACAAGACGTCATTCGCATTTTACGCGCCTAGAAAGCTCGCTTAAGAAATTGAAAAAGCAATCCTACTCAAGGATTGCTTTTTTTTTATAAGTCGGTATTATTGCGCCCTCGTGATTGAGCTCTCAATCACTTCAAAATCCAAATCGGAGCGTGGCGCAGCCTGGTAGCGCACTTGCATGGGGTGCAAGTGGTCGGAGGTTCAAATCCTCTCGCTCCGACCAATTAATCATCTTCTTACTTCCACTAAAGTCCTGCAGACCCTGCGACACAGTACTTTCATCATTATTCTAGGTCTTGTTAGGTCTCTTTAAGTCTACACAAATACCCTCAAAAGTGAGGGTACAAATGAAGGTATATTGCGAATTTTAAGGTTTTGATACCTTCAATTGAGCATTTTGGTACCTTCAAATGAGACGTAACTTCCTGAAATTATTGGAGATTCGTCATGTTGACCGATATGAAAATCCGCAGTGCGGAAGTAAGAAGTAAAAACTATAAGCTTACCGATGCCAAAGGTATGTACCTGATAATTGCCAAATCCAGCAGTAAGTATTGGCGCTTTAATTATCGATTCGCGGGAAAGAATAAAACTTTGGCCTTAGGAGTTTACCCAGAGGTGTCATTAAAAGATGCTCGAGAAAAAAGGGACCAAGCTCGTAGGTTAATTTTAGATGGCATCGATCCAGGCGAGAATAAACGCTTAGATAAACTCAAGCTCATCACCGATTCAGACAACACCTTTGAAGCCGTTGCACGCGACTGGCAGCTAAGGCATTTAGAAGCAAAGTCGAATAGCCACGTCACTCGAACCATTGCGCTTTTAAATAATGATCTTATTCCGGCGTTAGGCCGAAGGCCCATTGCCGATATTGAACCGGTTGAACTGTTAGCAGCACTACGAACTATAGAAAGCCGAAGTGTTGATATGGCTCATAGAGCTAGAACTCTGGCCGGACAAATATTTCGATACGGTATTCAAACTGGAAAAGGACAACGAGATCCAAGCGCTGACCTAAAAGGTGCGTTAAAGCCGAAAAATAAACAGCACTATGCCGCTATTATCGAGCCCGAGCCTTTTGGTGAACTTTTAAAGGCCATTGATCAATTTAACGGAACGCCTGCGGTCAAAAGTGCATTGAAGTTAGCCCCTTTGTTGCTTTTAAGGCCGGGTAATCTTCGCCAAATGAAGTGGAGTAACATTAATTGGAATAAGTGCCAATTAGAGTACTCTGAAGAAGAAATGAAATCTAAAGGGCGCCCCCATATCGTGCCGTTGCCCACCCAAGCCATTAAAATACTCAAAATCCAGCAAATGCTCTCGGGCAATTTTCAATATGTGTTTCCAGGCGGACGAAGTCCCAAAAGACCATTGAGTGATAACGGCCTTAGAACAGCATTGCTTACCATGGGTTTTGATAGCAACGTTCAAACAGTTCATGGCTTTCGGAGTAGCGCTCGAACCCTTATGGAAGAGCAGTTAAACATTGCTCCTCATTTAATTGAGCACCAATTGCATCATGCGGTCAAAGATCCCAACGGACGCGCTTACAATCGAACAACACACCTCGAAGCAAGACGAGAAATGATGCAGCAATGGGCTGACTATATCGACGAGCTGAAAATGCAAGCGTAGTTTTAACGACACAGTCAAACATTCAATAGTATGACTCCTATGTTTAACAAGGAGTCTTGCTATGTCATTACCTCAAACACAACAAGAATTTGTGATGTCTTATATCGCAAATTTAGGTTCACCAAATGCAATAAAACTCGCGTCAAAAGATTGCGGATTAACGTACAGCTATTGTCGTAAATTGTTGCTCAAGCCTGCAATTCAAGAGCAAATTGAAAACGCAAAGCTCGAACGGCTTCAGCGATTAGAAATGGATGCAGACACGGTTTTAAAAGAATTAATTCAGCTATGGCAAGCGGATATTCGTGATATTTATGACGACGATGACACCATTAAGCCAGTGAATCAATGGCCTGAAGTGATCACTAAAATGCTGGTGAGTTATCAAAAGCTTCCTGTCTACAACGAGGAGGGTAAACAGGTTGGTAGTCATCATAAAATACGACTCATTGATCGACTCAAAGTGCTTGAAATGATCGGCAAACATATAAAAGTTCAAGCATTCAAAGAAAAGCATGAGCTTTCAATGAGTGATGGTCTTGCTGAACAGCTGATGGCGGCTAGACTTAAACTGAAAAATACACCTAAAAGGTAAGTTATAAACTCAGTTCGCTTTTCATTTGCTCCCATTTGTCGAAACTAAAATGATTATCACGACAAAATTTATCCTTATCTTTAGCCGGTATGTGCACCAATAAAAGCATTCCGGCATCACACTCCCAATTACCTCCAATCGATACAAGCGCATCGGTAAACGCTTGCGGAGGCTCGGTAGCCATTGAAAAGTAATGGAGCATGTTAGATGGCTCTTGTACTGATACTAGATCATATAAATCACCATTTTTTGTGAGCGTTATTTCATCACCATAAAGGAGTGGAAATTCGGCCAAAAATATCGACTCTTTCAAAATCGCCTTGTCTTTTGCAACCCACTCCACATAAAACGGATCTTGAACCGATACATGCTCGTCTTCCACCATGTATTGATTTCGAATGGTTATTTCTTCCATGACTACACCTAACTTTTCAATTCAGTTAAATACATTGTAAATCAAATAAAAATTTCGGTGACACACTTTTTTGATCAATAAGATTGACATCGTTCCACATAAATCCACTAAACAATAAGGAAAGTGATATGAACGAT
>JBFHSP010000232.1:0-4677 GCA_041591085.1 Kangiellaceae bacterium | reverse complement strand
TCTCTTTTTACCTTTAATACGCGTATAATGCGCGCCTCCTAAAAATGCGAGCATTTCCCTGTGATTGATAAATTAAGAAACATTGCGATTATTGCGCACGTTGACCATGGTAAAACCACTTTGGTTGATAAATTGTTGCAACAATCTGGCACCCTTTCAGACCGCACTGTCCCTACAGAACGTATGATGGACTCTAACGATTTAGAAAAAGAGCGCGGCATTACCATTTTGGCAAAAAACACTGCGATCCGTTGGAACGATTACCGCATCAACATCGTAGATACCCCCGGTCACGCCGATTTTGGCGGTGAGGTTGAGCGGATCATGTCGATGGTTGACTCGGTACTGCTTTTAGTAGACGCCGTTGATGGCCCAATGCCACAAACTCGCTTTGTAACCCAAAAGGCCTTTGCTCAAGGATTAAAGCCGATTGTAGTTATCAACAAGATCGATCGTCCGGGTGCTCGTCCTGATTGGGTAATGGATCAGGTTTTTGATTTATTCGATCGCTTAGGTGCAACCGATGAACAACTCGACTTCCCAGTGGTTTATGCATCTGCTTTAAATGGGTTTGCCAGTGATGATCCAACCACCACTTCTGGTGATATGACTCCGCTGTTTCAAGCAATTGTAGACATTGTTGAGCCACCAAATGTAGATATTAATGGCTCATTCCAAATGCAGATTTCACAGCTAGATTACTCAAGCTATGTGGGCGCAATTGCGATTGGACGAATCAAACGCGGAACAGCTAAAACCAACATGCCTGTAGCGATCATTGGTGCTAACGGTAAAGTACGCAAGGGTAAAGTGGGTCAAGTTCTTGGTTATTTAGGATTAGAGCGTAACGAAGTTGAGTCTGCTACTGCGGGTGATATTGTTGCCATTACTGGTATCGACAAGCCTAAAATCTCTGACACTATTTGTGCCCCAGAAGCCGTTGAAGCCTTACCAGCTCTGACAGTAGATGAACCAACTGTTACCATGACTTTCCAAGTCAACACCTCTCCTTTTGCAGGTAAAGACGGCAAGTTTTTAACTTCGCGTAATATTCTAGACCGACTCGAGCAAGAGCTTATTCATAACGTGGCATTACGGGTTGAGCAAACCGATGATCCAGATAAATTTAAAGTATCAGGTCGTGGTGAGTTACACCTTTCGGTGCTTATTGAAAACATGCGCCGCGAAGGGTTTGAATTAGCCGTTTCGCGTCCTGAAGTTATCATGAAAGAAATTGATGGCGTGTTAATGGAACCCTATGAAAATCTCACCATTGATATTGAGGAAATCCATCAAGGTACGGTGATGGAAAAGCTAGGTCTTCGTAAAGCCGAAATGAATAACATGGTTCCAGATGGTAAAGGTCGGGTGCGTATGGACTTTGTTATTCCTTCACGCGGTTTAATTGGTTTCCAAACTGAATTCTTAACCGCTACTTCAGGTTCTGGCCTTATTTATCACACGTTCGATCGTTATGACGTAGCTATTCCAGGTGCGCTTGCTCAGCGTCATAACGGTGTACTCATCAGTAATGGTGATGGTAAAGCACTTGGCTATGCCTTATTCACACTGCAAGAGCGTGGGCGTTTATTCATCGGCCATGGCTTAGAAGTATATGAAGGAATGGTTATTGGCATTCACTCGCGTGATAACGATTTAACCGTTAACCCGCTGAAAGGAAAGCAACTTACCAATGTTCGCGCATCAGGTACTGATGAAAACATTTTGCTAACGCCGCCAATTCTGTTTACTCTTGAACAAGCTCTAGAATTTATTGATGACGATGAGTTAGTAGAAGTAACCCCTAAAGCCATTCGTGTTCGTAAAAAGTTTTTAAAAGAGCACGAACGTAAACGCGCCTCTCGACAAGAAAAATAAGGAAAACTATGCCGAACAACTTAAACACCTTTAAAACGCTTTTTTTGCTCGGCACTGGTTTAGGAATGATACTGGCCTGCTCTGGCGGGCCAGGACTTCCTTTGGTTCAAGCTCTATTTGGTTATATTGAACCGCCGGCTGCAGAATCGGTCATGGACTCCATGAAACGTGAATACGATTTATGTAAACGCAGCGATCCTAACCGCAACTGCACCCAAATAGCTTACGATGCCGTCAGAGTTTCTCAAGGTCTTGATCCAAAGCCTATTCCAGAGGGCTATGTCATTATCACTCGAGACGAACTTGAATCTGCCCCTACTCCCAAAAAAGAAGAAAGCCAAAAAGAAACCCAGCAATAGGGCTTATCTTTATTAATCTGTACTTTGCGCCAACCTTAAATACGCGACATAAAAAAACCGGCCCATAGGACCGGTCGAATGTGTCAATGATTTGCAGGTAGGAGATTGACGGTTTTAAGTTTAACCAGACCGCCGTACGAGATATGTAAGTAAGATGCAGATCAGTTTGTAAGTGATCGACCATTCTCAATTCGAGATATATATGAAGAGTTCTTACGTTCTCGGTGGTCAATACTTTGGCTCATGCTAACATTACTACAAATAACTGATGGTTAACGGATTAATGCAAACTCTTTATCCCGAGATAAAACCTTACCAAACTCAATTTATCGATGTAGGCGATGGCCACTCCATTTATGTTGAACAAAGCGGCTCACCGACAGGCACTCCGGTTGTCTACGTTCATGGAGGCCCCGGCACGGGCTCTATCGGATATCATCGGCGCTTTTTTGATCCTGAAAAATGCAGGATCATCCTAATTGACCAACGCGGAGCTGGACGCTCTAAATACCAAGATCCTCTAGCCGCAAACACCACCGCCCATTTGCTACAAGATATGGAAGTGGTTAGAAACACCTTAGGCATTCGCCAGTGGATGATGGTTGGGGGCGGCTGGGGGGCGGCATTAGCTTTGCTTTATGCCGAGCAATACCCTGAATTTACCTCTGGATTAGTTCTTCATAGTTTGTTTTTAGGTCGAGAAAAAGACATTGACTGGATTTTTAATACCGGCGTTCCAAGGCTTGTCCCAGATTACTGGGAAGAGTTTGTGGAGTCCTTACATTCAGAAAATACCGCCGATGTACTTGAAGTGTTTTCGCGACGGCTGGAAGGCAAAGACGAGTTAGCTCGCATGGCAGCCGCGAAAAGCTGGTCCGTTTGGTATGCCAAAAGCAGTTTATTGCACCACTCATCCATTTGGTTAAAACGCTTTCAAGATCCTCACGTTGCTATGACAACAGCCCGCATTCAAGCGCATTACTTTAAGCATCGCTGCTTTATAGATGATGAACAAATTATTAATAATGCCGATCGTTTAGAAGAACTGCCCGGAATAATGATCCATGGTCGTTTTGATCTATTGTGCCCACTCGATGCTGCATGGCAATTACAACAAGTTTGGCCAAAAGCCGAGCTTCATATTATTAGAGATGCATCTCACGCAAACCTTGACCCCGGTATAACCGATGCTTTGTTGCGGGCAATTCGAGATATGGAAAAAATAGTTTCGCATGATTGCACTGATCCAACGAGTCACTGAAGCCAGCGTTGCCATAAACGGCAACATTCATGGCGCCATCGATCAAGGCCTTCTGATTTTGCTGGGTGTTGAAAAAGGTGATGGAGCCCAGGAAGTTTCCAAGCTCGCGCAAAAAGTTTTGGGTTATCGCATTTTTAATGACGAAAACGGCAAAATGAATCTCAATGTTCAGCAAATTAATGGAGGATTACTGATTGTCCCGCAATTCACCCTTGGAGCCGACACTCGCAAAGGACTTCGCCCTGGATTTAGCTTTGGCGCTTCACCAGAACAGGGCAAACAGGAATTTGAACGCTTTGTAAATGAATGCCAAGGCTTATATCACAGAGTCGCAACGGGCGTTTTTGGTGCGGATATGCAAGTCCACTTGATTAATGATGGACCAGCTACTTTTTGGTTACAAATCAAACCGTTAAAGTAACTTTTTCGTCTAAAACCTTAAATGATTCGACCATTTATCGACAATTAGAAGCCTTTTGCGCTTTTTTGGTAATTTTCACCTTTTACTTTAACTAAAAACGTCTATAGTTAGCTCAAATTTTAATCAGATTAATGTCAACTTGCTTTTAAGCGGTAGGAAGTAGACCATGAGTTCAATATTTGCAGTCAAACTTGAGGGCTTAGCGGAGAACAGCCAAGCTAACACCATCGAATTATTAGCCTCTTTATTTAAAAAAAGCGAACAACAAATGGTTCGTTTAATTGATGCAGCACCAATAGTTATTAAAAGCCAACTCAATAAAGACGAAGCAAGTAAATACAAGCAAGCGCTTGAGCAACGCGGTGCAAAAGTCAGTTTGGTGGAAAAAGATTTATTCGACACCTCTTGGTCTTTAGAGCCTACCGAAGATGAAAAACAATCTTCAGCACCAAGTCGCGGGCAAAAAGCACAATTTGCATCACGAGACTTGTCCTCGTAATCGATTAATACTAGTTAACCTGAACTCAGGTTAGTTGTTTTCATTCGCGCAAGGGCTATTTCCATTTGCCGCGTAAAGCGATGACGGATTCTTGTAAACTTGCACTTGATAAGTCTTGTGGCGCAATAGCTCTGCCTACTTGCAATCCTATTTTTGACCAAAACCGTTTGGGTATATGGGTCATGGCATTACCGTAACGCCGGCTAAAAAAGCTGCCCCATAATCCTTGGATCGCCATCGGGATCACAGGAACGGGAGT
>JBFHSP010000231.1:0-4708 GCA_041591085.1 Kangiellaceae bacterium | reverse complement strand
TTCCTAAAAAGCAAAGAAAGCAAGTGTATGCTTTATCAACGTACTTTAAAAAGCACGCTAAAGACCAAGCTGTTGCTAAAGCGTACTATTCAGGAGGATACTCACAACGGGAAATAGGCGACTATTTAAAGTGCCATTACAGTACTGTGAGCAGAATACTTAAGAGAGTCGAGTGGCAAAGAAAGACCTGACCCCATTTGTATTACCTACTATTTAGGTTTTATTAAACAGTTTTGGTTGGAAAGTGGCGGAGTTTACGGTTATCGAAAGGTCTACCAGGATATGCAATATGCCGGAGAACTTTGCGGTAAGCATCGTGTAGCTCGGTTGATGAAGTCAGAAGGTCTCAATTCTTTACGAGGTTATAAGCGTCGAGCTCATCGCTTTAGTGGAGAATTGTCTCAAGTCGCTGACAATCATTTAAATCGACAGTTTGAAGTTGCAGAGCCTAATAAAGTTTGGGTGACGGATATTACCTATATTAAAACTTATGAGGGCTGGCTTTTTTTAACGGTTGTCATCGATTTATTTTCTAGACAGGTTGTTGGCTGGTCGATGGATAAACGCATTAACACTCAACTAGCCATGAATGCTTTAATCATGGCCTTATGGCGGAGAAAGCCTAAAGGCGAGCTAATGATCCACTCAGACCAAGGCTGTCAGTTTACAAGTTATGATTGGACAAGCTTACTTAAATCACATGGATTAAAAGTCAGCATGAGCCGTCGGGGTAATTGTCATGATAATGCAGTAGCAGAAAGCTTTTTCCAGCTATTGAAAAGAGAACGAATTAAACGACGAACCTATAAAAATCGAGAGGAAGCTAAACAAGACATATTCGATTATATAGAAATGTTTTACAATCCTGTTCGTCGACATGGCAGCAATAATGATCTATCACCATGCGATTATGAAAAAGAGTATTTTATGAAGCTTGAGAGTGTCTAGTAAATCCGGGACGATTCAATCAGTTGATATAGATGCAAGGATAGAACAACACAAAGATAGTACTACGAAGAATATTAAGGGGACTCTAGCCCGCTTTAAATTTCCTTATAGCAGAAATGCTAAACGAATATTGGAGCAGTTCATGATAGACTTTGTTGAGAACGAGCTATTTGAAAAACCAACAAATGGAAGGAAAGAGGTGGCTGAAGATCCTCGTTCTAAAAATAGTAAGAAATTAAGAAGAATCCTTAATTCGTTGAAATTTTGTAAGTAGGTGAGAAATTATTATGAATACTAGCGAGGTAAGAATTGTTGAGCCCCTTGCGGGGAGTTCGTTATACGGTGTTATTTTTAAAGGTTGTATAACTGAAAATATGATTGAACAAATTTCTGAGTTGAAAATTGGCTCTATAGTGTTTACGCAGGGTGACTTTAGCGACTTGGCTTGTTTAGCTTCTCATGTGAAAAATGTTATAAGAATTATCGTAAAAACATCAAACTTCGATGTTTCAGAGTTAAAGGTGTTTGAAAACTTAGAGTATTTAGATATTCAATCTAAATTATCAGTTAAGCAAAGCATTCCATCATTTAAAAAGCTTGCCTATTTATCTGTTTATTACGCTAAATGTATCGATTTTTCTAATTTCGACGGAAGTAAAGTAAAATCGCTGACTATTAATAACTGGATTGATGAAAGTTTATGTCCATTAAAGGATATTAAAAACTTGGAAAACTTAACCTTGGTGGATGCTCGAAAGTTGAAACGTCTAGAAGGCATTGAGAATTTAAGCAAACTCAAAGGGTTTTATATTGACTCTGCGAATCAACTTGAAGATATTTCTGCTCTTGGTAAGTTAAAAGAGCTAAGATCACTGAAGTTAATTGGTTGTAAAAGTATTCAAGAACATAAAGTAATCGGTCGCTTGAGTAATTTGCAAACGCTTGTGATGCATAAATGCTCTCCGATAGATAGCTTATTTATGCTTGATAATATCAAAAGTATAGACACTCTCGGCCTTAAAGGTACAGTCATAATAGATAACGACCTTAGTTTACTTAAGCGCTTACCTGTATTAAAACGTTTCGATTTTACTGCATCAAAGGCTTATAATGTATCGAAGAAAGACTTGCTTTCGTTAATAGAGAGCAATCCTAGTTATTTTGACAAGTATGGTGAGGAGCTGTGGGAGCCTTCTTTGTTTAAAATGCCGTGAACTAGGTGCTGCCAACTTCTGAACACCTTAAGCAAACAGGGAGGGGTCAGCAAACAGGGTGGGGTCAGGTCTTGAATTGCCGCATCTATAGGTCTACTCTTAAGTCATTATGGCAAGACCGATTCGCATAGAATATCCTGGAGCAATTTATCACATTACTTCTCGCGGTAATGCGCAAGAGGCTATTTATCATTCCGACAAAGATAAAGAACAGTTTCTTTCCATCTTAGAAAAAGCCTGTCAACGTTATCAATGGCAAGTGTTCGCTTATTGTTTAATGGATAATCATTATCACTTAATGGTTGAAACCATTGATAGCACTCTGTCAAAAGGTATGCGTCATATCAATGGCGTTTATACACAATGGTTTAATCACACACGAGCCAAACGACGCGTAGGTCATGTTTTTCAAGGTCGATTTAAAGGTATTTTAGTCGATAAAGAGAGTTATTTATTAGAGCTGTGTCGCTATGTTGTTTTAAATCCAGTTCGAGCTAATATGGTTGAGCATCCAAGTGAATATAAATGGAGTAGTTATCAACAAACATCTAGAGCAGAATCTAAATCGGAATGGTTAAACAGTGATTGGGTATTGAGCCAGTTTAGCAAGCAGAAAAAACGAGCTGTAGAAAAGTACAAGCAGTTTGTTGAAGCTGGAGTCGAAACAGAATCGCCATTGAAAAAGCGACAAGGGCAAATGGTTTTAGGCAGTGATGAATTCGTTGCAAAAGCACTTGGAAAATTGAGTAAAGAAAAGCAGAGTGACCTTTCTGAAATTCCTAAAAAGCAAAGAAAGCAAGTGTATGCTTTATCAACGTACTTTAAAAAGCACACTAAACACCAAGCTGTTGCTAAAGCGTACTATTCTGGAGGATACTCTCAACGGGAAATAGGCGACTATTTAAAGTGCCATTACAGTACTGTGAGCAGAATACTTAAGAAAGTCGAGTGGCAAGGAAAGACCTGACCCTGACGAATCCCCACAATTAATTCAATAAAATCAATAAGGTGGATATAAAAATTATTGAAGTGCATGACGATTTATGATCTCATTTGTTTGATTTCCGACCAAAGAAATAGACAAGGAGAACCGCCATGCACTTACGAAAATTATTGCATAAAACTTTCCTAAAAACATCCTCAAAACTCGATAAGAGAAATCATAAAACTATTATTGAATCCGCCATCACATTGAGTGATTGCAAACATCTTTCAATTGCAGGGATTGGTCGCTCTCTTTTGAGCAAAGCTAAGATAAAGCACTGTATAAAGCGAATTGATCGATTATTTGGGAATCATCGAGTTCAGTCAGCGACGAGCTTTTACTATCAGGAGATGGCTTCTATTTTGCTTCATGGGATCAGACAGCCCGCGATATCAATCGACTGGTCTGGTTTAACACCTTGTGGCGAGTTTCATCTATTGCGCGCCTCTTGCCCTGTTGGCGGACGAGCAATCACTCTGTTTGAACAAAGCTTTACTGAGCGAGAATACATGAAGCAAGATGTGCACAAACGATTTTTGGCAAAACTAAAGGATATTTTACCAGAGAATTGTCGGCCAATTATTGTTACAGATGCCGGCTTTCGCTGCCCGTGGTTCAAACTTATACGGTCATTTGGTTGGCATTTTGTTGGTCGCGTTCGAAACTCAACAAAATACCTGAGTCCAAGGTTAGATAAGTGGATAGCAATAAAAAAGCTATATGCTCGGGCAACTCAGAAGCCAGCGTATTTATTTGAGACGCAAATAGCGAAAGCCAATCCGGTTGAAGGTCATTTGTACCTTTATAAATCTAAGGCAAAGCGAAGAAAAAATAAGAATCTACGAGGCAAGAAAATACAATGCAGCTCGAGTCTGAAGCATGCTAAAAGAGGTCGAGAACCATGGCTTCTGTTTACTTCTTTGCCGCGAGAAGACTCCAACGCTAAAGCGATTGTTAAGCTTTATGCGCAGCGAATGCAAATTGAGGAATCATTTCGAGATCTTAAAAATACAAATAACGGCCTGAGTATGAGGCATTGTCGAAGTTATCAAAAAGGAAGACTTAATGTCGCTTTGCTAATCGCTGCAATCACCGCTTTTCTTCTCTGGATAGTTGGACTGGTCGCGAAAAGTCAGCAGATCCATTTATCCTTTCAGGCCAATACGATATCAACTCGTAACGTACTATCGTCATTCACCATCGGGTGGCAATATTTAAAGCGTCGCGGAATGCAAATATCGATGACTGACTTTAAGTTGGCAAAAAAGCAACTTCGGATGGACTGCCTGCAGTGCTTGTAGAATGGAAAGTTGTGGGGATCCTACAGGACCTGACCCCATTTGTATGAGCAGAATGCTTAAGAGAGTCGAGTGGCAAGGAAAGACCTGACCCCATTTGTACGGAAAATAGTTGAGAACGAAGCTCTCCGAGGCGTTTAAAAGCGTCTAACAAGCGAGACCCAGTGACAAAGAAAAATGCCGGTCACTTGTTTAAGCAAACGGCTTTACGCTTCGCCGGATTTTTATGTTGATTTTAATCTTGCTGAGATCAATATATTTCG
>JBFHSP010000230.1:0-4734 GCA_041591085.1 Kangiellaceae bacterium | reverse complement strand
GGTAATATTTAATGGCTGCTCTACTCCCGCAACGGTTTGAATTTGTTTGTGAGCATTTACCAACTGCTGGGCTAGCTTGTTATTAATATTAATGGCATCAGCTTCAGTAGGCGAAAATTCAATGCGAAGGCTGATATCAAGCTTGCCACGTTGCAACCGCTTTCTTAATTTATCGCGCAGTGCAAATTCCATACTACGAAAAGCTTCGGGCAATCGAAAATTAGTTTCTAAATAGCGCTGATTGACCGAACGAATCTCAAAGTGGGCATTACCCCAATCAGCTTTAATCGGTTGGCGTGCAAAGGCGGTCATGCTGTATATCATGGTAAAAGTCTCAAGTGCTTGAATTGCGGCTTATTGTAACGGAGTTCTGGATTAGCTGCTATGTAACCTAAATTCGGAAAAACAAAATCCTGTCGATCAGGTTGTTTAACCTTCGATTGTTACTCACAATCACCCTCTAGTTCATTTATAATGCACTCATAAGCTTTTATTCGAACTTTCCTAAAGGAGACCCCATGCGTCCAAGCGGTCGAACCCCCAATCAATTACGTCCTATTCAAATTACTCGTCAATTTACCCAGCACGCCGAAGGCTCTGTATTATTCGAAATGGGTGAAACCCGCGTGTTATGTACCGCCTCAGTGATTGATGGTGTACCGCGCTTTTTAAAGGGTAAAGATCAAGGTTGGCTCACCGCAGAATACGGCATGCTGCCTAGAGCCACCCATACAAGAAGCGATAGAGAAGCGGCTCGTGGTAAACAATCTGGCCGTACTCAGGAAATTCAACGACTGATTGGCCGTAGTTTACGCGCCGCGGTAGATTTAAAGCAGCTTGGTGAATACACCATTCATATTGACTGCGATGTTCTGCAAGCCGATGGTGGCACTCGTACAGCATCGATTACTGGAGCCTGCATTGCGTTGGTTGAAGCACTTAATTGGATGCGTAAAAACAATAAGATTAAAGTGAATCCGTTAAAACACATGATAGGCGCCATTTCGGTTGGGGTTTACAAAGGCGTACCAGTGCTTGATTTAGATTATGCCGAAGACTCTGATGCCGAAACCGATATGAATATCATTATGGATGAAAACGGTGGTTTTATTGAAATTCAAGGAACCGCAGAAGCCGCTGCTTTTTCTTATGATGACTTACAAGCCATGTTAGAGCACGGTAAAAACGGGATTAAAGAACTGATTGAAGAACAGAAAAAAGCGTTAAGCTAAAAACCCGAGTTCTGAATACATATTAGCTCAATAAAGAGTGGCTTACGGACCCAGATTATTACTGTGGCCACTCTAAATGCAAAAATGTCACCATTGCAAAAATGATCTGTTCAATCTGTCTTTCGTTCATCGGTTTATCGTCAAGCAATACCAAATGCCCCACCACGTTGTGCTCAAAATCAGTAAATCGTTTACCGGCATAATCCATAACGCCTAATACTTCTAAATCTTTATCTTCTGGAAACGTTTGTTGAACACCCGAAAAGAAACAAAATTTATCTTGGGCTAGCACTTCCTCACAAGGAGTGCGATTGAATTGATAACTAAAACAATCTACCAATAGGCCATTATCGGTCATGGCCAAAAGAGAAACATGATCTGAGCCTTGCTTGAACTCACTGACACATGCCCAGCGGCAACCAGAATATACGCCGGCAGCCATTGCAACGGCCTCGGCTAAGGGCGCGCCTAAATCGAGCCACTGTCTTGCTAGTTCAACTGCCTTGGCACCTATATCATCCGTGGAAATCGAAGCCGGCATTTGAACTTTTAAGCCACTGGTAAAAACCACTTCCTTCAAAACTCGGCCTCTTAATGTGGTTTGCAAATATCAAAATTGAGATAAAACAAACAATTCCACTAATAAAGTTAAGAATAGTTAAAAATTACCAAAAACGTTAGGACTTTTCGTGCCTAACTGGCCACTCTAAATGCAACAAAGTTGTAAGGGCGCTAATAATAGACTCTACTTTTGACTCTTCATTTATCGGCTGGTCATGCATCACCATTAAATGCCCAGCCAATTCAAATTTTTCATCGGTAAATGCTTGCCCGGCATAATCTGCGACTCCCCAGTCGGCCAAGTCTTGATCCTTGGGAAAACTTTGTTGCACATTATGAAAAAAGCCAAACTGTTGTTTAACTAGCACTTCTTCACAAGGCGTGTATTGGAACTCGTATTCAAAACAGTTTGTAAGTTTCTTGTCATCCACTAGTGCGACTAGTTTTACCTTACTCCAACCTTCACGAAACTCACTTACTGCGCTCCATTTGCAATCACAAAAAATATTCGCAGTCATAGCAACAGCTTCGACAAGTGGAGCCCCCATATCGAACCATTGAGTAGCTTGAAGGACTGCAGCGTGCCCCCAATCATTTGAAGGCAGCTCTGGAGGTACAATTTTCACACCGTTACTGAATGTTAAAACGCCGGGTTTTTCGTTCATATTCAAACCAATTAAGTTAATTTGTTCTTACGCTTACCACAGCGCTGACATATCAATACGGTGACCAACTTACCAAGCTTCACATCGAACTGCTGCTGTTTATCTGCTTGCCACTTATGATGTCCTTCACGACATAGCGTTGTTGTTTTTTTACGATTGTCCTTTTTGGCTTTCCTTCTAGCAGAGGTCAGCTGCACAACTTTGTTTACTTCGGACAAAGCGATTTCCTAAAATTTACCGTTAACCCTAAAGATTATAGCGTTTTTATTTATAAATGGTTCTATACAATAAAAGATCAGCGCTTTAATGATGATTATAATGTTATGCCAGAAAATATTTCTCTTCTCGATATCGGCGCAAACTTTAGTTTAGAACCGTTATTTGTAGAACAGTTAAAAGGTGACTTAGGCACTCCTACTCAGCCTCGACAAACGCCCAGCGTGCACTGGAGCCAAGCGAAACCAACTAAGGTGAATCTCCCTACAATCATCGGATGGTTTGAAGAAGTAAGCACACTATTAGAGCTACCAAGAAGCCCTAATAACGAAAATTATTTGTCGAATTGGCTCGGTGGAAATACATCTCTTGCTGGCTCGACACCGTTTGCTGCATGCTATGGCGGCCATCAATTTGGCCACTGGGCGGGACAACTCGGAGATGGACGCGCTATTTCTATCGCTGAAATAAGGTCACAACAAGGTCATTTTGAACTACAACTCAAAGGTGCAGGCTTAACCCCTTACTCTCGAACAGCAGATGGACGAGCGGTACTCAGATCATCGATTCGAGAATTTTTATGCTCAGAAGCGATGCACCACTTAGGCATTCCAACCACCAGAGCACTCTCCTTAGTTTTAACGGGTGATCAAGTAGTTCGCGACATCCTGTATAACGGCAATCCTAAACAAGAACCCGGCGCCATTGTTTGCCGCGTTGCGCCTTCGTTTATTCGGTTTGGTAACTTTGAAATTTTAGCGGCACGTAATGAGCTAAGTGAACTCAATCATCTGATCGATTTCACCATTACAAATTTTTATCCTCATTTATCCCAACTCAAACCAGACCAGCAGCGGGCTGAATGGTTTAAAGAAGTGTGTACCCGCACCGCATTTATGATTGCCGAGTGGCAAAGAGTCGGTTTTGTTCATGGCGTTATGAATACCGATAACATGTCAATTTTAGGGCTGACCATTGATTACGGTCCTTATGGCTGGCTAGATAACTACGATCCAACATGGACACCTAATACAACCGATGCCCAAGGACGACGTTACCGCTTTGAAAATCAACCCTTTATTGGCAAATGGAATTTAACTTGTTTAGCCAATGCTTTAGCAACCGTTATTGATGATCACCAATGCTTGTATGAGGGCCTGAATGCTTATGAAGAAACCATTGCCAACGAAATTCTATTAACCCAATGTAAAAAATTTGGGCTATTTAGTGATGACATGCTTAATGACAAACCCATGGAAATATTTGAGTTCACTCAAAAAGGTTTAAGCCTGATGCATGAGCTAGAAATGGATCACACTCTGACTTTTTTGGCTATGCAAAATTTTGCAGTTAGCAATAACACTGATGACTCTTCAAGTATTTTTGCAGACTGCTTTTATAAAACTCCAAACGACACTCAACTGCAAAAATGGAATAAGTTTTTAATAGATTGGCTAAGTTTGCGAAACAAATTTTTAAATGAAGAACAAACACTGCAGAGCATCAAGATACAGCAACGAGTTAACCCGCAATTTATATTAAGAAATTATTTAAGTCAGATAGCCATAGAAAAAGCAGAGCTTGGTGACTATGAAGCACTTCACAATTTAATGAACGCTTTAAAGTCACCTTATGATTTGAATGATGCTGACAAACATTACATGAGCAAACGCCCGGACTGGGCAAAGCATAAAGTAGGCTGCTCGATGCTTAGTTGCAGCTCGTGACGGCAGTATAGATTTTGATTTTAGGTAGTTATACTAAAGAAGAGCGCTTTACGAAAGTCAGTATCTCAATATTTTCCTGTCATTCCGCACATTTATGATGCGGAATCAAGATTTACTTTTTTAAAGATTTTTAATAACAGTTTCGCACCGCTAAAGCTTACGAGCGACATCCTTTTTGCAAGAGCGTAAAAAGGACGCAAAAACGCCTTTGCTCGACATTTCATCTTTAGCGGTTAACATTTTCTTAGCTAAGTATTCATTTAAGCAAGTTTCAAAATGTTGTTCGATTAAAGAAACTTCCAACTCATTTTGTTCACATAGATTTTTGAGCAT
>JBFHSP010000229.1:0-4823 GCA_041591085.1 Kangiellaceae bacterium | reverse complement strand
CTAGCCCGTATTTGAGATTATTCAAGAAAAATCTTCGTCATTTGACAGAATTTTTTTATTCCAAGGTAAATGCCGATAAGCAGGCTCCATACTGAACTGGTTTTTAGGAAATTTAATTACTTCAAAAAAAGGTGAGTAATCGTAATCTGCAGGTGTGTATAGCCGTGGATTACGAAACAGTAATTCAATTTTATCGCCATTGAGTTCACGAGCTTTGGGCAAGATTGGGTAAGATACCTGGTTAAAGGCCTCGGCAATTGTAGTCGAGCATACTGCTTTGGTGGAGTCTGATTCTTTTAAAGTGAATAAGGTTGAACGCCAGCGTCTTGGCAAAATACTCCAAGGAAATAAAAAACGCGCTAAATCAAGCATCTGCCTAAAGTCATAAGGTGAGCCAACTCGGCTGATAATAAAATCAATCACTTCTGCTGCATCTTTACTACTGAGCATAGCAGGGCGGCACAAACGCAGATTATCAGGCCGGTAGTCTTCCAAGTTGGTTACTATAGTGCCTTTACCTAAGATACCTTCCACGATTAACGCATCATGTTCTGAACCTTGATAATTTTGGCGCAGGATTTCTTGGTGCTCTGGATTACTTTGGCTAGCAATGGAGCCTATATACATACCGGCGTGAGTCCATTTCGACTGTGTAATCGTCTTAATGATGTCTGCAACATTACTACGCCCTTCAACTAATAAAATGTCACACGGGCGTATAGAGTAACAAAGAGCTTCAAAGTCGCTGAGCAGGATAGTTTCTGGCGCGCGTTCTTTGTTTAACCAGCGAGTAAACCAGGAGGTTAACGATTTTTTTATACCCATAGAATATTGAACTCTCTTTGATAATTTGTAACTAAAGTTAAATAGTTACTGTTTTTTAACATTAATGGCTTTATTATTTAGTTTAGAAGTAAAAATTAGAATTAGGCAATATAAGGTTGAAGTGAATTATGCTTAAAAAAGTATTATTAGTCGTTGCAGTATTTACAGGAGGTTTGCTTGCAATCGTTGCTAATGGCAATGTGGCGTTCGAAGCTGTCACCATAAATCAAACCAACCAAACACCTTTACTTCAGCCCAAAGAGCATCACTCAGATGTGAGTCGATTGGTTTATAAAACTATAGATGAGCGCCATTATCGCAGGCCGATAGTTAATGATGACTTCTCGGTAGAAGTATTCGATAAGTTTTTAGACGTTTTAGATGGTAACAAAGTTTACTTTTACCAAAGCGATATTGAAAAGTTTCGTGTTTATGAAAAATTGATCGACGATGCCCTGCGCCAAGGCGAGTTAAAGCCGGCATATGAAATATACCAAGTGTTCTATGAACGTTGGTTAGAAGCTTATACATTAGCAGCAGAATTGTTACAGCAAGACTTTGATTTTACCAAAAAGGAAAGCTACCGCTACGATCGTGAAGACTTGTTATGGCCTAAAAGCAAAACAGAGATGCGAGAGCTATGGCGGAAAAGGGTAAAGAATGATCTATTAAATTTAGTGATGGCGGATAAAGATCAACAGCAGGCAAAAGATTTACTCAGCAAACGTTATGCTTCACATATTCGCCGTATTAAACAAACCAAGAGCGAAGACGTTTTTGAATATTACATGAACGCTTATACTCAAACGGTTGAGCCGCACACCAGTTACTTTTCACCCCGCACCGCTGAAAATTTCGATATCGATATGAGCCTAAAACTTGAGGGTATAGGGGCAGTGCTGCAGGCTGATGATGTTTATACCAAGATTAATGAATTGGTCGTTGGTGGCCCTGCGTTTAAGAGTAAACAGCTCAAGGTAAACGACAAAATTATTGCTGTTGGCCAAGGCGAAGAGCCTTTAGTAGATGTGGTTGGTTGGCGCTTGGATGACGTGGTCAAACTGATTCGAGGTAAAAAGGGAACTGAAGTCCGTTTGGAAGTGATGAGCGGCTCTGAAGTGGCCAATGAAACCAAATTAGTTAAGTTGATTCGTGATGAAATCAAGTTAGAAGACAAGGCAGCGAAATCGGAAGTCATTGACGTCAATTTAGAGGGCAAATCAGCTAAAGTTGGTGTGATTAATATCCCGAAGTTTTACATTGACTTTGATGCGGCCAACAGAGGCGATGAGAATTACCGCAGTACCACGCGTGACGTTAAACACCTGATTACTGAATTACAAAAGCAGCAAGTCGAGGCCATATTGATCGATTTACGTAATAACGGTGGTGGTTCCTTACGTGATGCTATTGAGCTGACTGGCTTATTTATCGATCAAGGTCCTGTGGTTCAGCAACGTAGCTCTCTTGGCCGTGTAGTCGTCGGTGGCGATGAAGAAGAGGGGATTTTCTACAACGGGCCCTTAGCTGTTTTGGTAAATGGTTTTAGTGCTTCTGCGTCAGAAATATTTGCTGCGGCGATTCAGGATTACAATCGTGGCTTAATCTTAGGTGAGCAAACTTACGGTAAAGGAACGGTACAACAGTTGTTTGATTTAAACCGTTACCAACCACGGGAGCCAACCGATTTTGGTATGCTGAAATACACCACCGCTAAGTTTTATCGTGTTAATGGTGGTTCCACGCAACATAAAGGTGTCATTCCGGATATTAGCTTTCCATCAGCATTTGATGCAAGTGTGTTTGGAGAAAGCTCACAAAAGAACGCTCTGCCTTGGGATAATATCCGTTCGACTAGTTTTCAAGTATACAAAGCAAGCTTGGCGCAGTTTGATCCGCTAAGACAGGCTTACCAAAAACGCATTGCCAGTAATATTGAATTTCAATTTTTGAACGACGACATTATCGAATATAACCTAAGAAAATCACGTAAAACTGTTAGCTTAAATAAGAAAGAGCGTGAGCAGGAAAAGCTAAAACGAGAGCAGCAAGAATTGCAACGCGTCAACAAACGCCGAGTAGCTAATGGTTTAGAGCCTGTTAAGTCAATAAAAGAGGTAGAAGCGGAACAAGAAAAGTTGCCAGATTTTCGTTTACATGAGGCAGCAAACATATTAACCGACTATATTTACTTGTATCACAAAGATTTAATTGCCAACAGGTAACAAGGAGTCGGTATGATTAGCGCCCTCGAGCAAAGCGATATTTTTGCAGCGGTATCATCGGAATTAAAGCGTCATAATTTGGTTTTGTTTGACGCATTTGCTGGAGAGGGCACTGAGTGGGCGTTCGAAGTCAGCGACGATGCCTTTGCCGATGGCTTTGATACCTCGCGCTTATATTTTATAAAGCAAGGTAAAATTAGCCTTTACCATAACAATAATAAGCTCTACACCCTGGCGGAGGGGAATATTCTTTTTCCAACTCAATTTCGTCCTGGTACTAGCCCGCATTTTCGCTATGTGATCGAAGAAAAGATTAAAGTCACTACCTTTTCCACCACCGAGCTCGCTGATTTAATTGGTAATCGCCAAGAGTGGGTGTCTACCTTACTCGAAATAAGCGCTATGTCTCAATTTCTCCTGATAGAGGCGATTGCAAATCAGATAGAAGCCAAAGAATAGGTAGACTGTGCATGGGCTATGCTTTTGATAGGTAGTGCATGCTAAATAACTGGTCTTTGTCTTGCCATGTATGCTCGATTTTCAGTTGTGCATCATGAACAATTTTTTCAAAATCATCGATTGAATATTTATACGAATTTTCTGTGTGTATTGATTCGCCACGTTTGAAGTTTATGGTCTGATTCCCCAATCGCGCTGTCTGATCAGACTGACTAAACAAGTGCATTTCTATTCGGCTTTGTTGTGGGTTAAACAGGGCTTTATGTTCAAATCGGTCAATTTGAAAGTCGGCATCGAGTTCGCGATTGATGCGCTTTAAAATGTTTTTATTAAATTCGGCGGTGACTCCTTGGCTATCATTGTACGCGGCTTCTAAAGTTGGAATATCTTTTAATACGTCTACACCAACCACAATCCCCCCATCTTGATCGACTAATTGACTGAGCGACTTTAAAAAGTGGGTGGCTTGCTTGGGTACAAAGTTACCAATAGTTGAACCTGGAAAAAAAACTACGTTTTTCCCTTGTGCTTTTTGATGCTCGTTTGGCCAACTGAGTTCATCGGTAAAATCTGCAGCAATGGATTCAACCTTAATGTGGGGGAAGCGCTTTTGAATCACAGAGGCGCTGTGATCTAAAAAGTCTTTAGATATATCCAACGGCACATACAATTCTGGATCCTCTATAGCATCCAGTAATAGCTGTATTTTTTTACCGGCGCCAGCTCCTGGTTCTATTATCGCAGCATTTTCGCCAATCAGTTCTGCAAGCTCAAAGCGCACTTGTTGCAGTAACTCCATTTCGGTTCGAGTAATATAGTATTCATCCAGCTGGCAGATTTGTTCAAACAACTCAGAACCCCGTTGGTCATAAAAATATTTACAAGGTAACGTTTTAGGATCACTCGATAAACCGTCAAGTACTTCTTGAAGAAATGTGCTTTGGTACATTTTAAACATCCTTAGCTAAACGAAGGCCTGTGAATTGCCAAGCCGCGTGAGTTGGGAAAAAGTTACGATATGTTAGACGAAAGTGACTCCTAGGCGTTACACAAGAGCCTCCACGCAACACATATTGATTACACATGAACTTACCGTTATATTCGCCTATCGCTCCTTCAGGCGTCTTAAATCCAGGGTAGGGGGCATAACTTGAGCTGGTCCATTGCCAGCATTCGCCAAACAGTTGGCCGCTATCATTGGCAAAAGGATGGAGGTTTCCTGTTTCTTGAAAGCTGCCAGTTACAGCTTGCTGGCTAGCGGCATATTCCCATTCAAATTCAGTTGGCAGTCGGCACTGCATCCAAGTTGCAAAT
>JBFHSP010000228.1:0-4838 GCA_041591085.1 Kangiellaceae bacterium | reverse complement strand
TCTTAGGTTAGTACTTAAGAGTATCGTAATTCATACTCTAGACCAACAGCGAGTCTGCCTTTTAGTTTTTCTCGATGCAAATGAGAGCGTCGCGCATTTCCCTGAAAATAATCAAAGGCACGCATAAGTGCTTTTTTAATATGCCTCACTTGATTCAAAACAGCATGCACAATCTGCGGCATAACATGAATCATACTCATGGCGACTTTGCGGATTGAGATTGGTAGCTGTTTCACTTTTTGGGTGTGCAGAGCAATTAAGCGTTTGACCATTGCAGCACAAAGTGATGCCCAGATCAGTCCTTCTGCAATTTGAACGTTACTGGTATCGAAACGATGCAGATTGGCATGGGATTTCCACTCTTTAAACAGTAGTTCAATTTGCCATCGCATTTGATAACCTTGAAAAACATCCTCAAAACTGAATTGTTCTCGCGGCAAGTTGGTGGCCAAATACACTGGGGCTTTCTTACCTTTCTCCCATAAAATTAATAACCGACAAGTCAACTCTCCCCACTGAATGTCTAAGTCGACATGCCCAAAGCGTTTGAGCTTATGGCTTATCGCTTTTAACTTGCCTAACGTTCGACAGTAAATCGGTTTTCCTTTATCAGAAAAAACGTGCTTCACTTCAGGAACGATGCCGGTTTTAGTTCGAATAATGTAATGGCCTTGTGCTGCATTGATAGCGTGAAAGTACTGTTTGCTCATGTACTGACGATCAGCAAGCAATAGATTTCCCTTAATGCTTTGGGCACAAGGTTTGTGGGCATGCTCACTTTCCGTATCGGGAGCGAGAGTGATTGACTCAATACTTTCTGACAGCAAATTCATTGTAACGTGTAACTCAACAGCAGCTGGCTTGATGGTATTAAACCTGCCAGGAAAGTGCTGCTGCAGTGTCGACTTAAGCGCAAAGGATGAACCATCATGTATCAATATCTTTTCAAATTGTTTGAAAGGACTATCTTCGCTAAAAGATAAAACATTCAATTGAAATTCATCCATAATGCGTTCACACAATCGTCGCATAAATTCAGGAAACTGTTTTTTCCGTAGTTGATTGTGAAAAGGTTTGTATTCGATATTAGCCCCTGTGATGGCATTAAAGTTCCGTTGAAGTTCGGCAAGTGTACTCACTTTGGCATTGCCTAAACCTGCAATTAAGGAAAGAGCCAGTTTAAACGGAGTAATGAGCCTATTGCGTTTGCAAAATCGTGTGCATTTTCCAAGCGCATTGATTTTACTCTCTGAAAAGAGTCGTTTAAATGATTTAACGGCAATGTTAATATTCTTCTGTCCCATTCGAGTCACCCTGAAAGTTTTTGGTCGAACGATCAGATCGTTTGGGACACTTTTAGTTCCATTTTTATTTAAATATCAATAGGTTTTAAGATCCTACCTAAGAATATCAACTAGCAACTAAGATTACCTTTAATGGCTATAGAAGTCCTTACTCTAGTTGAATTATACTTTGCTCTAACGATAAAAAAACTTAATTTTTCTCTTGTAGTTAAATATATACTAGAACGATTAATTTAAAGGATTTTGTTATGTTAACCACATTGAAGAAGCGAATTAAAAGCGCATTAGGCATCCGAAACTTTGAGGTTCGTCAAGAGTCACCAGAATATTGGAACCAACTCTATAAAAATGGTCGATGGGACTATTTACAAGAATTGAATGAGTTAGCTCATTATTCCGTTCTTGTTGGCTATTGCCAGTTCTATCATGCTCATGGAAAGATTTTAGATGTGGGTTGTGGCACAGGACTACTTCAGCAAAGACTTTCTTATTTGCCTTATTCTAAATACACAGGTATCGATTTATCTGATCATGCAATTGAAAAAGCCAAATGCTATGCGGATGATCGAACTGAATTTTTCGCCGCAGATGCTTTAACATTCAATAACAACAATAAATATGACGCCATTTTTTTTAATGAAAGTCTTTATTGTTTCAATGAATGTCTACCCGTTTTAAGTCATTACCAAAATCTAATCAATGACAATGGCATATTTGTGATTTCAATGCATGACACCGGTATTTCATCTTTTCATTGGAGTGAAATTGAACGACACTATGCGATATTAGATTCTGTTAATATCAGCAACAAAAAAAATGTATGTTGGACCATTAAAGCGATACAGGCCAAATCATAAAAATCGGTTTAATTTTTATAGAAAAAATCATCTCCTCAGTTTAATTATAGGTGACGAACATTCAACTACATAAAAGCTTAAGGAATATTCATTTGAGTTGTTAAACTAACCTGATGAAATAGTGATAAGAAAGGCTGAATAAAGCGATTAACTTTTTCATAGAAAATAAATTATAGCTACTTTAATTTCAATCCTTTAAGTTGTGTGGCCAACAAGGATAATCGACGAAAGAATAGCGGGTTATTTTAAGTCAGTTTACCGCAATTAGACGAAAAATAGGGGCATTGAGCAATCATATAAATTACCGATTGCGAGCTAACGAATGAAGAGTTCATTTTTATTTTAATTGGGTATCAACAAAATTCTTGAATCCATCCACCATCCGTTTCGCCTCAGTACTTTTACACAACTGCATTCCGGCATCGGTGTTATTGCACGAAACTTCTAAAATTATTTGCGTTTCATTACGAGAGGGTAATCGAGAAAACGAGAGCCCCATTTCTAAATCGGTTTTTGGTGCAGAAGTTAAAATAATGGAATCAGTAATAACTTCTAAACGCCCAGAGGCTTTCGATTGCGCATACACCTGCGCAAGCTGCCACATATCGTTGCAATTTTTAACATTAGAGCAAGTCATCATTAACACGCTGTTATCTTTTTGATTTTGACCATCATTTTGAAAGCGATAGGCTAAACGTTTTGCTTGAAGCTCTTTGAAGCGAATTAAATCTTGTTCATAATTGGCTAGAAGATTTTGCCGATCTTGCTCAATTAATACTTTATTACGTTGACGTTGAAGAATCGATTCTTCCTGAGTATTGATATCATCTAACAGCTTTTTCGGAACCGCCTGACCTAACCTTTCATGATTGGCCGCTTGTCGTTGTAGATCTTCCAGTGAAATCGACAGCATCGATTCTTCATTGTTATTGAGTTGCGTTCTTTGCTCAATACCGAGCATAGCAGCATCACGGGCGCGCAAAATATCATCGGTAGAAGCGAACAGTCTTAATAGCTCGGCATCGCGTCGTAGCTGGCGCTGTTTTTCACGTTCGAGTTGCTTGGCTTCTAGCTCTTTACGTTTTTCATCTTCGAGCTCACCTAACGTTTTTGCAGGGCCAACGGTTTGAACCAATTTTCCCTCTTCATTAATCACTTCATAACCGGCCTCAATAGCCTCTGGGGTTAATTGATCGATTAACGTAATTTGACCATCAGCATTTTTATATCGGTAAAAGTTTTTAGCCGAAACTGGCACTGCCAAAGCAGCCATCAGCGTCAATAGCAAAATCAGTCGTATCATTTTAGTTATTGTCATAAAAGCCATACTCTAACTGTAGCAGAAGTTACGAAGCTATCCCGTATTGTTTGCGATAATTCGCAATCGCTTCTGCTTGTTGCTGTAACTCAGGGTTGTTCCCAATAAATTCGGCTAAATCGGCCAAGTTCACTATAGAAAATACTGGAATATTGAATTCTTTTTCAACTTCTTGAATGGCCGAAAGCTCGCCTTTACCCTTTTCCTGTCGGTCTAGGGCGACTAAAACGCCTGCGGGATTAGCACCTTGAGCTGTAATGATATCGATAGATTCACGAATGGCAGTTCCTGCGGTAATCACATCATCAATAATAAGCACATTTCCCTTTAACGTAGCTCCTATAAGATTACCGCCTTCCCCATGAGTTTTTGCTTCTTTACGATTAAAACACACGGGTACATCCCGTTGGTGCCCTCGGTACAAGGCCGTGGCTGCGGCGGTGGCTAAAGGAATACCCTTGTAAGCCGGGCCAAATAACATGTCAAAGCTAATCTGTTCGGATTTAATGGTTGAAGCGTAACAATCGCCTAAAATGGCTAAATCACCACCACTTGAGAATAATCCAGCATTAAAAAAATACGGACTTAATCGCCCCGATTTAAGGGTAAATTCACCAAATTTCAATGCATTACGTTTGATGGCTAATTCTAAAAATTGCTGTTTAACTGGATTCATAACGAGTATCTAATTCTCTGTAAAATTCTACTGAAACAATTAAAAGCAACCACAAAACCGCATAAAAGAAAAAACACGATAGTTTTGAGCTCGCTTTTAGGATCAAAATACTACTTAGCTTCTTGTTTTTGTTCAACAAAATTACAAATAGCGGCGAAATCTTGCAAACTCAGCTCTTCGGCACGTGCTTTAGAATTTAAACCAAGCGTATCGATTTCAGTTTCGTTTAAATAGTTCTTCAAGCTATTGCGAATGGTTTTTCGGCGCAAGCTAAATGCACTGGTGACAATTTGATTAAGTAACTTAACATCCAGTTGTAATCGCTCTGAGTCTGCTTTTGGGGTTAACTTAACAATAGCCGAATCAACCTTTGGCGGCGGATTAAATGCGCCTGGCTTTACCACAAACATAAATTCGGGCTTGGCATAGTACTGTGCCATAATGCTGAGTCGCCCATAATCTTTATTTCCAGGTACTGCACACAAGCGCTCCACCACCTCTTTTTGCAACATAAAGTGCATGTCATTGATTAAAGGCAAATAGTTGAATAAATGAAACATCAGCGGAGTAGAAATATTGTAGGGCAGATTACCAATAATACGGAGCGAATGAGGGGCATCAGCAAATGCGGCAAAATCCACCTTCATAACATCTGACTCAATCACTTCAAGCTCTCCATCGCC
>JBFHSP010000227.1:0-4839 GCA_041591085.1 Kangiellaceae bacterium | reverse complement strand
TTGAAGGCAACGAGTTTGTTTGATCTGTTGGAGAGGCAAGTGGTGCTTCATCGGCCAAACAAGGGGCTGCGCAAACCCAAGCTGCGAATCCAGACGCAACTGATAATGGTGCGGCAGAAGCTCCTGTTTCTAATTCTTCATCTAAAACGCCAGCTATTAAAGGTATTACCGGTATTGATTTTAGAAGGGGCGAGGAAGGTGAAGGCCGAATCGTGATTACACTGAGTGAACCTAATTTCGGTATTGACTTGCGACAAGAAGGACGAGATGTTGTGGCCGATTTTGTTGGTGCTGATGTGCCAGCAAGTTTGATTCGTAAACTCGATGTCATCGATTTTGCTACCCCTGCAAAAATTGTTGAAACTAAACAAGTCGGCTCAAATGTACGAGTTGCCATTCAAACATCGAATGAGTTCGAATTTTTAGCCTATCAAACGGATAACATCTATACCATCGAGTTAAAGCCGTTAACACCTGAAGAAGTTGAGCGTCGTCGCTTACAGGAGCCGCAATATACTGGTGACAGAATGTCTTTAACATTCCAAGACATCACCATAAGAGCTGTGCTGCAACTGATAGCCGATATGGCCAACGTCAATATGGTCACCAGTGATACGGTTGGTGGTTCAATCACTTTACAATTACAAAATGTGCCATGGGATCAAGCGCTCGATATCGTGTTAAAAACCAAAGGTCTCGATAAGCGTCAAAACGGTAATGTGCTTTTAATTGCTCCTGCAGATGAAATAGCCGCTCGCGAAGCTTTAGAGCTGCAATCGGAGCAACAAGTAGAACAGTTAGCCCCTATCCGTAGTGAGTTTATTCAAGTGAACTATGCGAAAGCCGCGGTTTTATCAACTATTATCCAAGGAGATAAAACATCCTTTCTATCGCCTCGTGGCAGTGTCACTGTGGATGATCGTACCAATACGCTCATGGTGCAAGATACCGCAAAAACTTTAGACGAAATTCGTCAATTAGTACGTACTCTCGATATTCCTGTACGACAGGTGATGATTGAGTCGCGTATCGTAGTGGCCGATGACGGCGTGGGTAGTGAAATTGGAGTTCGTTTTGGCGTCACTGATGCAGGAGCTTCAGGTGGTGAGTTGTCAATTTCCGGTACCAATAACGCCAGTAACTTTTTTCGTGGGTTACAATCAGCTACGACCATCCCGCTATCAGAAACCTATAACGTAAACATGCCAGTCACTGACGCTGCTGGCTCTATTGGTTTGACTTTCGCTCGTCTACAAGACGGAATTATATTGGATGCAGAGCTTTCAGCGTTAGAAACAGAGAATAAGAGTGAAGTAATCGCTTCACCGAAAGTTGTAACCGCTAATCAGAAAGAGGCTTATATCGAAGCAGGCGAGGAAATACCTTACTTAGAAGCCTCCTCTTCTGGTGCCACTAAAGTCAGCTTCAAGAAAGCAGTATTGAGCCTACGAGTTACGCCGCAAATTACACCCGATGATCGCATCATCCTTGATTTACAAGTCAATCAAGATACTCGTGGTGAAGACACCGTTGCAGGCCCAGCGATTAATACACGAGAAGTTGGTACACAAGTTTTGGTTGAAAATGGCGAAACGGTGGTACTTGGCGGCATTTACCAGCAGCGTAAAAATACCGATGTAACTAAAGTTCCTCTGCTAGGTGATATTCCTGGATTGGGCATATTATTCAGAACGACTAATGAATCTGAAGCAAAACAAGAATTATTGATATTTGTGACTCCAAAAATCATTAAAGAAGGGTTAAGATAGTCGACCAAAATTTGGTGCAAGAGCCCGCTTTGGCGGGTTCTTGTTTTTTCTGAGGTAGATTGTTTTATATATCAATAAGTTAGGGTAGTTTTAACTCAACAATGAAGAATAAACGTAACGTTTTTTTAGTAGGTCCAATGGGCGCAGGTAAAACCACCATTGGTAAACAGCTCGCCGATATATTGAAATTAGAGTTTATTGATACCGACCAAGAAATTGAGCGGCGAACTGGTGCGCCTATTGATTGGATTTTTGATATTGAAGGCGAAGAAGGGTTTCGTAACCGCGAACAGAAAGTCATTGAAGAATTAACCTCTATGCAAGGAATTGTTCTGGCTACTGGTGGTGGCGCAGTTGAGCGCCATGAAAACCGCATTCATTTGGCCGGTCGTGGCGTAGTGGTGTTTTTACAAGCTTCTATCGATCAGCAAGTTGAACGAACTCGTCGCGATAAGCGCAGGCCACTGCTACAAAATGAAGATCCTGAAGGTACTTTGGTTGAGCTTATGGATCAACGCGATCCGCATTATCGAGAAATAGCAGACTATGTTGTTGCAACTAACGATAACACGGTCAAATCGGTTGCCAATCAAATCGCTGATTTAGTGACTCAAAATTAAGAGTTGCTTCGAGCTATGGAGCAGATTGAAGTTGATTTAGGTGCTATACGCTACCCTATTTTGGTTCAAGCTCATTTACTTTCATCTTTGAAGTCTCTTGATCCTTACTTATCAAGCGAACAAGTGATGGTGGTGACTAATGAATTGATAGCACCACTTTACTTGAAAAAGATACAAGCTTTATTAAAAGATAAACAACCAGTCGTTATTACCTTACCCGATGGAGAATCTGAAAAAAGCTTTGCTAACTTTCAAGTTATAATCAATCAGTTAATTCAACACGGGTTTAGAAGAAACTCTACCCTTATAGCGCTTGGTGGCGGTGTTATTGGGGACCTCACGGGATTTGTAGCGTCTTGCTATCAAAGAGGTGTTAATTTCATTCAAATACCAACAACGTTGCTTTCGATGGTTGATTCCTCTGTCGGAGGTAAAACCGCCATCAATCATGAAAACGCTAAAAATATGATAGGGGCTTTTCATCATCCTAAAGTGGTTTTATCTGATGTTGCTTTGTTACAGACTTTACCAGAAAGAGAATTCCGCTCAGGGTTAGCGGAAATTGTTAAGTATGGGCTTATCGATGATTTTAATTTTTTCGAGTTTATTGAGTCATCGACCCAACAAATCAATGATAAAAATGACGATATCATCACCCAAATTATTGTCCAAAGTTGTAAAATTAAAAGCAAAATCGTCCAAGCCGACGAAAAAGAAAAGGGTATTCGTGCCACATTAAACTTAGGTCATACCTTTGCCCATGCGCTAGAAAAAGCAGGAAATTATCAAGATTTAAAGCATGGTGAAGCGGTTGCCATTGGTATCTTGTTAGCCTTTCGACTATCCGCTCAAGTAAACAAAATTACGCAAGACTATCTCATTCGTATAGAAACTTTATTGGACAAATTAAACCTTCTTGACTGTGAGAAGCAGCCATATAATGTTGATATGCTTATCGACACAATGCGGCTTGATAAAAAAAATAAGAGCAGTGCGATTCGACTGATTTTGCCTACAGGCAAAGGACAAGTTGATATTTTTGATGACATTGCGGATGATGTGATCCGAAGTGTTTGGATAGACTACTTTCAGGAATAATCGACGATGAACAAACATCAAAACCAAGAATGGTTAATTTTAGCGAGTCGTTACGCTTTACTTGAAAAACTCGAACACTTTTCACTTTATTCCAACCGATTGATCTTACTCTCTGGAGAATCAGGTTCTGGCAAGTCCATCTTATTAAAACAATTGGCGGCTAGCTTAGGTAACAGTATTGATGTAGTCGAAGCGTCCTGTGATGACCCAGCTTGGTTTTCTGATGTATTAAAGCAGGTAAATATTTCAAGTTCGGCCGGTGCAATGAGTTTTCAGTTTGGCTTAGGGCAAATCCATTTAGATCAAGACACTTTATTCTTACTCGATAATGCTGACGAGTTAACTATAGAACAGCTTGATTTATTGGTGCAAAAAGTCGATGAGGAGCATTTTCATTGTATTGTATCGGTCGATCGAAATAGCAGTTTTTTAACTTGGGCTAAGGAATTTCCTGAATCGATTGTCACCTTAATAGTGCCTCCTTTAAATGATGATGAAGCACGTCAATTAATCAGTTTTTTTATCGATATTGATGAGCGAAAACTAGAAAGCTTAATCGATGATGAATCGCTTGCGGAGCTTTTATCAGATGCTCAAGGAAATGTGCAGTGGTTAGAAAAAGCAGCGTTTACCATAGGCAAGCCTAAAGTCGATTTTACAAATCAATTGGAGGAAACATCAGGTGTTGCCAATTGGCTAAAGTTATCAGCAATGTCATTCATTGCGATTGTTCTGATTATGGCTTTAATTTACCAAGACCAAATCAATCAAATTTTTACGTCAGAGCCAAAGCAATCTATTTTAGTTCCGCAAAAAAGTAATGATGCACCAGCTGAGACAGTGCAAAAAGAACAACCTCATGAGCAAGTTAAAAATCAAACAATTAATAACAAAAAGCTCTCCAATGAAGAAACAATAATAACCGAACCTAAATCGAAAAGTGACAATTCTGAAAAAATGGAAGAGCAAGTTACTCAGCTTACCAATGTCACCAACAGCGTTGAAAACAAAGATTATAATAGTTCTGAAATTTGGGATGAAGAGTTTAAAGCTGAAAGTAACGATCTTAAATTTGGCGAGAATGTCTTATCCAGTAACCTTGAGCAAACCACAGACACTATGGAGCAGATTGAATATTCACTCGATACACAAATAGAACAAGAAATTTCTGAAGCCAGGTCAGAAGATATTTTTCCAATCCAAAGTGAACCAGTAAAAGCGACCTTACCATCAACTAAACCTTTTAATGCCGAAGAAAAGTACCTTTTAGCTACCAACGAAGACGCATGGGCTATTCAGCTTAGCGGATTTGGTCAGCTGGAAAATGCGGCCGATTTCATCGAACAAAACCG
>JBFHSP010000226.1:0-4958 GCA_041591085.1 Kangiellaceae bacterium | reverse complement strand
TTGCATCCTTTTTGCGCTCTTGCAAAAAGGATGTCGCACGCAAGCTTTAGCGGTGCGAAACCGCCTTTGACTTTATGATTTTAAAACTGGATTCCACATCAAATGTGCGGAATGACGGAAAAATTCTGAGATTCTGACTTCCGAAGTGTGCTCTTTTCTCCCTTCGCGGTCGCAACGTGCGATTGACGATTATTCTGAAAATATCAAAGAAAAACTCCTCCTCACCCTTCCTTCTCCCAAAATTGGAAGGGGGGTGATTTCGGTCGATAGTCGCAATAGAGATTTGTTATTGTCAGGAGCGAAGTGAGCTGTAATCTATCTTTTGAGAAATTGAATACACGATGATGAAGGTGTGGGATGACTCCTTATGACAAGATGCTTTAAAAGATCATCGCGCTTTTAAGGCTTAACCAAACAAATCTCAATTCAGCCTTTTCAAGTAGATGTAAATCATGGATAATGCGCGCTCATTTTGCTATGGGTACCTACCGGTCCCCTCGCAACGATAGGTCGCGAACCCCGCCAGGCCCGGAAGGGAGCAACGGTAGTGACTGACTCGTGTGCCGAGGTGTGGCTGGTAGGTCCCACCAAAATGCCTAAATCTTGTTCAAGATTGCCATAATATATTGATCTTAAACGATTATTTTCATTTCTTATGATTAGCACTCGGTATTAGTGTTCAGCGCCGGTCTGTTTTATAATGCCCAACATCTTATGTTTAATTAGAGAGTAACGGTGTCTTATACTGTTCTTGCAAGAAAGTGGCGTCCGCAAAATTTCAGTCAGTTAGTTGGGCAGTCACATGTGCAAAAAGCTCTGGTGAATGCTATTGACCACGATAGGCTGCACCATGCTTACTTATTTACTGGTACTCGCGGTATCGGTAAAACAACCATTGCTCGTATTTTTTCAAAGTGCCTTAATTGCGAAACCGGTATTACTTCAAGCCCATGCGGTGAATGTACCACCTGTTTAGAAATTGAACAGGGGCGATTTGTCGATTTAATGGAAATTGACGCAGCATCACGGACTAAGGTGGAAGATACTCGCGAAATTCTCGATAACGTTCAGTACCGACCTTCTCGGGGGCGCTATAAGGTCTATCTTATCGATGAGGTGCATATGCTTTCTAACAGCAGTTTCAATGCATTGTTGAAAACCTTGGAAGAGCCTCCTCCTCATGTGATTTTTTTGTTAGCAACCACCGATCCGCAAAAGTTGCCTGTAACTGTATTGTCGCGGTGTTTGCAATTTCATTTAAAAAGAATGACTGAACAGTCAATTTCAGAGCACCTAACTTATATCTTGCAACAAGAAAACTTAACGTTTGAACCAAGTAGTTTAGAGTTAGTGGCTAACGCTGCCGATGGCAGTATGAGAGACGCGCTTAGCTTACTCGATCAAGCGATTGCGTTTTCTGGTGGTTCATTAGCTTATAAAGATGTAGCCGATATGCTTGGCGCTATCGATCAACACTTTGTAAAGGATTTGCTTTTAGCATTGGCACAGCATGATGCTAAGCAAGTGTTGCAAGTTATTGAAAATATGGCGGAATTCTCACCCGATTTTGAAATGGTGTTGGCTGATTTACTCAGTGCATTGCATCGATTAGCGGTGGCTAAATTAATCGGTGAAGAGCCTAGTGGCACTGATGACAAAGCTTGTTTTGAGGCGCTTTCAGATGAAGATATTCAACTTTTTTATCAACTTGGTTTACAAGCAAGAAAAGATTTAGGGTTAGCTCCTAATTTAAAACAAGGTTTCGAAATGGCCATTTTGCGGATGTTGGCATTTCGACCAGTAGGCAGCGGTGCAGGGAATAAATCAACCGGCTTGAGTCAATCGCAAAAAAAAAACTCTGAACCGACACCTGTAGTTGAAAAGGCAGAGTCCAGTGTAAGAGAACCAGTAAAACAAACAGTTATAGCAGCTCAAGTTTCGGTCAAAAGATCAGAAGTTTTAGAGCCACAATCATTAAGCAAACAAGAACTTCCAAAACAAGCCGACAGTCCGAATGAAACAAGGCTTAAAAAGTTAGATGAGGTAGCTTTAAAACCAGAGTTCAGTAGTACTCAAAGCAAAATAAAAACTGAAGATAACCAAGGAACACCGGTTGACATAAAGACAGAACAACCTAAAGGTGCTTTCGAGACAAAAAATACGGTTAAATTAAATTTATCCTCTGAGCAAGAACTGCTCGATCCTTATGTCTGGCATCAATGGATTAATCAATTAGAGCTAACCGGTACCGTGTTTCAAGTGCTTAATAATTCTAAAGTAAAATCAATTTCAGCAAATGATTTAATCGTTGAAATTATTCCTGCGGCTGAACATTTTGCAACAGCATTGGCGTTAGAAAAAATATCCAATGCGGTATCTCAGCAACTTAAAAAAACAGTATCGATAAAGATTGAGTTGGGTGATGATGAGTTATTGTCACCCAAAGTGATCAGCGAGCAGCAGCATCAAGAAAATTTACAAAAAGCGTTAGCTACGCTAAATAGCAATCCTAAAGTTCAAGCGATATTGGAAAAATTTAACACCCAAATATCGATTGACGATATTCAACTTCATTAAAAGATAAAGGTAAGTTATGAAAGGCTTAGGCAATATGATGAAACAAGCGCAACAGTTGCAAGAAAAAATGCAACGTATGCAAGAAGAAGTTGCGCAAATGCAAATTATCGGTGAAGCCGGTGCTGGTATGGTAAAGATTACTATGACGGGGCGTCACGATGTAAAGCGCGTTGAAATTGATGACAGTTTAATTGGTGATGATAAAGAAATGTTAGAAGATTTAGTGGCCGCTGCAATTAATGATGCGGTTCGCAAAGTCGAAAGTGAAACACAATCACGGATGGGGTCGGTAACCGCCGGACTACCTATTCCTCCTGGCTTTAAGATGCCTTTCTAATAGGATTATCATGTCGCAAACACCACTGCTAAAACAACTGATTGATGCGTTTACTTGTTTACCGGGCGTTGGGCGAAAAAGCGCACAACGCATGGCTTATCATTTATTAGAAAGAAACCGTCAGGGCGGGCAGTGGTTGTCTAAACAACTGGCAGAAGCCATGGAAAAGGTAGGGCATTGTCAACAGTGCCGAAATTTTACTGAGCAAGCTTTATGTGAATTGTGTGCCAACCCGAAACGCAATCAACAGTTGATGTGCATTGTTGAGTCGCCTGCTGATGTTTCTGCCATAGAACACTCAGGGAGTTTTTCTGGGATTTACTTTGTTTTAATGGGGCATTTGTCGCCGCTTGATGGTATTGGTCCTGAAGATCTGGGCTTTGACTTGCTGTTAAAAACCATTAAACAACAAAGTGTGTCCGAGGTCATTATTGCGACCGGTTCAACTATTGAGGGTGAAGCTACCGCTCATTATATTAACGATATTTTAAGACCAATAAATATCAATATCACTCGTATTGCTCAAGGGGTTCCAATGGGTGGAGAGCTTGAATATATTGATGCTAATACCTTAGCTAGATCAATTGCAGAACGAAGAGCGGTCGATTATTAAAAGCAATTGATAGTTCATTCAAGTATAAAACTTATTGGGCTTATCGCTAATTGAAAGAATGAACGGTCCATCTGTCCAATTAATATAAAAAGAATAGTTCTTTTAAAAAAAATCAAATTTAGGTTTAAACTAATTTTTTATAAAAAGCGCGTCAAAGAGAAAATATTGATTTAAATAAAAAAGGCTAATTTCAAGTTAAAAGTAAAAAGTAGTCTATATTTATAGGGTGTCCAGCGGTATTGGAGGCATCCTTGTTAAGTTATAAAGGTTTTGTTGCTCAGCTCGACTATGAGTCAGAAACAGACTGCATTATTGGTGAGGTGGTTAACGCGCCCGATGTTTTAATTTTTGAAGGGCAAAACTTACCTCAATTAAAAGCTCGATTTTATGCTTTGGTCGATGAATACCTGCAGTTTTGTGTCCAAGAAAAGAGTTCTGTTAATCCTTTTGTTGGCAGAATTACTGTTTGCCTAGAGCCCGCCATTCAACAAGCTGTTATTGCTGCAGCAGAACGAGAAGCCGTAGGTGTGCAGCACTGGCTGAGCCGAGAGCTGCAAATTATGCTGCAAAAGCGCTGTCTTAATAAAAAGATCGCTTAACACTCCCTGTTTCGTTCCAATGGCTCGAATTTGAGTTTTTTAGTTGAATTTATTTACTCCATCCCCATATTGCTGTCATCGTTAACTTTAAAACCTAGGAATAAAAGTAATGAGTGAGGCCGCTTCTATGGAAAAGCATTCGTTTCAAACCGAAGTTAAACAACTTTTGCACCTTATGGTGCATTCTTTGTACAGCAACAAAGAAATCTTTTTACGGGAGTTGATTTCAAATTCAGCTGATGCCATTGATAAACTGCGCTTTCAATCGCTTGATGACGCGTCTCTAATCGCTGATGACCCAGATTTTAAAATTCGTATTACCACCGATGAAATGGCAGGTACCTTAACTATTTCGGATAACGGCATTGGTATGAATCGAGATGATATGATTGCTCATTTAGGCACCATTGCTAAATCAGGAACAGCTGAGTTTTTGAAAAATCTGTCGGGTGAAAAGAAAAAAGACGCACAGCTGATCGGCCAGTTTGGTGTTGGTTTTTATTCAGGATTTATCGTTGCAGATAAAATGACCGTTGTGTCAAAAGCAGCTGGTGAAGACAAAGCTTATATGTGGTCTTCAGAAGGTGAAGGAGAGTTCGAAATTGGCGATGCCGAAAGGGCGACTCGTGGAACCGATGTGATTTTGCATTTAAAGCCAACCGAAAAAGATTTCCTCAATGATTGGCGGGTGCGTAATGTGATTTCAAAATATTCTGATCATATTGCGGTTCCGGTAGAAATGAAAAAGTCAGTACCGCCAGCGAAAGATGGCGAAGAAGTAACTGACGCCATTGAAGAATTTGAAGCGGTTAATAAAGCCACTGCGCTTTGG
>JBFHSP010000225.1:0-4970 GCA_041591085.1 Kangiellaceae bacterium | reverse complement strand
AGGGATTGGATAATTTCTGTTTTTTCGGGTAGCTCAGTAGCTACTTCGGTTTTAGTGCGTCTAAGAATAAACGGCTTCACTCGTTTTTTAAGTTCTTCAAGCAAATCTATATCTTTATCTTTCTCAATCGGCGTGCGGTAGAACTGATTAAAGTCAGATTTTTTACCCAATATATCGGGCATTAGAAAATTCATTAAACTCCAGAGTTCACCAATATGATTTTCCATTGGCGTACCTGTCAAGCATATTCTTTGGCGAGCTTTTAATCGCATCACCATTTTGTAAATCTGGCTAGAAGAGTTCTTAATGGTTTGTGCTTCATCCAACACCACCACACTCAAAGACTGCGTTTTCCATTGGTTAATATCACGCAGTAAAGTGCCATAGCTGGTGACAATAATATCTGGCTGTTCGCTGAATAAATCGAGCTGGTCACGCTGTTGTCCATAATGAATTTGTAAAACCAAATTAGGCGTAAACTTTTTAGCTTCAGCAAGCCAGTTACCTAGTAAGCTAGTTGGGGTAACGATTAAAGCCGTTTGCTTTAATTGCTTTTTTTGTTTTAACCAACTAAGAAAAGTAAGCGTTTGCAGCGTTTTACCAAGTCCCATATCATCTGCAAGAATGCCACTTAATTGGTGGTCATATAAAAACTTAAGCCACTGCACACCTTGTATTTGATAGTTTCGAAGTGGCAATGAAAGTTCTGTTGGAATAGACTTAATATTAAAGTTTAGATGAGTAAGCTGCTTAGCATATCTTTTTAGATTTTCATCAGCCGTTAATTGAATCGATTCTAGCTTTTCACTGAGTCGTAATACTCGAAAACTTTGATGTTTTGCTAATCTTAGTTTGTCTTGATTGAGTGCTCCCTTTGATTTGAGTTCGGCCAATATATCTAGAATACTTTTAATTTTTCGGTATTCGACCGAAATACTTATTTCGTTCTTAAGATGTAACCGAATCAATTCGCTCTGAGGTTTAATCTGCGAATTTTGTTTAAACCACTCTACAATTGCGGGTAACAGATTGACAGAGACTCCCGCAATCTCTACACCAAGCTCCATATCAATCCAATCATTATCACTTTGAATATGACCATACCACTTAGAAGCAATACTTTGACTGATAGTTAATTTAGCATCGATTTTTACGTTTATATTATTTAAATGTAATCCCGTTAAAAATACCAACAACTGTGATAGCTCACCTTTAGCATTTCTATCAAACAGATCGACGCTCTTAGCGAGCAACCATTCCTCTGAAGCTTTAATTGAAGGGAAGTTATTCAGTTGAAGCAGAAGATTGAATATTTGTTCAAGTTGCGATGGCTCTAGCGCTTCTAGTTGTGGTAAAAATTCTGACAGTGGCCGATCTGTTTTTTTGTGTTTAATCATCAACAATTCTAGCGTTTTATTTGGCTCTGGCAAATTTTCAATCACCCAATTTTTTTGTGAGAGCTCAATATACCAATCATTGGGATTGGATTGATTTATGGCTCCAATTAATGATTGCTCTACTTGCGGATTATCTTGGGTTACCCGAATACTATTAGTATTAACCACCATTTGAAATCGTTGCGACAGCAGCAAAGAACTTTCGCTATCAGTTTGATCAAACAATAATTTGATTGGCGCCTTAGCACATGACTTATAGAACAACCTTTGTACACCCAAAGCCAACTCGATCCATTGATCATCGCTTTCTGCTGAAACAGTCAGTTGATGATCGTTTTTCTCAAAACGGTCCAGTTTGTTAAGTAAGCTTAGAATCTGTAAATCGGTATCACTCACAAATTTCGGTAGCGACTTTTGATTAAGTTTTGCAAGTTCAAAAGGCTGTTTCAATTGATAATGATTGTCTTGGGTTAAGTAAGCTTTCCATACACTGACAACCCAGTTTTTGGCTTCCGCATTTGGTTTTAATAAGTACACCAAACGATGGCGCGCCATATTCGGAAAAGGATCAAATGACTGTTGCTGAATTTGAGTGGCCCACTTTCTGATAAGCTTTGGTTCAACTTTGATATCTTTTGGCGTGGTTGCAATTAAATCAAACTTTACTTTACTCATTAAAGATGTAGCCGCCACGTGCTGGCATGCACTCTTTGCATCACATGAACATTGAAAAGCATTTTCTTCGAGCGGCCATTTAATTTGAGTCGTGACTAATACGCTTTCTGTCGAAGTGATGGCCTCGACGACACCGGTCGATTGATCAAATCGCCAATCAATAGTGTGATTACTCAAAAATTCAAAGCCATTAAACAACAGCTCCGCACTGAAAAAGCGCGAAAGATGATCGGCGGGGCCTTTAAAACTAAGCGGGCGTATCAGCACTAATGGTCGAGTCCTTTTTCACAATGATCGACCATCATATCAAAGCTTGCACTGATCCTTTAGCTTTGTTTGCATAATTTTTACAATTGCATCCACCGGCTGAACTAGGAATAATGCTAAAAACCTGAACTCGGGATAAAAAATCTAAAAATGTTGGAGACAATATGAAACGACGTAGTTTTGTCAGTGCCTTAGGTGTTGGCTCAGCACTTGGTCTTGCAGGGTGCCAGCCTGCGGTAAATGAGTGTAAAAGTGATGGCACCGCTAAAAGTACTGAGGTGATTGAGTGGAATATGATCACCACATGGCCGAAAAACTTCCAAGGTTTAGGAGAGGGCGCTGAATTTTTAGCAAAAACCATCAATCAACTTAGTGGCGGCCGGATGAAAGTCAATGTACTTGGCGCTAACGAACTAGTTCCTGCGCTCCAAGTGTTTGATACTGTGGCCTCAGGCACCGTACAAATGGGGCATGGCGCATCGTATTACTGGAAAGGCAAATTACCCTCATCGCCTATTTTTTCTGCCGTGCCTTTTGGCCTTAATGCCCAAGAAATGAATGGCTGGTTACTCAAAGGGGGTGGATTAGAACTTTGGCAAGAACTCTATGCGCCTCTTGGGTTACTGCCTATGCCAGCAGGTAACACTGGCGTGCAAATGGCAGGATGGTTTAATAAAGAAATTAATAGCCTTGACGATATTCAAGGTTTAAAAATGCGAATACCTGGATTAGGCGGTGAAGTATTTAAACGCGCAGGTGGTACACCTGAGCTCATTCCCGGCGCAGAGCTTTTCTCAGCGCTAGAGCGCGGCCGCATTGATGCCACCGAATGGGTTGGCCCCTATAACGATTTGGCTTTTGGTTTACATAAGGCTGCCAAATTTTATTATTACCCAGGTTGGCACGAACCCGGTACAACCTTAGAAGCCATCATCAACTTGAATGCATTCAATGCATTACCGGCTGATCTACAAGCGATTGTAAAAAGCGCCTGCTTACTAGCAAACAGCGATATGCTGGCAGACTTCACCGAAAAAAATCATGCAGCACTCGATGCTCTAGTGAATGAACATAAAGTTCAATTAAAACGCTTACCGCAAGACGTGCTTGATAGATTTGAAGCCATTTCAAAAGAAGTGATTGAAGAGTTGGCCAGTAGCGATCCGTTTGCGCGCAAAGTGTATGACTCTTATTCAAAATACAAAGAACGCGTTACCGCTTGGCATAGCATTTCGGAACAAGCGTTTTATCAATTAAGACAATAAATTTTTTTAACGATCCAGACGGAATTTTATTTAAATTACATTCCGTCTGTTGGTTCGCAATATAAGTATTTTATTTAAACTGTCTTTTATCATTGTATGTTTACTTAAGGTTAAGTAGCTGAGAGGTATTATTTTTCATCAATTCGTACTTGATGCGAAACCAAAGTTCTATAAGAGCTTTACATCGATTATGAGGGTCGGAATTAGGCAATAACCAGACATCACCAAATATTTCGGGCTCGCGATTAGGTGGTGGTTCTTCAGGAGAAGGAAAGGGAGGTTCCAATGCACCTATTTTGATAAATGGTCAGTTAGCTTCCGGTCTAAAATGGTCTGATTTTTCGAAAGAGCAACAAGAGTATATTTTGAATCAAGACTTGATGAATGCCCAAGCGACTGGCGATGCTTTGGCTATTCCTCCAGGAACACCTTTAGATACTGAGCAAATTGCTGAGTTTAGAAATAGCTATTCTTCTATCAAATATGTTTATTCTAATAGAGTGCTAAAAAATGGTAGTGGAGAAACAGTATTAGCAATGGTTGAGCATAGCGGTACGTTAGATCCTGATTCCAATTTATTAAATAGTTTTGAAGCAAGCAAAATAGTATTGTTTTCTGGTAACACTATGCATTCTTTTAAGGAAGGAAGGTATCCAGATAAGTATGAAAAATCTCTTGGTTATCATGCTAAGGTTAGAGCTGGACTAGAGGGGCTGTATGATCTAGGCGCACATGAAATGGCTCATACATTTGGCAACTCTAGAGCTTTAGGATTGAATGTACGAAAATTTCAATACAATGAAGAAGTAAGAGCTGACAATTTCTTGAAAACGGTAAGAGGATTTTAATAATGAAATATGGCCTCAAGATGATCATAATCCCTTTTATATTGAGTTTTGCAGCTAGTATTAGTTCTTGTGCAATGAAAAGAGATGTTTCACCGGAATTTGAATATAAAGCAATAGACATTGGCTTCGGTGAAGAAGGATATTTAGAAACAGAGATTTCTGCCGGTACTTGGCAATTGAAAATAATTGCAATAAAAGATCACTCTTATGAAACATTGAAATACTACTTTTATAAAAGAGCTAGCGAAATTTGTAGCGACGAACCAAACCTAAAAGAAGATATAAAGTTGATGGCCGATGTTTGTCCAGAAGGAGGCTGTTTTAAACGAGCTATTAAAGGAGTTTTTTCCTGTAAATGATTTTTAATAGCAAATGAGAGGGCGGTAGATAACAAAAAAAACAAATAGGTGGTGGTATTGCCCTTCACTTGCCCGCAACTACAAAAATCGTCTTTTTTGACAGAAAATGAGCCTAAATTTTTGAGATGCTAATGACCGCTTTGTGCTCTTTTCCCCCTT
>JBFHSP010000224.1:0-5023 GCA_041591085.1 Kangiellaceae bacterium | reverse complement strand
ATCAACCTCAACCATGTGTTCAAGTTTGGCTTGAATCCATGCAATACTGTTTAAATCTTGTGGAGTAGTAAACGATTGTTCTTTTTTCAATAACTCTGCTTCAAAAGTATTGATAGCATTTGATATTTCAGTTTCATAGTTATTTTCATTACTATCAGGATCAGCATAAACAATCGATATATTGCCAAATAATCCTGTTATGAAAGCCAATAACAAAATGCTTCGTTTTAAACCCAATATCATAAAAACTCCTTTTAAATAAGATGATGATTATACAATGAGCAAAATACTTATTTTTCAATACTGTTTGTGTTTTTAGCTTTTTATTTCTCTAAAATGATCGTTAATATGAAGCAAGTGTGCCCGTTCATATTGATGCCAGCTCAACTCTCCATACGCAAAGTGAGGTTGTAAATTAAAGGTGTCTTTTTTTGAGTTAAACAAATCAATCGCAATAATTAATCGATTAGTCGCGACTATCACATCTACATTCTGATCTAAATCTTGTGCACCTGGAATAGGTTCACTAAGGCCATGTTTCATAGTGCCTTTGGCTGAAAACAAATGAAATACTAAGCTACCAATAGATTTTTGAAACCATTCGGGTTTCACTTTAGGAAATCCAACTACTGAAAACTCAATGCTTTGTGCTAAATGAATGAATGTTTGCGCTAAATTCCATTCGCCCAATTTGTTCAATGACTCAACGCTGGCATGGCTTAAAAATGTTACAACCTCTTGTAACGAATTAAATTGGCGATTATCGGCACTTGGTAAAGCTGCATAAAACCCAGCTATTCCTACTAAAGGAATAACCGCTACGCCTGAAAGAAAGGTTCTTCTTGATAGCTTCACAATAGTTGTCCGTCAGAAAACCAAGGTTATGATTTCAATTGCTCGTTTATTACTTTATCAGTTAACAATCTCTTGCCATGATTGACCAAAACTCATTGATGGATCTGTTTGTTTTGTTTGAGGTATGAATTGATTATGTAAATCTTCAACCATCAGCTTACCCTGTTGTGACTCAAGCAAGAACTTAACTACTCCATCATCGACATTAGTAAAACAATACTTAACATCAAATTGTGTTTTTGCTAAGGCCAATACTTCTGATTGCCATGTTGGTTGGTTTTTTGCTCCAATAACCGATACCAAACTTAATTCTTCAACATTCAATGGCTCAATTAATAACAACTCTTTTAACCTGCTAGATTCTGGTTTGGGCGAATCACTGTTGCTGTAACGCCAAAAGCTAAAATTTTGTTCAGCTTTTTCTTGATTGATTAAATCAAATCCTATTGGAGGCATTTTTTGTAACACTACGTCATTAGCGCGCAATGATTCAGTACAAACAACTGTTACCAATTCTTCAAGTGCAAAAGCTATCACCGAATTCGTTGCGGTAGGATTTCCATTGATCATACTTCCTGCCATATTCGGAATGGAAGTTGATTTAACTTCTATAGGCACTTGTTTTTGTGCTAACGGTGCCAGCGCTCTAGGATGTAACACTCTAGCGCCCGCATTAGCTAATAAAAATGCTTGTTGGTAGGATAAGTTTTTAATTTGTCGAGCCTGAGATAACGCCCGCGGGTTATAAGTAAAAACTCCCGGCACATCGGTCCAAATTTGGACGAGATCAGCATTTAATAAATGACCAACATAGGCGGCAGTGGTATCAGAACCCTCTCTACCCAATAACACCGTTTTATTGTGATGATCAGATGCGATAAATCCCTGAGTGACAATGAGATCACAATCGATATCATCTAACTTTTGCCTGAGTGTGCACTCACTCAAATTAGCTTCGTTACTGGTAAAGTGATGCCAGTTATCAGTTTGAGATAAATCGTTTACACTTAGGGATGAACGAATATCTAACCATTTGGCCTTCAGTTCTTTTTGTTGCAAATAAATTGCTCCTAAAGTTGAAGACAACAATTCTCCCATAGCCAACACTGCAGCATGATGTTCTGGCGATATCAATTTGCTATCGGCAATGCTTTGGCAAATACCATTAAGCTCATCAAACCAAGGCGTCAACATCGATTCGGCTTCAATGCCCATTTGCGCGGCAAAACTTAAGTGGTGTTGTTTTAAGTGCTCAATTGCAAAAGGATGAACACCGGCTTTGGCTTGATGCAACAATCCTTCAAGAACATTGGAAATATTTTTTAAGGCAGATAAAACCAAAACGACTCGTCGACCTTGATTAATTTGCTCGCACACTTGGTTATAAATGGTTTGCCAGTGTTTAGCTTCGCCTACACTGCTGCCGCCAAATTTTAGGACGGCCCAAGGTTTACTCATAAGGAACCTAATAATTTGAAAAAATGAAAACTCTCAACTTAACGAGACCAATAAGGTTTTGATTTAAACATAGCTTTTCGAGTTTGCTCCATGGCTTCTAACACCGAGCTTTTTCTTTTATCTGACCATATTGCCAAATCTTTTTCGTTTTTTATTTCATACTTTGCCATGCAATCCGTTGCAAACCGGTTAAACTCAATTTCACGTGTACCAGCTAGTAAGTCGAGCCAAGGCTGACGATATTGTTGGCGTTGCTTATGATCGAATAATCCGCCAAAAAATAACCCCATATCCAACGCTCTTCGTAATTTGGATACTTGCTCTAAACAAAACACTTCCGATAAAGGATCTTTAGAGTCAAAACTGCGTTTAAATTCGCGTAAGATGTGTTCTAGTTGAGCTACTGCAAAATCGATAATGGGTGCGTTTAACAATACTTTATTTTTATCTTCAATGAAAGGACGCCAGTCTTTAAAAAACAGCCATTCGGATATACCTAGCATCACTAAGTTATATCGACTAGAACTCAGTAGCTTTTTAAATTTTTCGACCACAGTTTTTAATTCAACTTCGCTGGACTCAAACGCTTCTGCGAGTTGCTCTTCGCTGGCCAGCCCTTGATTGAGCATCATATTCAAATGTTTGCGCTGATTAGCCACACTGACAATTGACTCTAAAAATTGTGATAACCACTCCCAATTAGCTCTTAAATCGGTAGTGGCATGTCGAGGGATCAAGGCACCAAAAATATGATACACATTTTGCACATAAAGCAATGCTCGGTACATTTGTAATATCGCTTCTGGCGCAATCGAGCTTTCTAAAAACTGTTCATAATATTGCCAATGCTTGAGCCCGTTATAACAGATCATTTCAAAGGCTTCTTCGGCTGCGGTTCCAGGTGAAATTTCTAAAGTGGTAATGCGCCTGTCCGTGACTTTTATTTCGGAACAAAGAGAATAACCTCGCCCAGCTTTACTGCTGTTGCTGACTACAAAATCATGTTGCGAGATTAATTGTCGACTTAATTGAAATAAGTGACGGGCATTGCCTTGTTTAAGCTCAAGTTCAACTTCTGAAATGGGCGACGATTCATCGTCGTAATAAATATTACCTTGGTCGATAGCAACTTCAATCACAGTACCATCTTCAAAATTAAAATCGGAAGTTTGCCGCTGAAAATGGGTACTGAAAACCGGTTGTAGCTCTCCGTCTTCTTCAATGGCTTCTTCAAGTAATATTTTTAAATAAGGATCTTCAACTTGATCGATGTCTATTTTAAATTCGTCAATGAAAGCTTCTGACTCGTTGCGCTGGTGTAAGCCGCCCATGCTCTTTCCAGACGATTTTACGGTTTGAATGAGCTGTTCGCCCTGAGCTCTGATCCTAAGTCCGATTTTAAGCTCTCTTAACTTAAAATTCTGTGTATCAAAATAAGTATTCTTTAATGACTGGCCGACCCACTCGGAGGAGGACATTACCCCATCGAAGGTCATTTCATTCAATAATTTGAGTTTCGCTGGCTCTGCAGCCAGTTTTACTTCAATTTCATTCGCCATAAAAACACAAATTGAAAAATCAAAGGAAAAGCAGTTTACCCAGACCCTAATGGCCTGTCACTTGTTTCTTTATGGGTAACAAGCCAATATTTTAGAAATATGACAGTTTTGTGACTCTTTTATTTCAAGGTGGACAAGTGCTATTAGGCTACTTAAAATCTCGGCATCTGAAATTACCCTACAGGACACGAAGATAAATGAGCTTACTCGGTGATCTTTTCGCAGCATCTCCTTTTCGCCCTATTCAGGAGCATATTGACGCTGTTCATGAATGTGTATCTGAACTCAAGCCCTTTATGGCCGCCGTATACGCAAAAGACTGGCCTCAAGTTGATGCTTTGCAACAAAAAATCTCGCAAATAGAGAATAAAGCGGACGATTTCAAAAAAGAAATTCGCTTAAAACTGCCTGGCGGTATTTTTCTTCCTGTTGCACGTACCGATTTACTAGGTCTTGTCACAGCCCAGGACAAGTTAGCCAACCGTGCTAAAGACATTGCAGGGCTTATGGCCGGTCGCCAAATGGAAATTCCTGAAACGTTACAAACCAACTTTTCAGCTTATTTAGATCGTTGCATCGATGCCTCAGCTCAAGCGCAAAAAGCCATTCACGAGCTGGATGAACTGGTTGAAACTGGCTTTAGAGGCCGTGAAGTGAAGTTAGTAGAAACCATGATTTCTGAATTAGACACCATCGAAAACGATACTGATGTGCTTCAACGCAAACTTCGTAAAGAAGTTTTTGCTATCGAACGAGATTTACCAGCTGTAAACGTCATTTTCCTATATCGCATCATCGAGTGGATTGGTGACTTGGGTGATCGAGCTGAGCGCGTAGGCGCAGAATTAGAACTAATGCTCGCTCGAAAATAACTGAACTAAGAAACTAAACCACAGGTTATCACTATGGATTTTCTCACGTCTTATTACACACTTTTAATTGTTTTTGCCGCTGTTGTTGGCTTTTTTATGGCATGGGGTATTGGTGCTAATGATGTTGCCAACGCTATGGGAACCTCTGTCGGCTCAAAAGCATTAACGATTAAACAAGCGATTATTATTGCTGCTATTTTTGAGTTTGCGGGTGCTTACTTAGCAGGTGGAGAAGTCACCTCTACCATTCGCAAAGGTATTATCGATTCAGCCCCGTTT
>JBFHSP010000223.1:0-5026 GCA_041591085.1 Kangiellaceae bacterium | reverse complement strand
CAGTTAGCCATACACGCGGTGTTCTTTTTAAAGTTAAGTTTTGATAAATTCATAATTCTCTCCAGTTTCTGTTATAAAAAATTAAGGCAAAAAAAAAAGCCGCTTGGCTGGTGCTAGGCGGCTTTTCAAAACAACGGTAAATCAAACGTTAATCTCTATAAGCCACCCAAAACCAATAGGTACACACAGACTTAAGCATGCGCTTAAATTGAATAGTACATTGTTTAGTTAACATTAGATTCATGTCGTTTAATTCATTTTTTAAGTTTAAAAATTGATCCATTGTGCAGTTGTGCACATGTTTTTCTATTGGCCTAGTTCTACATGAGTAAAAGTTATTAGTCAATAAAATTGTCAAACAAGTATAACTTTTAGTTATTTGGTTTTAGGTTCTAACGAAAAAGAGGGCGTAAAGCCCTCTAGGTTGATATTACAAGTTATCGAGCCATTCTTTGAGTAACTTTTTCTCGAAATGATAGGGATCGTGCACCATCTTTCGTGTGTCCATAGTGCTAATAGTAAAAATTTTAGATAAATTTTCTTCGCCGCTTTTGATGACATTGCCATTGAGATCTGCCACCGAATATTGGAACTTCAGTCGGACTATTGGCGTATCTTTGACGACTCTTAAGCCTTCTCCTGTTGAGGCGTAATCATATCGATTATCACCGGCGCGATCGATATCGGTAAATGTAATCGATAACGTTTTTCCTTTTTCCATAAGCATAACTAGTTCATCCATTAAAAACTTGGTTATTGCTTTTTCTAAGCGCTCCGCAGAACGCTTTTTATTGGAGTGAGAATCAAGAATATCGGTGAAGTCTTTTGTGTTTTCAAAGTTTATATTAAAGCTTGCTTTATCACTTACTTGTTTAATTACAATATGCTTTTTGTCTTCGCCATCTTCACCAGTCCACTCAAGTTCTTGCTCAACACTTAATAGAAGTGCTTGGTCTTTATCACCAGCAAAAGCCAGTTCAGCTTTGGGGAAAAACATAATATTTCCATCAGAAAAAACCACCTCTTTATCGACACCCGCCGATGCAATGGCGTCTTTAATGATTTGTTTTTGTCCTTCTGATAAGCCAGAACCCATAATTCGAATATTATTTTGTTTAAGACTTTCGTCGACCGTATGCAATGCTTTAATCCTGGCGATCATATGGTCTCCATTGACTTTTGGAAGTGAAATGTTTTCACCAGTATCGGTAATAATCGTCATATCACCATCGGTATTATTGACTGTGTAAACCTTGCCACTACTGGTTGTAATAATTCTAGACTCGCCTTTTTCGAGTTTTGGTAAATCAAACACTTCAGCTTGTCCATTTATCTTTAAATCGACTTTGGCAAGTTGATCATCCGTTTTATTGACCAGTATGGATATGTTTTTTTGTTCGTCAGCGAATGCTGTGGCACCCAACGCCCACAATACAATACTCGATGCTGCAAGAGAGTGTTTTAAGTGTTTCATGGTTGTTCCTTATTTTTAATGAGTTCAGTCATGATTATTCAAATCTTGTGCCAATTCGCTTTAATGTTGGTAACAATTTGATTTATAAGACAAAAATTGCCAATCGCATTGTTTGAATGTTTTGTGAATTGACAAACACGTCCTGATATCAGGAATAGGTCCTCATTTAAGGATTTCTATTTGATGTTTTTCTAAGCGATATAAAAACGCTTTATAACTCATCGCTAACAGTTTGGCCGCTTGGGTTCGATTGTTTTGGCTTAATTCAAGTGCCTGTTGCAACACCTGTTTTTCATGTGCTTCCCAGTCGATGCCTTTGGCGTCTAATTCAAAGGTTTTAAAAGGTAGTTGGCTTGAGACTTCTACAGAAAAAGGCAGGTCCTCGGTTGTAATAGGTGAGTCATCGGCAAGCACAGTTAAACGTTCACAGCAATTGCTCAATTCCCTAATATTTCCTGGCCATGAGTGATCAAGCATTCGTTTTAAAGCCGCTTTTTCAAATTGAATCGGCTTTCTTTTGTGTTTTTGCGCAAATAACTCACAGAAGTGATCAAGTAGGGCGGGAATATCTTCTTTACGGTCTCGAAGGGGAGGCAAGCTTAGAGGAACTATGTTTAATCGATAAAATAAGTCTTCTCTAAATTCATTGTTTGCCACTTGTTCAGCTAATGATTTATGTGAGGCTGCTATCACTCTTACATCCACTTCTATTTCTTGATGACTTCCCACTCGGCTGATTTTACCTTCTTGTAAAAAGCGTAAAAGTTTAGGCTGAATGGAAAGGGGTAAATCGGCTATTTCATCTAAAAACAGAGTGCCTTTATTGGCTGCTTCAATCATACCTATTTTACGCTGATGAGCTCCGGTATAGGCGCCTTTTTCAGAGCCAAACAATTCAGCTTCGGCAAGAGATTCGGGAATGGCAGAGCAATTAATAGGAATAAAAGCTTGGTGCTTTCTTTCTGAATGATCGTGTAATGCCTTTGCGACGAGCTCTTTACCTGTTCCGCTTTCACCGTTTATAAGCACCGTTACATTAGAATCGGACACACGTTCGATTTTTCTAAACAGTTGTTGCATTTTTTCAGAGCGACCAACAATGTTACCTAGTCTGTCGCGAGTTTGCACTTGAGTTTTTAATTGTTTGTTTTCTTGTTTTAACTGTTGGCTGTCGGCTATTTTTTCCAGAGTAAAAAGAAGCTGCTGTTTTTCAAAGGGCTTATTTAAATAATCATCCGCGCCGGCACGAATTGCGCTCACCGCATGACTAATTGATCCGTAAGCAGTTGCTAAAATAAAGGAAATATAGGGTAAGTTTTCTTTAATATACTGCAATAGAAAAAGGCCGTCTTTTCCTGGTAGCTTCCAATCGGACAGTACCGTATCAAATGGTTCTGACTGTAATAGTGTAATGGCTTCCTCGACACTGGCTACGTCGGTCACAGTGTGCTCAGTATTCTGTTCAATAATGGTTCTTATTAATTGCCTCTGTTGAAATTCATCTTCTACTAATAAAAGTTTCATGCAGTTACTCTATCTTTAAACGTTACCTTAAATTGTGTTCCGATGTGCTTAGTGTGACTGTAGTCAATAGTGCCTTGGTAGCGGCCGCGTATCATTTTATTGGCGATATAGAGACCCATGCCAGAACCGTAGGTTTTAGACGTGTTATGTGGCGAAAATAAATTCTCCAATTGTTCCAGCTGTAAGCCACAACCTTTATCAATCACCGCAAAACTAAAATGATCAGCTGAGTTTTCGCATTGGATTAATATTTCAGACTGTACAGGACTGGCTTCAATCGCGTTGGAGATAAGAATTTCAAATACGGTGATTAATTCATTTTGTACCGCGTAACATAATTTAGAATATTCTCCATCTATCACTATTTTATTACCTTCATTCGCAACACTTTGCTGAGTTGTAATGTGCAATAGCAGCTCATTTAAATTAAGTGGCTCTGGTTGAAGTGAGCTGTGTGAAGTAATGATCATTAAGCTTTTAATGTGGTTATCGATGCGCTCAATCTGTTTTCTGATCAATTCACTTTGTTGTTCCTTTGCTTCTAAGCCAGCAGTATCTAAATCTAGTGATAACGCGATGGTATGCAAAGGGTTACGAATACTATGTGCCATTCCTCTAACTAATTCTGATATTTCTTCAGTGGTTTGCTGCTCCTTAATTTGAGCTTTAAGCTTTTCACCCTCTGCTAATTTGTCAGACATGGTATTTATAGCAGCAACGAGTTGATTAATCTCTTTACCGATTGGTTTTGGTTCAACCGGAATATGAATACCAAAATTCCCAGCACCAATATCTTCACTTGCTTTGCTGATTGCTCTTAAAGGAGAGGTTAACCGGCTCAAAAAGAAAAAAGTAAATATTAATGAACTAATAACCAGCACGCTTCCTGAAAGCCAAATATTGCGTTTAACCTGTTGTAATGAGTCTTCAATCTCTGAACGTGGAATATTGATTGGATATTCTTGCTGGCCTCTCACCAAAATTAAAGACTGACTGTCTTTTTGGTTATCAAGTTTTAAGTCGATGGTATTTTCGATGGCAGGATTTGGCAAAAGGGTACTGACTCTTCGCTCGCTGCTTTGAGACTTATCATCATTGGCAAGCGTTCGCTCAACGAATAACAGTTCGTTTTGAACAGGATAACTGAGCATGGTTTCAACCGTATCTTTGGTAATAGCAAAGGCACTGCGCCCAATTTGGGCTGATACATCATTGGTTAAACGGGTTAAAAACCACGTATTTACTGCAAGTACTGCAGAAATGAACAGCAATAGGGCTGCAATAACCATTTGTCTTAATGTCATGAGTGATCCAATTTGTCAAATAATTTCCTCATATGAGGAAATATGAACCTGTTTTAGCATAATTTCAATGTATAAATGCAATAGGACAATATTCATGCCAAGCTTAAATATAGTTGCAAGAATTCATGATTAGACTAATAAAGGATTTTATCAAGATCTATGACGTGCTCAAAGAATCTGTGAGCCTGTAAAACTTTATTGTTGTGAATTTCACCTTATTTATAATTTCAGTTTTCTGTCCTAAAAATTAGTCTGCTACTAATCGAGCACATTCGCTAGACACAAATAAGTTAGCACATTCGACAGTCGTATTATTCTTAATGAAAACATTAAAATAGTAATGGACGACGACTTTCATAGGTTAGTTGGAAATTCGAGATGTTTGTTGGAAAAAATTTGATTAGTTAGTTGGTCGTCCACCGGACATTACTAAATAGCGCTTACACCCGGCCTGCGCATAATATATATTATGTTAAATGTAATATATTGAATTATTGGAGCTGCCCTGTAAGTCTTAAGTTATTCATCAATTCTGTATATAACAACAACCCTTTCCGGTTTACATGGTTTAGGATTGTTATTCGTTCATAATGATTTGCCGAAATTCACTTTTCGTGAACCTCATCAACCTCTTCTACGTCATAACACTAATAGAACGGAATTTGAGAACAATATGCTCCAGGCACAACTCGACCTTTTGGTGATTGAAGCACAATCCGGTAAT
>JBFHSP010000222.1:0-5038 GCA_041591085.1 Kangiellaceae bacterium | reverse complement strand
TTTTTATATAAACTTAAGGTAAAACGACTTGACGAATGGAACCACAGTTTAGAACTAGAAGTTAAAGAGCGAACCGAAGCGCTCACGCTTGCCAGTAATCAATTAAGAAAACATTTAAAAGAAAAACAGTCGATTTTTGAAAACTTAACCCATGAATTAAAAACGCCATTAACAATTATACTGGCCGAAACAGAACAATTGTTAATTAATCACCCTAACAATAGAGCGGGGGGCTTAAATAATAACAAATTACATTTAATTAATGATAGAGCACATTATTTATTAAAACTAATAAACCAACTGTTAAACTCCGCTCGATTAAATGCAAAAGTATTTGAGTATCAAGAAATAGATATACTCCATGAAACTTCAAGGATAGTTGAATGTTTTAAAACAGCACTTTCAAATCGCAACATCGAAATTACATTTCAATCAAAGATACACTGCCAACAAGCAGTTTTTATCGGCAATACATTAGATATTATATTAGGGAACTTGTTGGAGAATTTTGTTAAATACGCTAAAGATCATAATAATATACTATTAAGCTTGGAGTACCATAAACCATATTTTTATTGGCGCTTTATCGATAGTAAAACAAAAATATCCAATCTAACTAATTTAACGGATCGATTTAGTCGAAGCGCTGAAACAATAGAACAACCAGGGCATGGACTGGGGTTAAATATCGTTAAAGATTATGTCTCAGCGCATTCTGGAGAGTTTCAGTTTTTGCTTGATAAACAATTAATGATTGAATTCTCATTAAAGTCCTTCGAACAAGAAAAAGTAGTCCATGTTAAAAAGCCTCTCTTGTCTAATGTAAATAGTATGGACTTCAACGATGATCGCAAAAAGAACCAAAGCCAAGGTAATGAACAATCATTAACTATATTGTGTGTTGAAGACGACCTAAATATACAGATCATTTTAAAAGAATTGTTTCAAGAACAGTTCAATGTAGTAATCGCCAACAACGGTCAGGAAGGTATAGAAATAGCTCAAGAGCAGCTACCAGATTTAATCATTTCCGATGTAATGATGCCTATTATGGATGGATTTACTTTATGCTCAAAAATTAAAAGCAATATTGAGTTAAAACATATACCTGTTGTTTTACTAACCGCAAAGGGTGATTTTGAAAGCGAAAAAGCAGGCTTGATTGATGCTAAAGCCGACGACTATTTACAAAAACCCTTTAGTCCTCAGTTATTGAAACAAAAAGTTATCAACCGCATGAACACATTAGTGGCACTTACGGATAAAATGAAAAATACTTGGATTGAAACAATTAACACAAATGGAGAAAGTAAATTCATCATTCCAAAAGATAGGCACGCTGAAATAGATCCATTTATCACAGATCTTATTCAAATATTAGAGCAGAACTTAAGTAACCCTGAACTTTCAGTAAACTTTATTGCAGATAAAATGCATTTTCATCCAAAAACTCTAACGCGTCGATGCCAAAAGATCTTAGCTCTCTCTCCTGCTCGAATCATTAGGCAATATCGAATAAAAGAAGGGAAAAAACGTTTATTAATGGGCGAGAAATTAATAACGATAGCTTTGGAATGCGGATACTCTGAAGCATCCCACTTTTCCAGGGCTTTTAAACAAGAGACCGGACTGAGCCCATCGGAATGGCAACAACATGAACTCAGTAAATTAAATGGAGTAAATTAAATGGAGTAACTTAAACAATATTTTCAAAGTTCAATATGTTAAGTTACTTCAGCAAGTTTACTTTATTATTCTAGCTTTGAACTGCCGACCTTTGATTTTTCCGTCGAGCAATAAGTTTAAAGCAGCTTGGGAAACCTTTCGGTCAATGGCAACATAGGTGAGTCGATCAAATCGATCTATTTTACCGATATCACTTCCTTTTACTTTTCCATCTGCGGTTAAAGCACCGAGAATATCGCCCGCTCCAAGTTTATCTTTGCGTCCACCATTAATACAAAGGGTGACCATTTCTGGTTTTAGCATAAAGAGATTTTTTGGCGATAACTGACTCACTTTTTCCATGAGTATCGATTGCTGGCTTTCATCTTCTATTGCTACAATTTTGGATATTTCCGATTGTTGATACAAGCTTACGGCCAATCCTGTCGAACCGGCTCGGCCAGTTCTTCCAATACGGTGGATATGCACTTCCGCATCGTAAGAAAGTTCAAAATTTACCACTAAGGGTAGGTCTTTGATATCTAAGCCTCGGGCAGCCACATCGGTCGCCACTAAAAAACAACAACTTTTATTGGTAAATTGAGTTAACACTAAGTCACGTTGATTTTGATCAAGATCGCCATGAAGCGCTTTTGCCGAAATATTTTGTTGAGATAAAAACTGTGCGACTTCGTCACACTGCTGCTTTCTGTTACAAAAAACAATTCCAGAAGTTGGCTGATAATGAGATAACACGTTTAACAAAGCTTGCTCGCGAGTAACACCATCTAGCTCATAAAAAACTTGTTTAATTTGCGAATCGTCGTGCCGAGACTCAACCTGAACTTCAACTGGATTTTTTTGCACTGATTGACTGATAGACTTAATTTCATCTGGGTAGGTTGCTGAAAAAAGCAACGTCTGACGTGAGCTTGGCGATAGTTCAATAATTAATTTGATATCGTCAATAAATCCCATATCTAACATTCGATCTGCTTCATCCAATACTAGAGTAGAAAGGTGATTTAACTTAAGCGTACCTTTATTCAAATGTTTGAGTAAACGCCCAGGGGTACCAACAACAATATGCGCCGGTCGCTCCAATGAAGCTAATTGGCCACCCATTGGCTTTCCTCCACACAAGGTGATGATTTTGGTATTTGGAAACGCTTTCGCTAATCGTTGTAATTCATTAGCAACTTGATCGGCTAGCTCTCGAGTCGGGCAAATCACTAACGATTGCGTTTGAAACAAAGTGCCATCGAGTTGGTGTAATAATCCAATGCCAAACGCAGCGGTTTTTCCGCTACCCGTTTTAGCCTGTGCGATAAGATCATGACCTTGTAAAATAACCGGCAAACTCTTTTGCTGTATATCGGTCATTTCCTTGTAGTTGAGCGTTGCAAGATTCTCTAACTCAGAAGACGAAAGAGGAAGGGTATCAAAAGAAGAATTAGACACTAGAAAATTTCCTAATAAAGTAAAACAGTTTAAGTAAAAAAAATAACAACGTTTGAATTAACTAAATGCCCATCGCCTTTTTAATTAATTCGGACTTTACTAGGCCACTTGCGTTAATCATTTTCACACCGATATTACGAGCAATCACCCAGCCTATATCTTGTTGCATATAGCCATCATTCAATAAAGTCATAGCTTGTTGAGTGATCCAATTATCACCTTTACGTTGGCGTTGATATTTTCTTAAATTAGCTAATGAGCCTATTGGCTGTTTTTTAGCATGTGCATGGTTAATCACCTCAGCTAACACTTCAGCGTCAGCAAAGCCCAAATTAACGCCCTGCCCAGCCAAAGGATGAATGGTGTGAGCAGCGTCACCGATAAGTGCAATCTTTTCCTGGACATAATCATCAGCATGGCGTGCAATTAAAGGAAAAGCTCGTAACGGATCAAGTAGCGATACTGCGCCTAATTTCGAGTCTAGCGCTTGCGCAATTCTTTGCTGCTGCTCGGCATTATTGAGATTTAAAACTTCTTCAGCGAATGGTTCTGTTGCTGACCAAACAATAGAGCAATGATGTTGATTTGGTAAAGGTAAATAAGCAATAGGCCCCGTTGTTAAAAACCGCTGATAAGCACAAAACTGATGTGGCTTTTCCGTTTTAATATTCGCGACTAATGCTTTTTGCTGATACGGCTTTTCACTCCAATGAAAACCACAGGATTTCCTCACAAAAGACTGGGCACCATCGGCAGCAATCAGCAGACGTGCATTGATATTGGATTGATCGGCAAGGGTACATTTAATCTGCTCTTCAGAGCGATCAATTGCATCTATGGTGGTTGCAATAAATGTTATATTCGATTTGGAGTGTAAAAGCTGATAAAGCGCTGAACGCAATAATTCATTTTCGATGATAAAACCCAAATGCGAGGTACAGGCTTGTTTAGCCGAAAATTCAAGTTGTTCGCTGCCGTTTTGCTCCCATATTTTCATATTGGAATAAGCAGATAAGCGTGAAACTGGTAAAAGTTTCCATGCTTGAATACTAGTTAAAAAATTTTCTGAGCGTTTTGAAATGGCACTGACTCGTGATTGAAAATTATCATTTTGTTTGGCTTCATATTCAGAAACATTGACAGGAAGCTGTGGATCGATAATTACAATTTTAAGCGCGTTGCTTAGCGCCGCAGCTAAAGCAAGCCCAACCATTCCGCCACCATTAATAATGATATCGACTGATGACATTAGGCGGCCCCTTCTGCAGCAGGCTTATTGGGTTCTGCTAAACCAAATTCAATCAGTTCTTCAGGGATTGGATTAGGGTGGTCATTTAGCCTTACTCCTCGAGCAAGCGCAGGTAAATCATCAAATAATCCCATTGCTTGCCTAGCAAACATTTTTTTTACCGGAGGAATAATATCAAGCCATTTAAGAGCAAAATTTCTTGCAAGTTTTAACAACAAATTATTATTAGCAAACAACAGCGCAAGTGCATCGGTACGCGCTAAAGTTCGTTCAATATCGGGTAAACGATTTTGCCAAAAATAGTCGAGATATAATCGATTTCCTAGGTCTTGCTTTTGTCTAACCGCAAAGCTCATTACTTGTGCCAGTTCAGCAACATCTCTTAAACCCAAATTAAAGCCTTGTCCCGCCACCGGATGGCCAGTATGCAACGCATTGCCGATAAACACGACGCGATTTTTAAATCCAGTTGATAACCGTTGGTTAGATAAAGGATAAGTCACCATTTGACCGATTTTTTTAATTTTTCCGGCGCGAAATCCAAACAAAGACTGCAACTTTTCAACGCAAGCTTTTTGCTCAAGTTTCATAATTGAATCGACATGGATTGGCGCAACAGTCCAAACTAAAGAGGCTTTATTACCAGACAAAGGCAACAATGCA
>JBFHSP010000221.1:0-5045 GCA_041591085.1 Kangiellaceae bacterium | reverse complement strand
CCATTTACTGCTTATGTTGAAGGTTGGGCGCTATACAGCGAACAAGTAGCATGGGAGCTTGGTTTTCAAAATAATCCACTGGATAATTTAGGAAGATTACAAGCGGAGCTTTTCCGCGCAGTCCGTTTGGTGGTTGATACCGGCATTCACGCGAAAAAATGGAATCGAGAATACGCGATTGAGTATATGAAAAATAATACCGGTATGGCTGAAAGCGATGTGGTTTCTGAAATTGAGAGATATATTGTTATGCCTGGCCAAGCTACTGCTTATAAAGTAGGAATGATTAAAATTTTAGAATTGCGCGAAAAAGCAAAATCGGAGTTAGGTGATCAGTTTGATCTGCGTGATTTTCACGATGCGATTTTGAAAAATGGTGCACTACCCCTTGATATTTTGGAGCGGATTATTGACGAGTACATTGCGGCTAAAAAAGGCGGGCAAATAGCTGCTAACTGATTGATTGGTTGTAATCTTTAAAAATCCCGCCTTTGAGCGGGATTTTTGTTGTTGCTTAATCGGTCTTAAGAAAACTAATGAGGTTTTATGAGAAAAATATTTCGAGAAGCAAGGCTTTCAGATATAAAACAGATGCAAGTGATTAGAAATTCGGTTACCGAAAATGAGCTTTCAGATCCATCAAAAATTACCGAAAAAATGTATATAGACTTTATGCAAACATTGGGTAAAGCTTGGGTTTGTGATGTCGATAATAAAGTTGTTGGTTTTAGTTATGCTGCTATTAACGATGCTTCAATTTGGGCTTTGTTCATTCAAAAGGAATTTGAGGGTAATGGTATTGGTACAAAACTATTAAGTTTGGCAACGAATTGGCTTTTTGAACAAGGAGCAGATCGGGTAAAACTTTCAACTACTATCAATACAAGAGCTGAACGGTTTTATGAGGCTTTAGGCTGGATAAAAGGAGATTTTAATACAGATGAAGTAGAATTCTTTTTAGTTAAAAATGAAAAATAGCGATAACAAGATACATTGGTTATTTTCTATCGAGTTTAAAAGGTGATTCTGTTATGAAAGGTCAATGTAATTGCGGTAATGTTTCATTTGGAATAAATGAGTTGGTACATGATATTTATTATTGCCATTGTTCTATTTGTAGACGTTCAACGGGCGCCAATGGCATACCGGTTTTGGTGGTGAAAAATACACAGTTTAAGTGGACATCGGGAGATGAGTTTCGAGTTTTATGGAGAAAACCTAATCATGATTGGCAAAAATGTTTTTGTAAGCTCTGTGGTTCTCCTTTGCCCGATAAGAATGATGATTCCACTATGTATATTCCCGCAGGCTTAATTATTGAAAACAGTGAAGATTTACAAGTGGCTCATCATATTTGGGTGGAGTCTAAAGCTGCTTGGGATGTGATTGGTGATCAAGGAGTGCGGCATTCCACGGAATTTAATTCAAAGTTATAGTGTTGAGTCAGTGCTTACTGAAACCCAAAGTGCCCACTACTTTGATCGGCTTTTTTTCATCAGCATCAGTAAATCTTTTTTATCCGACTCTGAAATACGGTCATTATGTTTAAGTAAAAACTCAGCGCTCAATAAAAAATAGTAAGCACGCTTATTAACATCGGCACCAGAGACGATTAACAGTTCGATAACACTTCTATTGGAGGAGCGTTCGACGGCTGAGTGCAGCGGTGTCCAACCCCAATCATCTTGTAAATTAATATCGGCATGGTATTCGAGCAGCAGCAAAAGAATTTCTGGATTGTGGTTCTCGGCTGCAGCCCAGTGCAAAGGTGAATCTCCATCTTGATCGACAACTTTTGGATCAGCGCCATGTTGCAATAGTAAGGACACTATCATCGGATCTGCCACAAATCTTGCTGCTGAATGCAATGCGCTCCATCCGTGCTGGTTTTTACATTGAATATTTATCGAAGCGTCTAGAATTTTCAATAAATCAGTGACAGTCAGTGATAGCCAAAGATCCTTCAAGGTTTTGATATCGTCAGTTAAACAAAGAGCCTGCCATTGCTGTTGAGCGCTCAATGTAGCCGTATTTTGTGATAACGGCTGTTGGCCTTGGGCAAGCGCTAAATGAATAGAGCGATCGTCTTTGCTATAAACAAGATTAAATGCGGTTATTAATAAACAAGTTACGGTAAAAGCAATTAGTTTTCGAGCTTGTGACAACGTTAAATAGCGCATTTGCAAATCCCATTTAAGTTACCAGAGTATTGATAATATACCTTATAGTTGGATTTGTAAGAATTTTCGTAACGTATCAAGGAATGAGATTGACTTTATTGAATATCAATTTCAGCCTCTTCTGAGCAGCCTTTTGTCAAAATGTTTAAACCTATTCATAGGTTAATTAATAAAGTTGCAAGCTTGATGAATACATCGCGTCATTAACGATAAGAGTGACCGTTTCTAAAAACGATTGTTTGGTAAAAAGAATTAAGTGAGTGCACTTTTGATATATGGTTGTGATGCCGCCCAATCAAGAAACGGTTCTATGATGATTGGGCGGTACTGTGGAGGCAATTATCGGATTGGTAATTGGCAGACGGAATCTGGGTTTAAACAATCAAAAGCGATTAAATCATGATTGCTTAAGCTTTTGCTGTCAGAAAATAGGTGTTTATTGACCATTTCAAGCATTCCGTTTAAATCGTGCACTCGGGCAATATAGTCTGAGACGGCTATCACTGAGCTGGCGATATTAACCTCATTCCCCGTAGCTTGATACAGTATCCGTGAGATCGCCTCGTTATTTGCAAAGAGATGATTGATTTCACAGGCTTTGATTGCGGGCGCATTATCGCGTTCAGCATAGAATACCTTAAACTCAGACTTGCTCAGTTTGCTCAAACATTTTAAAGGCGCAACATAGAATTCCTGCAGGGTATGGATAGTTTTATCGGGCTCAACAAGCAAGGACTCGTGTCCTTTTCCTTGTTTAATCGCACCTAAGGTGTATTGCAGTTCGTAGTCGAAGGCTTCACTGATGTCTAAAGCTTCGGCCGATAAAGGAGCGAGTAAACTCTTTAAATGATTTTGGAGTTCGTTGTCTAAAACGCCTAGAGTATGCAGTTCCGCCACCAGGGTTGTATTGGTCCAGATATTCGAAATAGCCACCATTTTGGCAATTAAAGAATTGCCTTGGGTCAGCACCCTGCGCCAGAACTGATTTTCCAGGCTGATTAATTCCATCAAATGGAGGTATTCACCAGTTTGGAACAAATGCGCCTTCTTTATCGTACTGAGTTTACCCATATAGCCGTAGTTGGCTTGCGGCATGAGGTCACTCACCTGCTGAACTTCCTCGAAATAAGTCATGTTCAGAATTTGTTGGTAGCGATTGAGTAACAAGGTCAATCGTTCTGGATGTTTGGTCACTGGGTTAACGGTATTACTCAGCACCTGCAGGCAAGATCCGCCTTTACGGGTATTGCATGGAGCAATGCTCTTGAGCCATGTTCGATCAACACCTTGATGGTTATGGATGACCTCATCCCAATCGTTGGCAAGATTATTGAGGGTTTTGGATTGGAATGCCTGATGATAGGTGGTTAATATGTCGTGACCTGTGCTCATCATGTCTTTATCAGAAGCGCTTTCTAAACCCAGTAGCGCCACAAAGGCGTTGGCGGCTAATGGAGCCTGAACAGATGAATGATTCGTAGGGCTGATCGCCGGATCGGCAAATTCGTAAACAGATGCAGTGACCACCGACCCCGTTAGTAGTGCCAGAACTCCGACGCTCTTCGCTAATTTATTGAACTGTTTTGTAATCACAGAATGTATTGTCATTTTGACCTCTCGTTGTTTATTGATAACGGAATACATTTTGTATCGCCTTGTTGATAAAAGCCTGAGTAAAAGCTCTTTAGAATATGCACGAATGTTACATCAGGTTTATTTCACAAAAATATCAGCTTTTTAAAGTCAGCAAGCGCGATGTTTGCAGCTACTATCTAATGGGTGCCTACGAGGGTAAATTGTGAAAACTCTGATCTTTTTGAAAAAAAATGGCTGATCTACAAAAAACTAATCCAAAGAAATTTGTTAATCCAAAGAAATTACCCACTAATTCCCAGTGATGGCCGTTGTCCTTGCGAAGCAATCTACAGTTTTGTTTTTTCGTCAAATTTATACTGCGGATGTTTTATTGCCTTTAAAGGATCGCTATGGATTTCAAATATCGATTAAAGCTATTGGCATTAGATGTATACAAAAGCTTAAGAAAGTGTGTGCCTTAGACAATCCTTTGTCACAAGGTTACTCCTCGAGCGTAAATGAGACAAAACTTGATTTGCGCGACCCGAAACAAAGAGACTATTAATAAACAGAGCACCGTTATCAGCAATGAAGGGTCTCTTAACGCTTGGTTACTCAAAATAGTCCGTGTAGCTTTCGATTAGCTCAACCACCTTATGGAAATGCTCAAGCTCGCCTTTTTCATTTAGCGCCTCAACTTGCGGAATGTACGCTGCTAAAAAACGATGCAACTCATCGTGCGCGGCTCCAGTCATGGTGCAACCTCGAATCAAATCTTGAATATCGTCTTTAAGTTCTTTTCCTAATTGCAATCGAGAAGCCTCATTCGGCTCAGCGAGTTTGGAAAGTTTAATTCGGTCGAGCATGGTATTGACAACGCGACGAGTGTGTTCATCCATTAGCCATTTCTTATCGCCATCTAAGGTCAAACTCAATGTCGGATCCGCGACTTGGGTGTGATGATCGTGCGCTGCTGTTTGGTGCTCATGACTGTGATCGTCGTGATGGCAGGCACTTAAACTAAATAACGCCATTACACTTAACATAGCGGCGACCACTTTTCTCATAAAACACTCCAAAGGTTATCAATAAAACTTGTTTTAACAAACGCCGATCATAAGGGTAAGCATAGGTCTTATCAACAGTTGAAAAGGGGTAATCTCTTTTACCCCTGTGATCAATAGCCATTCTGACTGAGCAAGCTGAACTTAGGATAATCAATGTCGTCGACGAACGAGCATGAACAACACTTCCGAACTAAAAAGAAGGCTTCCTCCTACACTTGAACTT
>JBFHSP010000220.1:0-5056 GCA_041591085.1 Kangiellaceae bacterium | reverse complement strand
GGCGGCTAAAAGGATCTGCCAATCGATGTTGGCATTAGCGATATCGATGATCGCACTGGTGGCATGAGTTTTTTGTTTATCAAAACCGGGTTCATCCGAACGAGTAAAACGATCATTATCAAGCGAAAATGCATCGTAGCCATTATTAACATCAATAAAATGGTGAGCCCAGCGCAAAGTGGCGTTATCACTTAAGTTCCACTTCCATTTAATGCGTGAAGTAAGTTCATCACGACCATTGGTATTATCGCGATTTAAATATTGGTTTTTTATATAACCGTCACTACTGTGTTTTTGTACGGCAACTCGTAGAGCAGAATGTTCTCCAGTTGCTCCGCCCATCGCCATTCCCATGGTAAAGGTGTTTTGTTCAGCGATTGAAAAATCAACGTGTTGATTTTGGCTGTCAGCCTCTTCGGTCGCCAAGTAAATGGCACCTGCCAATGCACTGGCGCCAAAACGTGTACCTTGCGGGCCGCGTAGCACCTCTAATTGGGCAATATCATAAATGGTGGCTGCACCGAATAATCCGGAAACATCAATGCCATCTAAATAAAAACCAACGCTTGGGTTGACGGGATTTTGATACTGGCTACGTTCGCCAATACCGCGAATTTGGACAAAGCGGCTGCGATTTGAGCCGGCACTAAAGCTAACGTTTGCTGTAGCTCTCAATAAGTCATCAAGATGGGTGGCGTTTCTTTCTTTGACATCTTGCTCGGAAAAGGTCACTAAGCTAAGCGGTGTTTTGGTAAGTGGATTTTGTCTCCACTGCGACACAACCGTAATGACATTTTTGGTTTCTTCTGAATCTACTTCTTCTTTAGAGGATATATCAGCTAAAGCGTTACCACTTAAGCATAGCGAAAATGCACCTAAAAAAATGAAAGATGGGGCTTTCATTTGGGGGTTGCAAACTTTCGTATCAGACAAAGTTACAGTCGGTCGAAAAGTTTTAATAAAAAACATAACTTAAATCTCTAATATCATCGTTCAAATTAGAGATCCGGGAGCGTTAGAAGGTGTTTAAAGCCAGTGCTGGAACTTAACCATTCCTACGCCGGTATTAACCGGATCAGGTTCAAAGGGTTCGAAAACGTCTCAGCTTAGTGCTCATGCACCAAGCACCCCCAGGTTTTGCCTAGAATAAGGCGGGGCAATTATAAACTAAATCATCGCTTTACCCAATACGGCAAGTCTAATCGCCCAATGAGATTTAGCAAGGTTTTAGGGAGACTATTACGTTGGTAATATTGCACATAAAAGTACTTTTAAGACTTAGCTGCTACACTTTAAGGGATTAAATATCACTAAGAAGAGATGTATGCGTTACTCTGAAATTGCCGACAGTGCTTCTATTCAAAGTGTTCTAGAGGGGCGCTCATTTATTGATGCTAAACGACTCAATATAACCTCATCAGCAGATGCTGAGGAATTTATAGCGTGTTATGGCTTTGATATTCACGATGAATCCGATCGACTTGAGATTAATCAAATTTACAAAGATGCATTAGCACTGATTCATGAAGATTTATTAAATGAAGGTGAATCTATCCCGCTCCACTTTATTGAGCACCAAGATATTGTTCAAATGTTGTGTGATGTCAGTTCGCAAGAGTCTACAGAGCGCTCGATGTGGAGTTGCTCCATTTTAAGAGTGATGCATACCTTAGCTCACAGTTATTCATTTTTGAATGATCGGTTCCAAGCAGAAATTCGAGAGCAAATTTTGGCTCGGTTTTCTTCGCATATTGCGACTAAAGATGGCACAACATACTTAGGAGATATTCCTTTGGCTAGTTTTGATTGCCGACCAGCTAAATCTAAACGATCGGTTGCGCTAAAACTGTTGCATAAGGCTGAGAATGTGGCCGCGGATATTTTTGATTGGGTAGGGATTCGGTTTATCGCTGAAACTAGATTCGATGCTTTTAAAGTACTGCTGTATTTAAGGCAGAAGAATCGAGTGATGTTTGCCAATGTCAAACCATCTCGTTGCCGTAATTCCTTGATTGATTACAAATGGGTTTGCGAGCAGTTAGATCAGGGGATCGAAGAAAAGAACATCATCCAAATGATGGAAGCGATGCCTTACCCTGATGAAGCCGTTGCTCGTTTGGATAATCCTTATACCGAAGTAAGCTATCATTCTATCCAGTTTACGGCGCGCCAGAGAATTTCTATTACCACCGACGCAGGGCAAAAGCGCAGCTTTTTCTTTCCCTTTGAAATTCAAATTATGGATCAGGCCAGCTATCAATTAACTCGGATCGGTCTTGCTTCACATGATTTATATAAGAAAAGACAAAAGCGTGCCATCCGTAAGAGAATTCTACCGCAATTGATTAAACCATCGAGTTAATAGACTTCTCCAACATCTTTTAATAAATCTTCGTAGTGCTTAAATACTTTTGACATATCAATAGTGTTTAAAAAAGAAGAATAAGACAAATAGCACAGCAAAATACGCAAATCTTTGGCCCAAGGCGGTAAAAATCGCGGTTTTTGGCAAAGTCCTAATGCTCTTAAATAAGAAAAAACCGGTAAGTCTTCAATATCAAGTCTGCCAGCGAATAACAGATGAATACTGTCTGCACGACCAGCGTTAACCGCCGCTTTTAAAAAGTTATGCACCCGCAATAAACCATCTAAGTAAACGATATCTTTGGTAAACGGTGCGCGACCTTCAACCACACCGCCTCTAAACACTCGACGGGTATTTTCGTAAGATTGGCTTGGGTTATCGGTTTTATCTAAATAATACCGATAAATATCGATAAAATTAGCGCCATCAATGGTCATTTGCGTGGCAATAACTCTGTCGGCCAGTCTACTCATTCGGGCTAAATCTAGAGTGCTAGTAATGTATTCGGCAAATACGGCCAATCCTTCTTGAGTTTTGGTTGAGCTAGGGTGAGCAAGTCCTAACAAACTTAAGTTGCCTTTAGTTTTGCCGTTTAACATGGTCGCTACATGAATATGAATTTCATGCTCAACTAGTTGTTCAATGTCATTATCTGAAAAACTAGCAGTTCTGCGAATTCGAACTCTTTCTGAGCTCGCTAGGGCATTGGCAGATAAGTCGTCCACTATTTGAATGTCTGGCGCTTCATCTCCAAACATGGTTTTGGTGGCTTGCTTCATTCTTTCCGCCAGTGTTTCTGCCAAAATGCACACTTCAGGAGGCTTGGCGAGCTTCATTTTGTTGATAGGCTGAAGCAGTTCTAGGTATCGTTTAGCAAGACCTAACGAATTAGTTTTCTCATCACGTAGCGGATCGGTTGGTTTGCCGTATAACAGTTTGGAGTAATCGTAAAAATGCTGAGTGCCCCTGAATTGAAGCATATTGGCGGCATTTGAATAGCCTTCAATTTGTTTTCTAAACCAATCGTCTACCGGAGTATCGCCTAATTGCTCTTCAACCTCATTTAAAACATTAATTACAGGCAGTGCGTCAAATCGCTCATATTCTACTTGAGGTAGTCGTTGCGCGCTGTTTTTAAAGAATTCGTCTTTGATAGATAAAGGCCAAGCCAGCCGCGACAAAATTTGCAAGGTGCTCCCTACCTTAAAGATATTGTCAGATAGCTTGCTAAGTCGTTCTTTTTCAGTGTTAAGCCAGTTTTCAGTAGAAACAGTCACTATAACCTCTGGTTAGGGTTTAAATGATAGAGAATGGCGTGGTATTGCCGAATAAGTCTCTCAATTTTAAACGAAAATTGCATTTTTTCTAAGAGTGCTCGAGAAATAGCCAATTGTTTTGCATTTCTAAGCAAAACGCTTTAAGATCGGCGCCCCTTCGAGGGATTGGTGTATTTATCGCTTGATTATAGTGGTTAATGTATCGATTTTATTTAATGTTAATACAACTATTTAAGGTGGTGATTTTTCATGCCAAGCGTAAAGGTAAAGGAAAACGAGCCGTTTGACGTGGCTCTGCGTCGTTTTAAGCGCTCTTGTGAAAAAGCCGGGATTCTGGCTGAGGTTCGTCGTCGTGAACACTACGAAAAACCTACTTCAATTCGCAAGCGTAAAAAAGCAGCAGCAGTAAAGCGTCATGCGAAAAAAGTATCTCGTGAAAGCATACGCCGCAAGCGTATGTACTAATAACTTGTTGTTAACAAGCTAATTAGGACCTTTTGCATATGGCCGCATTATTGGAAACAATCAACAATGCGATGAAAGATGCGATGCGTGCCAAGGCGAAAGATCGTCTTGGCACCATTCGACTTCTCACCGCAGCCATCAAACAGTTTCAAGTTGATAATCGAGTCGACGAGGTTGATGATGCAACCGTTTTAGCCATTTTAGACAAAATGGTGAAGCAACGTCGTGAATCGATTAAAGCATTCAGCGAAGCCGGGCGAGATGAATTAGTCGCCATTGAGCAAGCCGAAATTGAAGTACTCAGCGAATTTTTACCCGAGCAGCTATCGGATGCTGAAATAGCAGGAATGATTACTGCGGCTATTGCCGAAACTGGCGCAGAAAGCATGCGTGATATGGGTAAAGTGATGGGTATTTTAAAGCCAAAGTTACAAGGTCGTGCCGATATGGGTGCGGTAAGTGGCAAAATTAAAGCACAATTGAGTTAAAAACTATCTCAACTATTTCTGTCATCGAGTCGCAAAGCGACGTGACAATCTCATTTTTGATTTTCGTCATTCCGCACATTTGATGATGCGGAATCCAGTTTTTAAATCTTAAAATCAAAAGCGGTTTCGCACCGCTATCGCTTTTGCGCGAGATACTTTTGCATGTTTGTAAAAGTGAGTCGCTGAGGAGCGAAATAAGATCTTCTTCATTTGTACGATGCTGAAACTTTGTGAGAAGACAAATATTTTTATATGTCCGCTTATTTGTCTAATTCTACCTTATGATGCTTGGGCTTATGATCGAATAAAATTCTGGATCTCGCATCAAGTGCGAGATGACAAAAGTCGAAAAACCGTCCTCTCTTTGCCTAAATCCACAAAAGCGTTCCTCTGAATACCTAAAAAATAAAACTCTTGAATGATCAACAGGTTAGCTTTAGCTGACGATCTTCTGCTGGATC
>JBFHSP010000219.1:0-5061 GCA_041591085.1 Kangiellaceae bacterium | reverse complement strand
GAAAAGTTTCTCAGCAGCGTGTTCAAAATTTTCGTAAAATTTTCACCTCTATTTCGGGTGGTAACTAACTTTAGTCCAGCGACTATAGATAATGAGGTAACTGAAAGGGTTCTGGTTATTTCGAATCATTTTTAACAGATTAAACTATTATTACTAAGTTAAAATATCGCTTAATATAGCTATATGAAGTAACACTTAAGGAATTTTATGATGACAACAAATAAATCTATTGCTCTAGTAAGCGTGATGACACTTGGACTGTTAGGCTGCGGCAGCTCTTCAGATAGTGAATCTCGATTAAGCATTGCATTGACCGATGCGCCTATTGATAACGCAACCACAGTAGTGGTTGAGTTTGAAGGAATAGAGCTCAAGCCAAAACAAGGCCCAAGCATTACTTATTTGTTAGATGCTGCAAGACAAATTAACTTACTCGATTTTCAAGGCGAAAATTCAACAGCCTTATTTGATGGATTAACCATTGCATCAGGAGAATATAACTGGATGCGCTTAATGGTTAATGCCGAGCAACAAACCATAGACTCTTACATTACTTTTGAAGACGGCAGCCAACATTCTTTGTACATTCCTTCTGGTGGTGAAAGCGGTCTTAAATGGAATCAGGGTTTTATTGCTCCTGCCAATGGCGATGTTGACTTTACGATTGACTTTGATCTTCGCCAATCTGTTCATCGTCCAAGTTCGCAAGGTGCCGATTACTTTTTACGTCCAGTCATTCGAGTACTCGATTCCTTAAGTGTAGGGCATATTCAAGGAACAGTGAGCGCCGGTTTAATGACCGATGATTCTTGCACAGAAGGTACTGCCGTTTATTTATTTGCTGAAGAGCAAACCGTTCCTGATGATATGGGTAGCGATGCGCCACCTCAAGCAACAGCTAGCGTTAACTCGCAATCTGATTCAAGTGGAACATTTACGTTAGGGTTTGTGCTGCCTGGCAATTACCAATTAGCATTTACTTGCCAAGCCGATTTGGATGATCCCGAGTTAAATGACACAGTTGAATTTGCATCAGTCCTTGCTGTAACCGTGACTGCCAATAACACAACACAGGTAGCCTTTTAATAAGTATGAAAATTATTTTAAGCATGATCATTGCCGTAGCGATGCTTGCCACGGCTTTTTTATTGGGCCTTTATTGGGATGAGTTATCTTTTGACAATTCGCCACCTCCACCGGTTATCAAACAAAAGATCACTTACTATCAATGGAACGATGAAAAGGGACGAGTCATGATTTCTAAAACCAAGCCAAAAGGCGTTCCTGATGTGATCAGTTTTCAGGCGACTGAAGAACTTGAAAACTATTCTTATAACTTAGATCCAGAGCTTGCTAAAAAAGCAGCAGAGTACCATGCAAAATTTGATGAAAAAGAAAACAACAATGATTCCAGTTTAGATTCATCTCCTTTAGGCTATAACCCTGTGGAAAAATCTCGCGACTGCATTAATGCCGTGAATGAAATTCAAACGCTTAAACATCAACAATTAGAAGGCTCAGACTCAAAGTCACAAAAACGACTGCAACAATTACAAAAAGACATCCAATCTATTTGCGGATAAGAGATAATAATACTTCCAAACTTTGTGCGTGAAGATAAGCTATTCAAAACGAGAATATACTTGAAAAGGAAATTGACTAAAAAAAGGAGTTTATTCAAAACGGAACTTTATTGAATACACGAACTCTAATCTAGTCGTAGCTAAAGTATTAGATTGTCATACAGCTTTCATATTTATAAGCTATACTCTATAACGTTGGTTTAGGAATAAGCATTAATCAAAAGGAGATTAATATGATAAAAGGTCTGGTAAAGTCCTTCAAAAATACATCTGGCAGTTTTTTATTTCGTCGCCGAAAAAAAGGACCTTCAACTCAATCCTCAACGACTGAAGAACAAGAGAGCAGAACCAAGCCATCGGAGCGCTAAACGAAAAATTACGTTTGTAAAATGAATTTTCAAAATAAAAGCCAATGCCATTTTAAGTAACTCATTTATTTAAAGATTCGAATTCATTATACCAAATATATCAACATTCCTCCTGTTCTGATTCAGAAAGCTCCACTCCATTATTGAGTCTCATATTATGAAACAGCACCAACCATTCTAGCTTTAAGATGACCGTATTAATCATATTGATCAAGCAAAGCCGCTATTGATTTTTGATTCACACTTTATCAAATCAAGTTATAAGTTGATTGATAACTGACCAAAATTTGCTAGGATGGATATAAAATAATTATCCAGAGACCATTGAGGAAGGAGGCTTAGATGAATACTCGGCAATTGAGCTTAGTTTGTACTTTAATTTTTTCAGCTGTAGTTTACGGGAATGCTTCTGAACAAAGCTCTTTTCAACTCTACAAGAATAGCTATGCGTTAGTTATAGGAGTTTCAGAATATGAAAATGGCTGGCCAAAACTTCCTGGAGTAAAACAAGATGTTGAATCCGTTAAAAAAGCGCTGTCTATAAATGGGTTTACTGTTGAAGTCGTCACCGATCCTAATAGCCAGCAGCTTGATGCAGCATTTGAGTCGTTTATTCAAAAATACGGAAATAATTATGAAAATAGACTGCTTTTCTATTTTGCTGGACATGGACACACATTAAAACCCAAATATGGAGGTAACTCACTAGGTTATATACTGCCAGTTGATGCGCCAAAACCAGAAGGCAACGAAGCCTTATTTAAATCAAAAGCCATGAGTATGCAACGCGTTGAAGAGTATGCTCTTAATATCAACTCGAAACATGCCATGTTTATGTTTGATTCTTGCTTTTCAGGTTCTCTGTTTTCACTTTCAAGAGCCATCCCAAGTAGTATCAGTTATAAAACTGCCAAGCCTGTTAGACAATTTATCACATCTGGTTCCGAGTCAGAAACCGTACCTGATCAAAGTATTTTTCGACGTCAATTTATTGATGGTTTAAATGGCAGTGCCGACAGTAATCAAGATGGATACGTGACCGGAGCTGAATTAGGCGAGTTTTTACAAACTTCTGTAGTCAATTATTCAAAGAATGCTCAACACCCTCAATATGGAAAAATTAGAAATCCTAATTTAGACAAAGGTGATTTCGTTTTTAAGGTATCTTCCAATGATATAAACAAAATAAAAATAGCCCATGAGGTTGCAATTGTTTTGTCCAAACAAAGAGGGGAAGATGAAAACCAAGATTCTGATCAATCTTCGCAGCAAGACAACTCTTCAACATTTGCTTCCGATTTTTCAATGGGTGTTCAAGAAATAAAAGACAGAACCGACGAAAATGCATGTGATGCGACTTGTCGCCGACTGAAAGATGCAGGAGTGTATATTGATCGTGGTGAAGATTCATCTAGCTCCTCTGAATCCGGCTCTTCTGAATCCGGCTCCTCAGAGTCTAGCACCGCTCAAGATATTGCCGCTGGCGTTAATGAAATTAAAGAACGGATTGATCCCAACGGCTGTGATGCTGCATGTCGTCGGTTAAAGGAACAAGGTGTTTATATCGATCGTGGTGAAGATTCATCTAGTTCCTCTGAATCCGGCTCTTCTGAACCCAGCTCCTCAGAGTCTAGCACCGCTCAAGATATTGCCGCTGGCGTTAATGAAATTAAAGAACGGATTGATCCTAACGGCTGTGATGCAGCATGTCGTCGGTTAAAGGAACAAGGTGTTTATATCGATCGTGGTGAAGATTCATCTAGTTCCTCTGAATCCGGCTCTTCTGAATCAAGCTCCTCAGAGTCTAGCACCGCTCAAGATATTGCTGCTGGCGTTAATGAAATTAAAGAACGGATTGATCCCAACGGCTGTGATGCTGCATGTCGTCGGTTAAAGGAACAAGGTGTTTATATTGATCGTGGTGAAGGAGATTCATCCAGCTCAACGGAGTCGAGTACCGCACAAGATATTGCAACTGGTGTTAATGAAATTAGAGAACGGATTGATCCTAATGGCTGCGATGCCGCATGCCGCAGGTTAAAAGAAGCAGGAGAATATATAGAACGTGGCAGTCCAGATAGTGATTCCTTACGAGTTGTCTATTTGCAAGAGGCAAAAAATGCGCTTTCGAGCTCAAATTTAGCTTTTATCCATGCTCATCTTCTAAAATATAAAACTGAAACCTATTCTCCTCCTGTAAAAGCGAGAGCCTCTTTATTACTTACGGAGCTCAATAAAAAATTAAAAGAAGTGCTTTCCAACCAGAAAAAAGCATCGAGTAACTTTCAGGCTTATCAAGCCGCTCAAAAAAGGAATTTAGAAAATTTTGAGCAAGGAAAATTCGAAAAGCCTTTTGATGTTAGAGGTTTAGAAAAAATTATTTCACAAATTAATCGTTCAATTAACTCCACGTCTGTACCCGAAAATTATGATCTAACAACTAATCAAATTCTACTTACCAAATTAAAAGAGTTTGCGGATCAAAATGATTTAGGCAATCTCTCTAATTACTGGTCAAGTTAATCTAAACTAAAAAGAGCCTCTGAGTTTTTCTGAGGCTCTTTGAATTTTAATGTGTTCCATTTCTTTCACTTGGAACATCTGATTTATATTCCACAAACTCCACTTCAAATCCAGCAGGATCAATAAAATAAGCATTGATTCTAATATCGTTATCTTCACTCTTTTTATCGACTTCAAAGCCAGCATTTTGTAATCGACTAACCACTTGTTTTAAATTACTCGTTTCAAAAGCAAAATGCGCTAAGCCTACTTGATGTCCTGCTAAATCACGATTATCACCTTCACCATCATCGGCAATGGCAAGATAAAGATAATCATCACCCAAATGAAGCCAGCGCCTGGGTTTACCATACCAATCAGAATGGCCTTCTCTTAAAATGTTCCAATGAGGAAATGCGGCCTGATAAAATTTCAACATCTCATTCATATTTTTTACGACCAAGTTGATATGTTCAATTCTTAGCATAATTAGGGTCCCCTGAATTTTCTGAACTTAGTTAGTTGGACTGGCTGGGAAGCTACTTAGCTTCCATCACCTGATTAAAGTAAAGCGAAATAAGCGGCCATAATTTAGATTGGGAATTACT
>JBFHSP010000218.1:0-5092 GCA_041591085.1 Kangiellaceae bacterium | reverse complement strand
CCTAGGGGATTCGAACCCCTGTTACCGCCGTGAAAGGGCGGTGTCCTAGGCCTCTAGACGAAGGGGACTTAAGTCGGTATCTCGTGTAGAGGCGCGCATTCTATATAGAGCCCTTTATTTTGTCAAAACTTTTTTCAAATAATCTTAGGGTTTAACTAGGGTAACCATTCAATATTTCGGTATGATTAGTTTTTAGCCACATTTTCAATAAGTTAGCATAATAATGATATCTCACTAACTCTCTCTAATGAGCTCAAAGCAGATGTTAACAATTATCCCCATAATGGGTGCTCTATGGTAAACTAGCGCGCAAATTTTAAAGCTAATTCTGAGGATAATATGCAACTATCTGCACTAACTGCAATATCGCCTGTTGATGGCCGTTATGGTTCTAAAGCTGAAGAACTTAGACCTATATTTAGTGAATTTGGATTAATAAAATACCGAACAATTGTAGAAGTACGTTGGTTGCAAACCTTAGCTCAGCTACCGGAAATTAAAGAAGTACCGGAACTTTCTTCAGAAGCCAATACCGTTCTCGACTCAATCATCAATAACTTTTCAATTGACGATGCCGAACGAGTCAAAGCCATTGAAGCCACAACCAATCACGATGTAAAAGCGGTCGAGTACTTTCTAAAAGAAAAAATTGCAAATAACCCAGAGTTAAATGCTGTTTCAGAGTTTATTCATTTTGCCTGTACCTCTGAAGACATTAACAACTTGTCTTACGGTTTAATGCTAAAAGACGCACGCGATGTCATTATTCAAGATCAAAAAGCAATTATTAAAGCAATTAAATCTTTAGCGATTGAGTTTGCTGATGCGCCAATGATGTCACGTACTCATGGGCAACCTGCGTCCCCCTCCACCATGGGAAAAGAAATGGCGAATGTTGTCGCGCGCCTCAATCGTCAACATGAGCAGTCATTAAAGGTTGAGCTACTCGGCAAAATAAACGGAGCCGTTGGAAATTATAATGCTCATGTTTCTGCATACCCAGAAATTGACTGGCCAACAGTTGCCGAAAAATTTGTGACCGACTTAGGATTAACATTTAATCCTTTTACCACACAAATAGAACCCCACGATTATATTGCGGAGTTTTTTGATGTACTGACGCGCTTCAACGTTATTTTGATGGACTTTGATCGAGATGTTTGGGGCTATATTGCATTAGGTCACTTCAAGCAAAAAACTATTGCTGGTGAAATAGGTTCTTCAACCATGCCACACAAAGTAAATCCTATCGACTTTGAAAACTCTGAAGGTAACTTAGGTATTGCTAATGCTCTATTCACTCACTTAGCGCAAAAACTACCTGTTTCTAGATGGCAACGAGATTTATCTGACTCTACCGCTTTACGAGCCTTAGGTATGGGAGCAGCACACTCATTAATCGCTTATAAAGCAACCCTTAAAGGGATCAGCAAATTAGAAATTAACAAGCAAGCATTACTCAATGAACTGGATCAAAACTGGGAGCTACTTGCTGAACCTATCCAAACCGTAATGCGTAAATATGGCATCGAAAAACCTTACGAAAAGCTCAAAGAACTAACCCGCGGCAAAAAAGTCGATAAACAGCAAATGGCTTTATTTATTGATGGTCTAGAGCTACCGGAAGAAGTAAAAAGTGATTTAAAGCAATTAACTCCTGCAAATTATATTGGAAAAGCGATAGAGTTAACTCATCAAATTTAGCTCAACTCGAGTCAAACACAAAAAAAGCCGAAATATTCGGCTTTTTTTGTGCCTAAAATTATAGATACTTTTCTTTTTAGGTATTAGTAACAATATGTTGCAAATAGCTAGAGAAGCGCTATTCTAGTTACTGAGAGTATTTTTTTTCAATTGATGAGTAGCTTTAATTTATGTCTCTTGAGTTTATTATCCGAGAGGTTTCTTGGCAGGACGCAAAAACGGAACTGAGTCTTGTTAGGGAAAAAGTATTTGTTTGTGAGCAGAGAGTTCCTGTTGAAATCGAGCAGGACGGAAAGGATGATGTTTGTTTTCATGTTCTGGTTTCTTCCATCACTGGCGATCCCATAGCAACCGGACGCATTACGCGGCAAGGTAAAATTGGTCGAATTGCTGTACTCATGCCCTATCGCAAACATGGACTTGGCTCAAAAATTCTCGATAAACTCATTAGTATTGCAGAACGCGAACAATTACCTCTAGTTAAACTGAATGCTCAAACCCACGCTATAGACTTTTACTCTCGACACAAATTCGAACCTTGCGGACCCGTTTTTATGGAAGCCGGTATTCCACACTTATCCATGAAACGCCATTTTCAAAGCCATCAACTTTAGAAATCATCGATATCAATGATCAGCAATAATGACTCAGCTACTCCCCACCCTTGGGAAAATGCAACACTTGGACAAGATGATCAGAAACATCTAATAACCAGAGCTTCTGAACAAACAGAATGCATCAGTCAGCTTTGTGCTCAGTCGTCACAGCAAATTGATGTTTTTTCTTACTCGCTCGATCCAATGGTGCTGAATCATAGAAGCATTGAGCTGCAAATGAGCGCGTTTGCACGAAAAAATCGCCAATCAATGATTCGGCTACTCATAATTGATCCCTTAGCGCTACAGTCAGTCAATCATCGACTAGTTTCTTTATCACAAAACTTAAGTAGCTTTGTCAGCATTCGAGTGGTTCCTGATGATTATAAAAACATTCCATACAACTACATGTTATTTGATCGGTATGGCTACATTTATAAAAGCATTCATACCCAATTAGAAGCCACCGTCTGTTTTAAAGATACCTTAAAGGTTAAAGAGCTACACAAAGAGTTTGATGAAATATGGCAATTGAGTCGTATTGCATCAGAGTTTAGGGCTTTAGGCATTTAAACCAATCGTTATTAGATAATCCTTTCGTTTAGTGCTATAACTGCCAGCCTTTTTCTAAAAATAGTTTTCTAGTGCAAGCTTACTTTTTCGAATTCAAAAATCTTACCAAGCTTGGCGGCCCAGCTGTTTTAGCTCAACTAAGCCAAATGGCGCTTGGCGTTATAGACACGCTAATGGCGGGTCGCATTGATTCAACTGCATTGGCGGCAATAGCAATTGGCACCAACATCATTAATCCCTTAATTGTATTTTTAATTGGATTATTTTTAGCCTTAAACCCTATGGTCGCCCAAGCTAATGGTAGTAAACAAACCGCTCAGATTGGCTCTTTGTTTCAGCATTCTTTAATTGTTGCCATCATCTTAGCTATTCCTTCAATGTATTTAATAAACAATACGTTGCCCTTTATGCAGTTGCTCGATATTCAAGAATCACTTTTACCGATTGTTAATGAATATTTAGTGGCATGTAGCTATGGGTTAATCCCTCTCTTTATATTTTTGGCTCTGCGTTTTTGTAATGAAGGATTATTTGCGACACCTGCCATTATGGTGGTATCACTTTCTGCGATCCCATTTAATATTGTTTTCAACTATTGGTTTATTTGGGGTGGTTTTGGACTTGATCCCATGGGCGTTGTAGGCGTCGGTTATGCTACGGCTTGTGTTTGGACATTAATGGCTATCGGCCTTTTAGTATTTACAAAATTTAAAAAAAGCTATCGATCTTACTCAATTTTAACTCACTGGCATCCATTCGATTTAAAGGTACTTAAAGAACTGTTTGCCATTGGTTTACCTATGAGTATTGCTGTCAGTATGGAAGTCGCCATGTTCGCAATGATTGGTTTGTTTATCGGGCGGTACGCTATTGAAATTGTTGCGGCTCACCAAGTGGCACTTAATATCGCATCGCTCGCATACATGGTCCCGCTTGGTCTTTCAATGGCTATTTCAGCTCGTGTTGGATTTTATGCAGGTAAAAATAAACTGAATCGATTAGCTTTGGTTGGAAAAGTTGGAATAGGAACTTCGATAACACTCTCCGTTTTTAGTGCCTGCATTATGATTATTGCACCAACGTTTTTGCTTTCAGCTTACACCCAAGACCAGCAAGTTATTTTTGCAGCGATGCCACTTTTAACCCTTGCTGCATTTTTTCAAATATCCGATGCGGCTCAAGCATCGATTAGTGGTGCTTTAAGAGGTATTAAAGATACCCAAGTACCGATGGCCGTCAGCCTGTTTGCTTACTGGTGTGTTGGATTTCCAATTGGATATTACATGGCCGAGTTTGAAGGTTGGCAGGCTAAAGGATATTGGGTTGGGATAGTTTTTGGATTAACCGTGGCCGCCATTTTGTTAGCGTTTCGTTGGTTTAACAAAGTTCGAAAACTTGGATACACGAGATAGTTTTCTTTATAAGTTAGATCGAAATGACAAATTATTTTTTGTCATTTTGTGATTGATGCGAATTCTCGTGTTCTCTTCGAAAATTTAATTTGATAAATTTTGGATGGGTTAAACAAAGAGCTACTAGTATATTAGTTGTCGGCATCTCGCACTTTATGCGAGATCCAATGTTCTATTTCAACTTTACTCCGATCATTGTGGGTCAGATTTAGGCAAAAAGCAGACATCGCAGAACGATAAAGTCGGTCCTATAAATAAAGATAGAATTGAAGGAGCAATAACAACTTTAGAGAATTGGATAAAGAAACTAGAGAACCCGAGCGCAGAAACAAAGGAGTTCATTTTTGATTGGGTCGGAGATAAATCAGAAGACACAATTTCTGAAATAAGAATACGCTCCGAAAATGCAGTTATGATTCTAGAGCACTGGAAGGAAAATCCAGATAATATTTCCATGGATGATATTACTGATTTTGCTTATGTAAGTAAAACCTATCCTTATGACCTAACAGTTAGGAGCGACTTTAATAAAAGAGACTTTCAGGATGCTGTTGGAACCTTAATCCATGAGGCTTTTCACCCCCACATATGGAAAAATGGCACAATGATTCTAGAAGGCTCAAATCATCCAGGTCCACATGATCCCAACTCTGGGCTAAGTGGCGCACGAGATCTTTCAACTATGGCGAGAAGGGAATATAGCAAAATGACTCCCGACTCAAGTAAAAGAAATTATGCAAGACAACACAATGAAGTATTGCGCTACATGACCCAAGGTTACAAAGCACGCTAAAAAGAGGTATTTAT
>JBFHSP010000217.1:0-5121 GCA_041591085.1 Kangiellaceae bacterium | reverse complement strand
CGGTAGTACAGTTTTATGGTGAAAAAACGCGGTGGAATTTTGAGCAGCCAAAATACAATTACCAATTGGTGTCATTAGACGCATTGGCTGAATCAGCAAAACAGTTAACAAGTCGCTCAAATGCGACGCCAAAAAGCGGCGCGCTTTAGCGGGGCGTTGAGGCTGTAGAATAACGAAAAAGATCTCAAATTGAGAGGGGTTTTCGAGCTCATAAAGGAGTAAAATAGAGTTAAGTTTTTAAAAGGGAACACATCATGCCTCGGTTTAAAGACTACAACTACAAACAAAATAAAATGTTGGTTTTGAATTTTGAAGATCAACTGCAATCCGGAACCTTCGAGCACGCCATCCATTATTTAATTGATAACAAACTCGACCTTTCAATTTTTCATCATCACTACAAAAATAACACCACCGGTCAAAAAGCTTACGACCCCGCTATTTTGTTAAAGATAGTGTTGTTTGCGTATTCCAAAGGGATCACATCGAGTCGAGAAATTGAGTGGTGCTGTCATCACAACATTATTTTTAAAGCACTGTCTTGCGATAGTGAACCGCATTTTACGACCATTGCCGCTTTTGTAAGTCAGCATCAAAAAGAAATCACCGCGTTGTTTGAGCAAGTACTATTGGTGTGTTATCAACAAGGATTATTAGGCAATGAACTGTTTGCCATTGATGGCTGTAAGATGTCATCGAATGCTTCTAAAGAGTGGTCTGGCACATTCAAAGAACTGCAACACAAACGCGACAAGCTCAAAAATCAAATTCGATTTTACTTAAACCAACATCGCGAAATGGACAAGCTTGAATCTCGAGACGAAGCGCGAGAAAAAAGAACGCAACAGACGATAGAGACCTTGAGTAAAGCCGCTGATAAAATTGATACGTTTTTAAAAAAATCACAACCAAGAATGGGACGCGGAAAAATTAAGAAAGAAGTTAAAAGTAATATCACTGATAACGAAAGTGCCAAGATGTTGACCAATAAAGGAACCATTCAAGGGTACAACGGAGTGGCAACGGTGGATAAGAAACATCAAGTGATAGTTGATGCTCAGGCCTTTGGCGAAGGTCAAGAGCATCACACCTTGCAGCCGGTGCTTGAAACGGTAAAAGAACGCATGAACCGATTGAATATTAGAAAAAATATTTATAAAAGTCGCATTATCGTTACCGCCGATACAGGCTTTTGCAATGAAGCGAATGTTGACTATTTAAAACAGAACAAGATCAATGCTTATATTCCAGACAATCAGTTTCGAAGTCGCGATCCAAAGTTTATTGAACAAAAAACAAAACATGGAAAGCGCCATCAAAACAAAATTATAGATAATGGTTTTAAAGTGATTGCCTCCAGTGAATTTAAATTTAACACGAGCAAAAAAGAATGCATTTGTCCTGCCGGTGAACGCTTATCCTTCAGGCGAGAAGACCAAGATCCATACGGTAATACCAAACAATATTATGAAGGGCGATTACTGCAATGTCGGCATTGCAAACTGAGGCATCGCTGCATGAAAAATCCGAAGGCGAGTGAACATAGAAAAGGAGCCGGAAGACAAGTATCGGTGATTGTTAAAAAAGGCAGCAAACCAAAGGCGATTGACTGGATGAAACAGCGAGTAGATAGTGAACGAGGTAAAGAAATCTACAGCCGTCGTATGTCGGTTGTCGAACCAGTGTTTGGGAATATAGGCACCAATAAGGGATTGAGTCGATTCAGTTTGCGCGGCAAACAAAAAGTAGATGGACAATGGAAACTTTATTGCATGGTTCACAACATAGAAAAGCTGATGAAATACGGGCAATTAGCCCATTAAGTCAGTTCAATAGGCGAACATACGCCTAGATAAATGACAATCTTTGAAAATAAGTAAAATATTTGCAAAATTAATCATATAAAGGCAAAGTCACCGATATTGTAAAAAACAAGAATTGGCTAGGGATTGTCTGTTTCAAATTCAGTTATCCTACAGCCTCATTATGTTTCAGAATTAGAAGTATTACTTAGCGCATAGATATTTTGGGAAGGACATATGATCGACTTTTTGAAAGATCTCTTGAAAATAGGTTTGAGCGCAATATTAAAAGTAGTGATTTTTTTTGGTGTAGGCACGGGAGGTGGAGCCATTGTATGTTGGTACTACAGTATTCCTTTGGGCTTCTCAATTATCGGTGGGATTTTGGTTTTAGGTATTGCATTAGCTTTAATGTCGGATTCCATCTTTGATTGATTTAATAAATTATATTTCAATGCAAAACATAACAAGTGCAGCTTACAGGACTTGGGTGAACTGCAGGCGTTAAAATTATGAAACTAGTCTTCATTGTTATCTTTATCTTTTCTGTTTGGGGCTGTAGTACTGCTAATAATAAACCGCCGGAGCTTCCCGAGCTATCTAGTGAGCAAATTCAATTGAGCTTTAGCAAAAATTCACATTTAGTGTATTCCGTTTATAATGAAGCATTGAAGCAACAGCCGGAGCTATCTGGTAAAATTACACTTAGAGTAAAAGCCGTTTATAACCAACCCAATGTGTGCGATGTCGAAAGTGTAAGTAAGGGCTTGGAAGCTGTAGCATTACAAATATGCAGGAATGTCGAGGGGTTGGATTTTGGTCGTGGAAAAACAAAGGAATTCTCATATCCAATTATTCTTTCTCCAAATTAATTTTAACAAGCCAAGGCTGCGTGACGTCCAACCGCTCATTGCATTCGCTTTTGGCCGCCACAGCTTGAAACGTTAAAAGCTTAAAGCAAGCATCTAAGATCAATCACCCTTGGGTCAAAAACACAATACATACGGTGGACACTGTCACCATCAGCGACATGTTTTTTAATGGCCGCATATTCACTTCTTTCCAGTCTTCATGCTTTTGTGCAACAAACAAGGTGTAAAGGCTGCCGAGTAATAAAGCTATTCCTAATAAATACACTACGGCTAGCGCCGCACCATTAAGTTGTTCCCAATGCAAACCGGCTACTAACCATTGCATTAAGATCATTGAGCCAATGTAACTGTGGGCTAAATCGCTGCGGCCTTTAAAGTAAAATAAAATAATGGGTGAGCCTAACAACACAACGGGAACAATAAGTAAGCTCGCAATTAACCAAGTCATCGGTTTTCCTTTTTAGGTTTTATTTTTAAGAGAGACTCTTTGCTATAGATAAGCGTGATTCTGCAACTCGTTTTGTATCAGTTTGAGAATGTCAGAAAAGAGTGGATCTTCCGACTTTTGAATATGATGGCATAAGTATATTTCTCGGCTAATAATCGGAGCGTCTGCCACTGCATACAGTTTATGAGTTTTGGGTTTTACTAAACTCACGGGTAAGTAGGCAAAACCTCCTAATTCGGTTAAACAGGTAAGTGCCATACTCCAGTCACAGGCAATTAACTTGGGCGATCGAACATGCGGTAATGTACGAGCGTGAGACGCCGCAAAGCCTTGTCCCCAATCCACCATTACATATTGGCTTTCTTCTACATCTTTCAATAGTAGCTTCGCTTTATCGCTGAACAATTTTAGTTCGATGGACGCAATTTTAATGCTACTGACTTCGTCAGTTTTAGAGGGATCAAACACGATGCCAAAATCGAGGGTGCGCTCGTGTAGTCGACGAATGATATTCTGGCTTTCTAGCGACTCTGCTCGAACATGGCAGTCGGGCTGATGTGCGAGCAATGAAGTTGGCAAATGAGCTAGTCGACTCTCCCACAGCGATTGAGGCGCTCCTATCACTATTTGTGAAGACTGATCGGGTAGGGCTACTTCTTGTAGAGCTTGAGTCCAATCTAACAGCATTTTATCAGCGTGCGGAACTAACCTTTCGCCTTGTGGGGTTAATTGGATATTATTGCGGTGTCTTTGAAATAAAGTGACGCCTAAAATATCTTCGAGTTGTTTAATTCGAGCACTGACCGCAGATTGGGTTAAATAGAGATTCTCAGCGGTTTTGCCGAAGTGGCGAGTTTTATTGACCTCTAAGAAGGTTCTCAGTAATCCAATATCTAGGTTGTACACTTTTATTTCTCGAAAAGAGTTAAAAATTTCATTTTATATTAGCGGATCGAAGCCTGAATATGCCACCACATTTCGCAATTGTCTCATAAAGGGTTAATAATGAAATTAAAGAGCCTACAACTGATTGTTTTTTCATTGGTTTTAAGTGTAAGCGGGTTTGCTCAAGTCAGTCATTCTGATGTTTGTTTTAATGCCGGAACCGGCGTTGGATTAGAAAACAAAGCGCTTAAGTCTTTTATTGCTCAGTGCGAAACTGAAACGGCTCATATTGAATTTCAGCAAGTTGATGTTTTGCCAAGTGAAGAAGCCTATAACATTGAAGAAAAATGCTCAGAAGATGCTAGAGTTGTTTCAGAAGAAGCATTTGATGCGACCTTTGAGCAATGTCTCAGCAATGAAGTGATTCAATTTCTAATCAGCCAAGGCAGTTAATTAGCGGTTATTTAATGAATTTATCTTTACGATTAAATATTTTTGTTGAACTTTGCTCCTAACATTTGATACAAAGCGCCTATTCAAGCCATGGGAGGATTGTGATGCAATCAAGAAGTTATTATCTCGGCCGACGTTACTCTGATGTCAAACATTTCCGTTACGGTTTTTCTCGCTCAGGCGACTTTGTTTACTCTGAAGTTGGGCATTTAGAAAAGTACGGCAGTTTATTTAAAGCTCTTACCGATGGGTTAGTTTCTGATCCTAACGAAGAAGATGAACATTTTTTAAAAATGCTCAAAGGTGAAGTGCCTGCTGATACACCAGCGGAAAAAACTTGGTTGAAGTATTTAAAACGTTGTAATCGCGCGCCGGTTTGGTTAACCACAAGAAGAGCTATTCTTGATGGTGAGCAGGACTTTGAGCCGAGTGACGGTGAAGATACCGACATCAGCGATGATGACGATGATTTTGATGATGCAATGGAAGCCTAGGCTTCCATTGTTGTTTTTAGTCTAAGTAACCTGAGCTCGGGATAAGAAAAACTGCTCAACACTTCTATTTTTGCGCCTTACGGCGTTAAACAGACTTAAAATAACCCGTTATTCTTTCATCTGCTTGCCTTGTAAGCCACAAAACTAGAGAGGTTGAAACATAAAAT
>JBFHSP010000216.1:0-5123 GCA_041591085.1 Kangiellaceae bacterium | reverse complement strand
TCTGACCATTCTCGACTGATGGAGGTGGAAAAAATATCGTGGGCAAAAACTTGTGACGACAAAAGCAAACAAAAGCCAGTGAAAAACCTTTTCATAATAAGCACTCTTTAATGGATGTTGAGTGCTATTTTACGGAGGTAAGCTGAATTTTTGCTGAATTGAATTTACTAACTACAAATAGTTTTTTTAAACGAATGATTTTATTCAGCCCTCACCCTTCCCTCTTCCAATCTTGGTCAGGGCAATGTGAGGAAGAAAAATCAAAAGTGTTTACTCCTTAGCTTTCGCCACCATCGCGCGCACATCGGCTAATAATTCACTTACGTCAAAAACAATACCATCTTTAATTGTGTAACGAATACCAGGGGTGCGTATAGCTTCATTATTTTCATTCAACATAAAATGGCCGGTACCGTAAAGCAACTTAAAATTAGCCAGTGGATTTCCTTTTACGATAACTAAATCGGCCCTTTTTCCCACTTCAACACTACCTATCTCGTTTGCTAAACCAAGTACTTCAGCACCATTAATCGTTGCGGCTTTAAGCACTTCTAACGGATGAAACCCTGCCTCTTGCAACAACTCCAACTCCCGTATAAAACCAAAGCCATACAACTTATAAATGTAACCAGAGTCTGATCCGGTAGTGACTCGCCCGCCATGATTTTTATAATCATTCACAAACATCATCCACCTTGCATAATTTTGTTTCCATGCAATTTCTTTTTCAGTAGTCCAATCAAACCAGTAAGATCCATGTGCATTTCTGTCTGGATCAAAAAATTTCCAAAGTGAAGGCAAAGTATAATCTTTATGCCAAACCGCTTGGCGCTCGCGCATTAAATCGCGGTTGGCTTCATAAATAGTGAAGGTAGGATCTAAGGTAAAATCTAACGAAATCAATTCATCGCGCACTGCATTCCATTTATCGCTATAAGGCTTTGCCGCTTGCAGCCATAAGTTTCCGGCCTCGGTAAACCGATGGTCTTCATCTTGATAGTTATAATCGAGCGGATAATTCTGCACGACTTGGTTTTCAAAAAGCGCTTCGGGTAAACCATACCAGTGCTCCATGCTGGTTAGCCCCATTCGAGCACTGGTGAGCGCGTTCATACGAACCACATTCAGCTGAGCGTGGTGCATGGTGGTGCCCATATTTAATTTTTTTGCTTGCTCAATGGCGGCTTGAATAATTTCTGGCCGGTCACCAAAAAACTTAATCCCGCGAGCACCCATTTTATGAACGGATTTAACCCAGGCTTTAACTTCTGCGGCATCTTTAAACGGCGTGCCATCGGGTTTTCCAAAGCCCACATAAGGAACGATGCGTGGCGACGCAATCTCATTTTTATCGCTGCGTTTTTGCTGCTCGACGGTCCACTCAAGTCCATTAAAACTGCCAGGTTCTCTTACGGTTGTGATCCCATGTGCAAGCCAAAGCTTTAACACGTACTCAGCCGGAGTGCCCTGTTGCTTACCTCCTAAATGACCATGCATATCAATAAAACCGGGCAAAACGGTATAACCCGTTAAATCGATTTCTTTGGCGTTCGACTCGGCTTTCGGTCGGCGGCTTTGTTTAATATCCGCTCCCGGGCTACCAATAGAAACAATGCTTTTGATCCGATCGTTTTCAATCACAATATCTACCGGCCCCAACATAGGCGCGCCATGGCCAGCAACGTAATTAACGCCGCGCAATATAAGCTGAGAATAAGGACCTTCACCGCGCTCGCGTTTTGGAGCCGGTTCGATTGATGCATAAGCAATAGAAAATGTAAGAATTGAAAGGAGGATGAACAATTTACGCATGTTGTAGCTCTTATTGATTTTTTTAAGCGGCTAACACCCTAAAAGAATCTGGAAAAAACTACAACATGAAAACTTTAACAAAACATTGAATTTAAAAAGTAAGCGTTTAAACCCTGTAGCCAGTGTATTTACTTCAAGTCTTTATGCGAACCATCACAAAGCGGAGCGTTATTTGATGCTTTGCAACCACAAAAAAAGACTTTCTTAGTAGCCGATGCATCGTATTTAACCGGCGTAATCCCAGTACCGCTGTGAGAACCATCGCAAAATGGTTGCTTTTGACTGCGACCGCAAGCACACCAAAAATACGTTTTATCTTTTTCCACTTCAAAGGCGTAGGGTTGTTCACTGGCTTTGATTACGTTGGTCATACTGCTCTCTCAATAAAACATGGTCTTTTGAGTATTGCACAGAGATAAAGAGCACGCCAATGGAACAGGGCAAAATACTGAGCAAGATCAAAATCAGAGCTTGCTCAGTGCCATGTCATTATTTACGACTTACCGCCTGCACTGACGCTTAAAGTAAACTCTGGATAGGCCTCCAAGCCACAGTCCACCTTATCAAGGCCGATGTACTCTTCCTCTTCGGTTACTCGAATACCGATAAAACGTTTTAAGCCGAGCCAAACCGCAAACGAAGTAATAAACACCCACGCAAATATAACAACAATACCTAGAGCTTGAATGCCAAAGCTGGCATCAGGGTTGGTTAGCGGCACCAACATCACGCCAAGCACACCAGCAACCCCATGCACCGAAATAGCACCGACCGGATCATCCAATTGCAACTTATCGAGCATCACCACCGAAAGTGACGCGGCAATTCCGCCAATTGCGCCAATGAATGTTGCCACTAGTGGCGAAGGCGTTAATGGCTCTGCCGTAATAGCAACAAGACCGGCCAACGCGCCGTTTAATATAAAGGTAAGATCGACCTTTTTATAAACGAGCTTAGTGTAAATAAATACGGCTAATACACCACCAGTTGCTGCCGCATTGGTGTTTACAAATATTTTTGACACTGCGTTAGCATTAGTAACGTCAGACAAAAGCAATTGCGATCCACCATTAAAACCAAACCAGCCCAGCCACAAAATGAAGGTGCCGAGTGTTGCCATGGGTAAATTCGCCCCGGGAATACCCTTGGCATTCCCTTTTTTATCGTACTTGCCTTTACGCGGTCCTAATAAAATCACACCGGCTAGCGCTGCGGTAGCACCGGCCATATGCACAATAGCCGATCCAGCAAAGTCATTAAACCCAAGTTGGTGCAGCCAGCCGCCACCCCATTTCCAGTAACCTTCAACCGGATAAATAAACCCAGTAAGGACCACCGCAAAAAATAAAAACGCAGTCAGTTTCATGCGTTCAGCTACCGCACCAGAAACAATCGACATAGCGGTAGCAACAAATACCACCTGAAAGAAAAAATCAGAGTACAAAGAGTGATTGGCTTTTCCTTCGGCTACTGCTGCCTCGTTATGTTCGGCACCCAATAAGAAAGAAAAATCAGGAATAAAACCACCGGCTTCACTGCCATACATAATGGCGTAACCAAACAGTAAATACATAAAACAAGCTACCGCAAACAGCGCAATGTTTTTAGCTAAAATTTCTGTGGTGTTTTTAGCGCGAACCAGCCCCGCCTCGAGCATGGCAAAACCCGCCGCCATCCACATGACCAGCGCGCCCGACATTAAAAAATAAAAAGTATCTAATGCATATTTAATTTCGTTCACTTTAATTCCCCTTTGTTAAAGTGCTTCTTGACCGCTTTCGCTGGTTCTTACACGAATGACTTCTTCTAGGTGAGTGACAAAAATTTTACCGTCACCAATTTTCCCCGTTCGCGAGTTTTCAATAATGGCATCAATCACCTCTTCTTCTTGATCATCTGAAATAGCCACTTCAATTTTAACTTTGGGTAAAAAGTCTACGGTGTATTCAGCACCGCGATATAATTCGGTATGTCCGCGCTGACGACCAAACCCCTTCACCTCGGTCACCGTTAGTCCATTCACACCCACTTCATTTAGCGCTTCTCTTACATCATCGAGCTTAAATGGCTTGATGATGGCACTGACTAATTTCATAGCACGCTCCTTTTAATCGTTATATTGAGTCGTTGTTTTATTGAGGACACAAACAAATTCTTACTTTGCAGAGGTCGTGCCAGTTGATAAAAGCAGTAAAACCAGTCGTTTTAGCAGACAAAATGCACCAACATCGTGCAAAAAGGTATTTTGAATTATTTGATGAGTTAAATTGGTGCACTGTTTTTTTATTCCCTACCATTTGCAGAAAAATTATTGAATCAGCAAATCAACTGCAGGATGCAGATGAAAGGCAATGCCATCACGGATGATGATCATTGCCGTTTGCTCGAACTAGTAATTTTGCGAAAAGCAAATGGGCGGGAAAAGCCATTTCTCGGGTATTTTTGTGGCATTCAAAAATACCCTCGCTTAGAAGCGAAATACAATGTTAATTTTCACCAAATTGTTTAAATAAAATTTTTGTTCTATGTCGTCCAATCAGTCTCTTATAATATAAAACTCATAAGCTAATTAGGTGCTTAAAGCTTAGTCTGTTAGGCTATGACTCACTTTAAAACTTAAGAACCATCCATGACTCAAGTATTATTGGCAGGCTTTGGCGAATTGGCTCAAGCGTTAGCGAAAAAATGGCAACACCAACGGTCGAAGTTTTTGCCCATTGCACTTGCACGAACTGCAAAACAACTCGCGCAGTGCCCACAATTTTTATCACCAATAGAAAGCATCAACTTCGAAAAACTAGAAAATTTTCTAGGCGAAAAAAATATTCCGCTCAACCCTAACTATGCAGTGATTACTTTAACCCCAAGCGAAAGAACGGCTGATGCCTACCAGCACACCTATTGTGACGTTGTGCAATCTTTTGTCAGTAACTTAACTAAGCACTTTCCACAAGTTCGAATACTTTATGTGTCATCAACAAGAGTGCTTAAAGAAAATAATGGAGAATGGGTCGATGAATCGTCACCGGTTAACCTCTACGATCCTTTCTGCAAAGCATTGCTCTGTGGAGAACAATCCGTATTAAATGCCAACCAGAAAAATTGTGTTGTTCGTTTTTCGGGTATTTATGGGCCCACGCGTTTAATGTTTAAAACAATGGTTACGCGAAAGGACGACCGTTTAATTTCACGCGATAACCCATGGACCAATCGCATTCATCAAGATGACTGTGTTAATGTATTGGATTTTTTATTGCAGAAAATGGAGCAAAACATTTTTTTACCACCTGTTATTCACGCTACCGATGAAC
>JBFHSP010000215.1:0-5169 GCA_041591085.1 Kangiellaceae bacterium | reverse complement strand
TAATCCGCTCCAAAATATCAAGGGGTAGTGCACCATTTTTCAAAATCGCATCGTGAAAATCACGCAGATCAAATTGATCACCTAATTGTGACTTTGCTTTTTCACGCAATTCTAAAATTTTAATCATACCTACTTTGTAGGCTGTAGCTTGACCAGGCATCACTATGTAACGCTCAATTTCAGAAACCACATCGCTTTCAGCCATACCGGTATTATTTTTCATATACTCAATCGCGTATTCTCGATTCCATTTTTTCGCGTGAATACCAGTATCAACCACCAATCGCACGGCGCGGAAAAGCTCCGCTTGTAATCTTCCTAAATTATCCAGTGGATTATTTTGAAAACCAAGCTCCCATGCTACTTGTTCGCTGTATAGCGCCCAACCTTCAACATAAGCAGTAAATGGTGCGAATTTTCTAAACATAGGAACACCTTCTAGCTCTTGCTGAATGGCAATTTGAAAGTGATGGCCCGGTACGGCTTCGTGATAAGCCAAGGTACGCATGCCATATTTTGGTGTGGCTTTAATATCGTATAAATTAGCGTAAAAAATACCTGGGCGAGAACCATCCATAGCCGGTTGTTGGTAGTAAGCACCTGGCGATGTTTTTTCTTTAAACTCTGGAATCCGTTTTACTTCAACCGGAGCTTTGGGTCGAACTCTAAACGCATCATCTAAACCGGCACTGATTTCATTAATCATGGTTTGGTAATCAGCAAGAATCTGTTCTCGGCCTTCATTTGTATCGGGGTAGTATAAACGCTCATCCGCAGCAAGTAACTCCATTGCTTTGGTAAAACCTTCAGAAACATCGATACCCTCACCTTCAAGGATCACCAACATTTCTTGTTGAATGCGCTCCACTTCTGATAATCCTAAGTTATGAATATAATCAGGTGTGTAATCGGTGGTTGTAAATAACTTAAGCGCCATTAAATACGCTTTTTCGCCTTGTGGTAATTTCCAATACCCATCATCGGTTGACGCTTTATCGCCAAGCGACGAAAAATAATCAATAAAGCCTTGATAAGCAGGATGCACACTGTCTTCAATAGCAAGTTTAGTATCCGCTAAAATCCGAGACTTATCTTCATCAGAAAACTCAGCCTCATCCATTTTTTTTGCCAGCGATGTATATAAAATATTATCTTCTGGCTGTTGCCCAACAAAATCTTTCATTTCAGTAAGAACACGGTCGATCACAAATTTTGGCGGAATAATCTCTGCTTGCTCACGAATTTTTAATCCTTCGGTAATTTGTGCAAACTTAGTTTTTACCGCGTGTAAACGACTGACATAATCTTCAGCGTCGCGCACTTCATGCACTTGATGCTGTGCATCCATAAAGGAAGGAAAATTCGATTGCGCACCGAATAGTTGATTGACGGGATAGTTGTAATAACGGAAAGGTTCTAGCTCTACCATATAGTCCATTAAATACAACATGATTTCTTTAGAGAGTTTTTGGCTTTCATCTAAATCGTTATCTTCATAAGAAAGTAACATTTCGCGAAACTCTTTAATTTTAGCAAAAGCTTTATCACCTTCTTCTGGGCTTTCATCATCGAGCTTACTTTGATGTCCTTTAATGCCAATGTTTTCTAACAGATGAAGTGACGACAAAGTTTCTGGACTGTCTTTCACCATTTCATAAATAGCGCGATTGAAAAACAAATTAATAGTAAGTGGTCTGAAATTTAGGTTGTACCAAATAAAAGTGGCACCGAGCGCAATGATTGCCAGTATTGACACCAGCAACCACAGAAGAATTTTTTTAACCATGGTGATCCCCAATAGTGATTGTTAAATGACTTGTTTGCAGCAGCAACAAGCTCTTATATCGTTAATCTACCTTAGCAAAGTCAAACTGATAAGTGGAACGAAAAAGATTAACAGGATGTAAACCAAAGCAGGTTTAGCTTAAAGTCGATATTATGGCGTCAAAAAAAAGCCCCGTGAGACTCGGGGCATCAATAGGGGTTGAAATTTTGGGGATCCAACCAGGAAAATACAACCTTCACTTTCGCTACTTACAAGGTAGATAGACCACAGCTTGGGGAACTGTTCAAACTACGCATTTGTATTTCGCAAGTGAATCTTAAAATTTCAAGGTTCAGACTAATCCAATCAAAAGTTTATGCAACGAAAGGGTTTTGCTTTTGTGGCAGAGTTACTCTTTTTTTCCGAAGTATCGCAAAGTGGGTTGGCTAAAAGCTCTACTGAGTCACAATTTAATCGAGCGATCGATTGGGTTTTGCAATGATATTAAAGTTTCTGTTGCCTGAACTTTTTCCAGCGATTGAATCTTATCAATCAATAGCCATTGCAAATCTTCTATCGAGCGACACAAAATCTTTACGAAAATAGAATACTGTCCGGTGGTGTAATAAGCCTCGACTACTTCATCAATTTGTTTTATTTGCTCTACCACCACCGGATAGTCACCAGCGCTTTTAAGGGTAATGCCAATGAAACAACACACATCATAGCCAAGTGCTTTTTCACTAATGGCCAAATGAGTTCCTGTAATAATGCCGGCCGATTTCATTTTCTCGATTCGTACATGAATGGTAGCAGGGCTCACCTCAAACTGTTTGGCAAGCTCCGCATAAGGGGTGCGAGCATTGCTAGTTAACGCATTGAGGATCTGTTTATCTAAATTATCGATCTGATACTTTTGCATGAGCAGAGGTCAATTGTTTTAAATAATATTTAATGAATCAACCTTAAATCAAAAAACCATCAAAGCACAACTGCTTTTTAATTAGATGGTATTTATTTTATTGGCATTTTCATTAACTATTAGCAAACCAATTCGATTGATAACTAAATTAGGTTCAATATGTGCTCCATTTTCGGTGTATTCCATTTAAAAGCAGATCCTTCCGTGTTACGCGCTCAAGCGCTCGCTCAATCTAAGCTATTAAGACATAGGGGCCCTGATTGGTCCGGTATTTACCAGTCTAATGATGCAATTTTAGTGCATGAACGCTTAGCTATTGTCGATGTGAATAACGGTGCGCAACCGCTTGTGAGCGCAAATGGCAATCAAATATTAGCGGTCAATGGTGAAATCTATAATCATAAACGTCTCAAAACTGAATACGCCGAAGGCTACCAGTTTAAAACCGAATCCGACTGTGAGGTGATATTACCTTTGTATCAACATATGGGTGCCGATTGCTTAAAACAATTAAGCGGCATGTACGCCTTTATGTTGTTTGACCAAACCGCCAAAGCGTTTTTTATTGCACGCGATCCCATTGGAATTATCCCCCTATACATGGGTCACGATGAACTCGGTCAGCTTTATTTTGCTTCCGAAATGAAAGCAATAGAAAAGCTATGCGAAGATGTCTCGCTATTCCCTCCCGGTCATTATTTATCTAGTCGAACTTTAAACGAATCACTCAAAGACAAATCTTTATCACCGCAGCAAGCCATTCAAACATCACTGATAAGCTTTTATCAGCGGGACTGGAAATCTTATGAGGCCGTTAGTCAAAACAGGGCTTCGGCAACAGATATCAGACAAAGCTTAACCCATGCGGTTAAAAGTCATTTAATGACTGATGTACCTTACGGTGTTTTATTGTCTGGCGGACTAGACTCATCGATTGTGGCAGCCCTTGCTAAACAATTTGCTGATAAACGAGTAGAAGATGATTCAAAATCGCAAGCCTGGTGGCCAAGTTTGCATACCTTTGCGATTGGTCTTGAAGGTTCGCCCGATTTAGCTGCGGCTAAAAAAGTGGCCGATCATATTGGCTCCATTCATCACTCACTTATCTACACACTACAAGATGGTATCGATGCATTAAGCGATGTAATTTATCATTTAGAAACTTATGATGTCACCACCATTCGCGCTTCAACGCCTATGTATTTAATGGCTAGAAAAATTCGCGCCATGGGCATTAAAATGGTATTGAGCGGTGAAGGCAGTGATGAATTATTTGGTGGTTATTTATATTTTCATAAAGCCCCCAACTCCAAAGAGTTTCATCAAGAAACAGTTCGTAAACTAGAAAAGTTACACTACTACGATTGTTTGCGAGCTAACAAAGCCATGGCTGCGTGGGGCGTCGAAACGCGAGTACCATTTCTAGATAAAGACTTTATCGATGTTGCCATGCGCACCAACCCAGAAGCCAAAATGATCACTTCGAGCAAAATTGAAAAACACATATTGCGTGAAGCTTTTGCTGATTTATTGCCTGATGAAGTTGTTTGGCGGCAAAAAGAACAGTTCTCTGATGGCGTAGGTTACGGTTGGATTGATGGACTGAAAGCCATGGCCGAGCAAAAAGTCACTGATGAGCAACTCTCGAGCGCACATTTTAAATTTCCGGATAATCCACCACAAACTAAAGAAGCCTATTGGTATAGAGAAATGTTTAACCAACACTTTGGTTCCCGCGCGGCCGCGCTAACCGTTTTAGGAGGTAAGTCCGTTGCTTGTTCTACTGCAGAGGCTTTAGCTTGGGATGCCTCATTTGCAGGGCAGAATGATCCATCGGGCAGAGCGGTTAGGTCAGTGCATAAGTCGGGATATTGATGGAGCCATGGTCTAAGCTTGCGACTCAACGGAATTGCTTTAGGGCAGAAAAGAGCACAAAGCGGAAGTCAGTATCTCAAAAATTAAGGCATTTTTTTCTGATAAAAATAGTGAGTTAAGTAGGATGTAGTGGAGTCCAACGTAACCCATCAAATTTTTATTTTGGTTTGTCAAGGTAGACGCTTAACTTGGTGAATGATTGTTTAAATGACGTCAAAGTATTTAGACATATAATCAATTAACTCTTTCCAGCTTGATGCTTCTGAACCGTCAACAAGCTTTTGAAGCTTACCTATAATTTTATTTTGATCAAAATGGTTCGTTATTATGAATCCTCTACCATATTCAGCTCTAAAATCTTCACCATTCAGTTCTGTTAGTAATGATTTTGGGCTAACAATGGAAAGTGAAAAAGCTTCGCCCCCAGGCTCGGTTTGCGATTGAACTTCACAATGAACTTCAATCCAAAAATCGTCTACATCATCGCCCCATACTTCTCTAATTACGGATAATTGAGAAACTTTAAATAGACTCATTATGGTGTCTCCATATCTATGATATTCATATGAACGTTTTTGATTTCAATTCCACTCTTTTTGCCTTCTTT
>JBFHSP010000214.1:0-5216 GCA_041591085.1 Kangiellaceae bacterium | reverse complement strand
TACTTTATTTATCCATGGAAAGCGGCAATATCCTGCCTAATAATTGGAATTCTCTACACTTTATAGGCTCAGTTTTTGGATTTGGTTCAGAGGTACATCTTCCTCCAAAAATGTACTTCATAGTTTAAATAAGAGGGCTAAAACCTTGTTGACGTTTTCTAAAAGTCGCGTTTAGCTGATTAGCGGTATTGATTCAGCTGTAGAATGATATTCAATTTGAAGATGTAAAGCTGTAAATCAAAGAAAAGCTATTGTTAGGTAGCGATAAACTCATAATTGCGGCTTCTATTACTGAGGTTTCTGATATGGTTAACAACGAAAAAAATAGAGTCATTAAATTAGGCTATCTGTTCAAGGTAAGTAGTTCAATTTCCGGTTTCTAGTAATTCTAGTCCAAGTATTTTTATTATAAGAATGAGCGCTGACGTTATAATTAGGATGGAAGTAGAGCTCAAACCACTATTCTAGCTGTCTTACATAGATAAATTGCTTACTAATAAAGTGTGCAGCGTTTGAACTTTGAATATGGCCTGAAAATTGCCATTTTCATACATGATTCAATAATGTTTTGGGCTTAAAATTTTTAACTTAATGCAGCGTCGCAGGTGACCATATTAATGAAAGTTATTGTAACTGGAGGAGCAGGGTTTATCGGAAGTCATCTGATCCGATGTTTGCTTTCAAACTCTCAAAATTCAGTTCTGAATATAGATAAGCTGACTTACGCGAGTCAACCTGATGTGTTGTCTGAGTTTGAATTGCAATCACATTATCATTTTGAACAGCTCGATTTGGTGGATGGAAACTCAATAAACAATCTTGTTGCAGATTTTAACCCGAATGTAATTTTCCATTTAGCTGCTGAATCTCATGTTGATCGCTCGATTGAATCTCCCGTTAAATTTATTTATTCAAATATTGTAGGCTCGTTTAATTTGCTTGAAGCTGCCCGAAATTATTGGCAAGGGTTAAATGAAACTAAAAAGCAAAATTTTCGTTTTATTCATATTTCAACCGATGAGGTATATGGAGACTTATCAGATGACTCGGTTGGGTTTGCTGAAGATATGCAAATTAATCCGTCATCGCCTTACTCTGCTTCTAAAGCCGCTTCTGATCATCTGGTTCAAGCTTGGTTTAGAACCTATGGCTTACCCTGTATTATCACTCATTGCTCAAACAATTATGGAGCGTGGCAACATGAAGAAAAGCTGATTCCTTTAATGACAAAGAACGCAATTAACAGAGAGCAATTGCCAGTTTACGGTGATGGACTGCAAAAGCGCGATTGGTTGCATGTACTCGATCATATTAATGCACTACTAGAGCTTGCCGAAAAAGGCAAAGTGGGAGAAAGTTACAATATTGGAACTGGTATGGAACAAACCAATTTAGACATAATTCATTTAATTTGTACATATTTAAACGAACTCGATCAAAAATACGGAAAAGAGAATTTTGATTATAAAACACTAATTTCGCATGTAAATGATCGACCAGGACACGATAGACGTTACGTTACTCTCAGTGATAAATTACAAAATGAAACCCGTTGGAAGCCTAACAGGAGCTTTGAAAGTGGGTTAAAAGAGACCGTCGCTTGGTATTTTAACAAATGGCATAATTTAAATTAAAAATGATGAGGTGAAAATGCCACATTATAAAGGGATAATTCTTGCGGGCGGATCAGGGAGTAGACTCTATCCGATTACGCTAGGTGTTTCTAAACAAATGCTACCAGTATACGACAAACCTCTTATTTATTACCCTTTATCGGTCCTGATGTTGGCCGGTATACGTGAGATTTTAATTATCACGACAGAAAAAGATTTTCCTCACTATCAGCATTTGTTAGGTGATGGATCTGAACTGGGAATAGAACTGAGTTTTCAGGTGCAAAAATCGCCTTCAGGAATTCCGGAAGCTTTTGTATTAGGTGCTTCATTCTTAGCAGGAAGCCATTGTTGTTTAATTTTGGGCGATAATCTTTTTTATGGGCAATATTTTAGTGACATTCTAAGAAAAGCAACATCACTTGAAAAAGGGGCTTCACTTTTGTGTTATCACGTTAACAATCCTGAAGATTTTGGTGTGGTCGAATTCAATCAGAAAGGAAGTGTTTTGTCGCTGGAAGAAAAACCAGAGGTACCTCGCTCTAATTATGCGATAACCGGTATTTATTTTTGCGATCCCAACTGTGTTGAAATTGCGAAGTCTCTTAAACCGTCATTAAGAGGAGAGACAGAAATTATTGACGTATTGCGGGCTTATTTGAATGAAGGAAACCTCTATACTCAAATATTGGGTCGAGGTTTTGCCTGGCTAGATACCGGAACTCATGATTCTTTATTAAAAGCAGGCCAATTTGTTCAAACCATAGAGGAAAGGCAAGGTTTAAAAATCGCTTGTCTTGAAGAAATTTCAATTCAAAAAGGTTGGATAAGTACTGAGCAACTGGAAACTCAGTACGAAAAATTTAAATGCTCAACCTATGGTGATTATTTGTTAAAGCTATTAAAAGAAAAACAAAAATCGATGTTTATAGATGTATAAATAGACGACATTTACAAACTTTCAATGGCTTATCCTTTGCAGTAAAGTTTTAATGGCCGAATAAATTTTTCAATGACAAAAAAAGGCAATGAGTTGCAGGTGTCGGCAATTTTATGCCAATTGAAATGAATGTTTTAGCCTAAAATTAAGATTAAAACACCTTTAAGAGCACTTATTGAATAGGCAGAGTCAAGAATTTATCTCATCCCGTTTTATAGTCAGTTTTATCTGTTTAATGGGTGATGGTTCCAATAATTGGATTAGGGCTACGACGACAATGTCAGCAATACAGAGCATGACAAATTAAAGTCGGCATTTAACAAAGTCTGATAAAACCAATGACCTTTTTCGAACTCATGGTGCTTGTAGCATTTAAGCTCATTTTGGTGTGAATTACTCGCCGTAGGAATTCGAACTATTGCTACCAAATTGCACTTTATCTCCTGAGCGAGTCGAATTGGTAAGAGCGCTTGATTGATAGGATATTTTGTTTGTCCCTAAATGGCTCGATTTTTGAAGAATTGATTACTGAGCCAGCTGCTGAATACAAAAAATTGAAAAAACGTGATAAGTTGGCTGTTGATGTCACGTCTCAGTTCACTCGAGACTTTGAAACTAAAGATGAGTTTATTAAAATTCCCTGCGATAGCATTGGCTCGATATATCAGTAGGATTCGGCGAAACCAGGGAGCTTTTTCAAAATTTAAGTCCTGTGTTCAGTTGCCAAAAAATTGACAGATGCGTTTTTCGCATCTATCTATTATCCTATCGTACTAATTTTAAAGAAGTTTGTTCGTTTTTTGAGCAGCGTTGTCTCGGCAAAATTGATCATCAGGAAAGCCAATGTTTTCGGAACTTAAAGTTTTATTAATTGATGATGACTCTTCTAGGTGTCACGACATTGAAGTCATTCTTAATTTTATTGGCGAAAAGTGCGAAGGTGTTGGTTCAAAAGATTGGCAAAAAAGGTTCAAAAATCCGAATGAGTTTTTGGCTATCGCCATTGGAAAATTAAGCCAATACAAGCAATTATCTGATTTAGTTGCAGAGATATCGGCAATTTCAGCTCACACCCCCATTTTATTATTGGGAGATGTCAGCTACAGCGGAAATCTGGATGAAGACTTTGCTCATCAAATCATTGGGCGAATTGATATGCCGCCTAAATACAATGAGCTTTTAGAAATTATTCATGCCTGCCAAGAGTGTCATGGCAATCAACATGTTTTGTTAGATGGTAAAAAACCTTTAGAACTATTCAGAAGCTTAGTGGGGTCGAGCGAGCCCGTTCATAAAGTCAGAAATTTAATTGAACAAGTGGCAAAATCAGATGCCAATGTTTTAATTTTAGGTGAATCTGGCACCGGAAAAGAGGTGGCTGCACGTAACATTCATTTTTTAAGTCCTCGCAATGAAAAGCCATTTATCCCGGTTAACTGTGGCGCAATTCCTCCAGATTTACTTGAAAGTGAATTATTCGGACATGAAAAAGGCGCTTTTACTGGCGCTTTATCAGCTAGGCAAGGGCGGTTTGAGTTAGCGCAAGGTGGTACCCTGTTTTTAGATGAAATTGGTGATATGCCGCTTGCCATGCAAGTGAAAATTTTGCGGGTTCTGCAAGAGAAAAAGTTTGAGCGAGTGGGTGGGAATAAAACTATTGAAGCCGATATTCGTATAATCGCTGCAACTCATAGAGACCTAGAAGCCGAAGTCGAAAATGGCACTTTCCGAGAAGATTTGTTTTATCGCTTAAATGTTTTTCCAATTGAAATGCCTGCTCTTAGAGACAGAACCGATGATATCCCCCTATTAATCAACGAGTTGGTTACACGATTAGAAAAGCAAGGTCGGGACTCGGTGAGATTTTCTCCGATTGCGTTAGCTTCATTGATGCGGCATCAATGGGCTGGTAATGTTCGTGAGTTAGCCAATTTAGTAGAAAGAATGTGTATTTTGTTTCCATATGGAGTGGTTGATTTGCATGAATTACCCGAAAAATATCAATACCCCGATGGATTAACCCCGTATGAAGCGCCGCTTCTCAAAAAGATTGTTGAGGCCGATAAGGCAACTAAGCAAGAGCTTATTGATGAAACATCACCAAAAGCCCAATCAGCAGAGCTGTCGTTGCCCCAAACTGGGATCAACTTGAAGGAATTTATGGCGCAACTGGAAGTAGATTATATTTTAAAGGCTATTGAGGAGTGTGATGGTGTGGTTGCTAAAGCAGCTGAGCTATTAGGTATGCGCCGTACTACCCTTGTTGAAAAAATGAAAAAATACGAACTGAATAAATAGCCGGCAATTTTTTCGGTTGTTTGTTTTGTTAGCCACAAAACTAGAAGAATTGAAACATAAAGTAGCTAAAACTTATTGTTTTTAAGATAGTGAGTCAGTTTATTCAGCTTTTCTTATCCCACGTTCAAGTTAAATGGATTTAAAAAAAAAATCTTTCCTTAGCTATTTCAACATTTTTTTAAGTTCATGCCTTTTATTATTGACCGATACTACTTAAGCCAAACAATTGACAGTTGAGTCGCCTGCGTATTTCTAGTAATGCTAACTTATTGAAATTTCTATCTTATTAATATTTGGCACGTTTCTGGCATTTTGGTTCTCGGGTAATAATTTTATGACCGTGAATATGGAACCGAATATGACTG
>JBFHSP010000213.1:0-5244 GCA_041591085.1 Kangiellaceae bacterium | reverse complement strand
CATGCTGACCTTTACTTGTGTTTTGGTGATAGCTCTTTCCACTTTGTTTTTAGGTTGGTTAAAGCAAGAAGTCTTTCCGAGTATTCCTAACGATATTATTCAAGCACGCTTTACCTTAACTGAAGGGTCTCCTATTTCTGCTCGTGATGCATTAATCAATCGTATGGAAGATGCGATCAAAAAGGTCGATGAACAATTTATTGAAGAAAATAATGGCGAAAAAATGGCGCAACATACTCTCGCATGGACCAATGGTGATACAGCGGGAGGCATGTTAGTTGAATTGACTAAAGGCGAAACGCGTAATATCGATTCTTGGGCTTTTGAGCGCGCTTGGCGTGAAGCCGTTGGAGAAGTAGCAGGGGTTAAAGAGCTACGTTTTATGTCATCGGCAGGTATTGGTGGCGACTCAGGACTCAGTTTTAGATTGCAAGGTTCAAACTATGAAAACCTAGAAGCAGCATCAAAAGAGCTACAAGCAAAACTTGCCGAGTATGAAGGCGTTTATGATATTCGAACGTCTAACAATGCTGGCAGCCAAGAAATTGAACTTAGCTTAAAACCGGGCGCAGAAACTCTCGGGATTACTTTAGTGGATTTAGGGCGGCAAGTACGTCAAGCATTTTACGGCGAAGAAGCTCAGCGAATTCAACGTGGCAAAGATGAAATTAAAGTGATGGTTCGTTATCCGCAAGAAAATCGAACCTCTATTGCCAATTTGGAAAATATGCGAATTCGAACGCCAAATGGTCAATGGGTGCCTTTTACCTCGGTTGCTGATTTTAAACTTGGTCAAGGGATTTCAACTATTCAACGAGAAGATCGAAAACGCGCCATTTCGGTATTAGCTGATATCAATCCGGAAAAGATTGAATCGGGTAAAGTGATCCAAGAAGTTTCAATGCAGACTATCCCTGAGCTTGTTAAAAAATACCCCGGTGTAACATCGGAGCTTTCTGGCGCGAGTAAAGAAACGCAAGATTTTTTGATTGAATTAGCGCTGTCGTTTATTGTGGCCATTGTGATGATTTATGTGTTGTTAGCCATTCCACTCAAATCTTATTTACAACCATTAATGGTGATGTCGGTCATTCCATTTGGATTCATTGGCGCAATTATTGGACACTTTATTTTTGGTAAGAGCTTTTCGATGATGAGCTGGTTTGGGATTATCGCTTTAACCGGGGTGGTGGTTAACGACAGTCTTCTTATGGTTGAGTTTGTTAACCGCGCTAAAGAGCAAGGTTTCCGTTTAATTGATGCCGTTTTAGATGCCGGTGTAAAGCGTTTTAGAGCCATCATTCTTACTTCGTTGACCACTTTTTTTGGATTATTCCCGATTATGTTTGAAACGAGTCTACAAGCTCAGGTTATTATCCCGATGGCAATTTCATTAGGCTTTGGTATTTTGTTCGCAACCTTTATTACTTTGTTTTTAGTGCCTACTTTGTACGTGCTGCTTGAAGACTTTAAAGGCTTGTTTAAACGTAAAAAACAAGCTCAGTTACCACCTATGGAAGCGGAAGTCGTTCAAAGAGGATAAGCGTTACTTTTTACTTTCTTAAAATGCGTAATTGAAAAAGGCCATCGTAAATCGATGGCTTTTTTGTTTTTATGTCAGTATGGTTTGATTATTCAATTTACTCGCAAGTACCCTGATGACTTCAAACGCTTTTATTCAAGATCTTTATATTTACCCGATAAAGTCGCTAGGGGCAGTAAAAATGCCTCAGGCTGAGCTCACTCAAACGGGTTTAAGGTTTGATCGACAGTGGATGCTGATTAATCCAAAAGGACAAATGGTCAGCCAACGGATAATGCCGAAACTAGGATTGATCGACATCGAATTTCAATACTCTAAGTTTGATGAGCTTGAAAATGGTGAGCTGCATTTTAATCATAAACTGTCTGGCGAGCGGTTTTCGATAAGTATTTTAGAATTGCAGCAATCTTGTTCGAATGAATCCTTTCAAGCCAATATTTGGCGTGAGGAAGTATTGGTTCAATCGGTAGCGAGCAAATTAAGTGACTGGTTAACGCGAGTATCAGAGGCTCGATATAAGTTGCAACTGGTAAAAATGGCTCCAGCCTTTAAGAGAATAACCGATCAATCAGCCAAATCAGGATCATTACCTGCGGTGGAAAATGCATTTGCCGATGGCTATCCTTTACTGGTGTGTAATCAAGCATCGTTAGATGAGCTGAATCAATCGTTAGATGGCTCTGTTTCGATGAAACGATTTCGACCGAACATTGTTTTAACAGGACTGGCTCCTTTCGAAGAACATCGCGTTAAAGGCTTTGAAACACATACGGGAGCTATTGAGTTTCAGTATCCCTGTGAGCGCTGTGTGATGACCACTTTGTCGGAGCTAACCGCACAGAAAAACCCAAACAACGAGCCTCTTGAAACTTTGAAAAAATTGAATCCAATGCCGGGAACTGTTAATGCTGCGGCCTTTGGCGAAAACGCGATATTGACTAACTCCGGAACCATTATTTTGCAGCAAGGTCAAAGCATTAATCTAACTGAAAAGTTACTTTGATTGAAAAGTGCTCTTTATTAAAAAGTACCCTAACTGAAAAATAGGAGTGAAATTAAATGAAAAACTTTAGACTGATGATAGCAGTGGTTGCCCCTATATTTATTTTTGGCTGTGCAACGACCGCATCAGATAATAAGCCCAATCGATATGCTCAATACATTCAGGAGCAAAAGTTGGAGCCTGTTTCCAGCGTTACCGCTTTTAGATATCACGGTTGGAATTCACTCGATAAAGAACATTTAATCGTGAGTACTACGTTTAAAAAATCGTACTTATTGGCTCTGTATGGACCATGTAACGATTTAAATTTCACCAACAGAATTGCTATTCATACCCAGGGTATGACTTTGCAGGCTAAATTTGATTCTATTTATATTCCTAACTCACCAGAATATAAATGCAGTATTAAGTCGATTTATCCGTTAAATGAAGAACAAGTTAAACAGCTCAGAGAGTTACGCGTTGAAAAAGAATCTCCATCTGCCTAAGTCTTAATGAATACTGTTATGGTTTAACCAATATATCCAAAGCGGGATAGTGATGATTGATAGCAATGTGCTGATCAATATCATCGATGCAATTTGAGGGGCAGATGATTGATCGTGAGCCGAAAACATGTACACATTAATTCCTACTGGCGATGCCGACATCACAACCATTACCATCACTAACCAATACTCTAATTGAAAAACGTAAACGCTTAAAATCCAAATCAATAGCGGAAGTAGCAATAGTTTTGCAACTACGATAAATCCGGTTAATTGCCATTGAGAATTGATTGAGTATCGTTGTAATGAACCACCTAACACAATAAGCGCAATAGGAAGAGCGGCTTGTTTCAGCCATTGAATGGGGGCGATTGCCAATTCGGGTAATGCAATATTCAAATAATTTAGAGCCAACCCTAGCATCAAGCTAAACACGATAGGGCTTCGCGAAGTCATCCATAATGTTTGCCCTAGTTTTAAATACCAACGTGAGCTTTGACTTGATTCACTCGCAAGAGAAAAAGAGGTTAAGCTAAACAACAGTAAGCTGTGAAAAGCGATTATAAAAAACGCAGGTAATATAACTTGCTCGCCAATCAGTGAGATGAGAATAGGAACGCCAATTAACACATTGTTAGAAAAGGTTGCAGCTAAACTTAAATAAGCAGGTTTAGGCGCTTTGACTTTTTGAAACTTAAACCACGCTAAACTGATAAAAAATAAAACGATAATCGGAATATAAAAAGCGAGTAATAAATCCAGCTTGATTAAATGCAAATTCTCGCTTTGGTACATACTTAAAAATAACAAGCTAGGGATTAACCAAGTAAAAGCGAGTTTCGATATTCCATTAAACTGTTCATTGTTTAAAAACTTAAACTGAGCAATGCCATAACCAAATAAGATCAAACTGAGCATTGGTAATATGGCGAACAATATTGATTGCATTTAACCTACCCTAAAAATGAAAAAACCCCGATGGAGTAACCAGTCGGGGTTTTAATAAAACTCTTAATGAGCCTTATTTCTTTTCTTTGCGCTCTTTAGCTTCTGCAATGACTTGCTCAGCAACATTATTCGGACAAGGTGAATAATGTGAGAACTCCATTGAGAATTGACCACGACCAGAAGTCATTGTACGCAAGTGTCCGATGTATCCAAACATTTCTGAAAGAGGAACATCACCTTTAATTCGAACACCTGTTACACCAGCTTCTTGTCCAGCAATCATGCCGCGACGACGGTTTAAGTCACCGATAACATCACCCACATGATCTTCAGGAGTGAATACGTCAACTTTCATGATGGGCTCAAGTAATTGCGCGCCAGCTTTTGGAATAGACTGACGGAAAGCGCCTTTAGCAGCAATTTCGAACGCAATCGCAGATGAGTCAACCGCGTGGTAAGAACCATCAGTAAGGTTTACTTTAACGTCCAGTACAGGGTAACCAGCCAGAACACCTTCTTTCATCATCGACTTAAAGCCTTTCTCGACCGCAGGCCAGAATTCTTTAGGAACGTTTCCACCAACAACAGTTGATTCAAAAGTGAAGCCTGAGTTTGGCTCGCCTGGCTCAATGATGTAGTCGATTTTACCGAACTGACCAGAACCACCCGATTGTTTCTTGTGGGTGTAGCTGTCTTCAACGCGTTGAGTAATGGTTTCACGGTAAGCAACTTGTGGTTTACCAACATTTAGCTCAACACCGTGAGTACGCTTAAGAATGTCTACTTTGATATCTAAGTGAAGCTCACCCATTCCTTTAAGAATGGTTTCGCCAGAATCTTGATCGGTTTCAACTTGGAATGAAGGATCTTCTGCAACCATTTTTGAAAGAGCAATACCTAGTTTCTCAGAAGCGCCTTTATCTTTAGGTGCTACCGCAATCGAGATAACTGGATCAGGGAAAACCATCGGCTCAAGCGTACAAGGATGATTTACATCACAAAGAGTGTGACCAGTTTGAACGTTTTTCATACCGATAACCGCAAGAATGTCACCCGCTTGAGCACTGTCAATCTCGTTACGGTCATCAGCATGCATTTCAACCATACGGCCGATACGCTCAGTTTTTCCGGTAAATGAGTTTAGTACAGTCGTGCCTTTTTCTAACTTACCTGAGTAAATACGGATAAAGGTTAATGCACCGAAACGGTCATCCATAATTTTGAATGCTAATGCGCGGAAAGGCTCATCAACAGAAACGGTG
>JBFHSP010000212.1:0-5273 GCA_041591085.1 Kangiellaceae bacterium | reverse complement strand
TTCCATAATCGATGCTTATGAAAATCATGAAACAGAATTGAGTGAGTCGACAAAAGCCGAAATGGCCAAATTAAAAAAACAAATGGACTTGGAATTCTTAAAAGAAGATTTAGAGGCTTTAATTAATGAGTCGATTGAAGGCGTAAAAAGAGTTAAAACCATTGTATTGGATTTGCGCAATTTTTCTCGCACCGGAGAAGTAGATTGGCAAGAAGAGGATATTCATCAATGTTTAGATAGCACTCTTAATATTGCGGCAAATGAAATCAAATACAAAGCCGAAGTGGTTAAAAAATATGGGAATATTCCTAAAGTAGAATGTGTTTCTGCTCGATTGAATCAAGTGTTTATGAACTTGTTAGTCAATGCGGCCCATGCTATTTCAGAAACAGGAACCATCACGATAGAAACAGGAATGGAATCTGCTAATCGAATCTATATTAAAATTTCAGATTCAGGATCAGGGATTGATGAAGAAAATATGAAAAAAATATTCGATCCTTTTTTTACGACTAAAGAAATTGGCAAAGGTACCGGACTGGGCTTGTCTATTTCATATGGCATTATTGAAAAGCACAAAGGTGAAATTTCTGTGCAAAGCCAATTAGGGCAAGGCACAACGTTTACGATTTGCTTACCGGTTAAACAGGAAAATAAAGGCGACACCCTGCTATAGAATATGATGATTGTATACTTAAAGGCATATGCGTAAGAGATCCGTAGATCGTGACAAAAAGAGAACTAGCACTTAGTGAAGAAAAAAAATTAAAGGTCACCTTTAGGGTTGAGCCTGGCTGTTTAGGACCAAACGGAGCTGAGATGGCAGAGGCATTTTGCCAATACGCACAAGCCAATGTAGCAACATTAGATTCGAATTATATTATTTGGAATATTTTACCAAGATTTGACAAAACCCTGCCCGAACTAGAATATCATGCGCTGAATAAAAGATTGAATCATCAACAAGCAGAAAAATATTTAATGTTGTTTAGCAAAAGTTTAGATGAATTTGAGAGCCATCTAGAACAAAAGCTTTCTGACTTGATTGAGTCTTTTTGTGCTCGTTGATTCTTCTGGAAGTAAGCGAACTTATGAGAGATGATATTTGTGAAGAATCGCTTATTGATTGGATTTATTGTGATTACAAATGGATTGGTTATTAGTTGCAGTTCAAAGCAAGTCTATGATGTCATTCAGCATAATCAAAAACAAGAATGCTTTCGGCTTCCGCTAAGTATGCAGAAAGATTGCCTTGATAAGCTTGGTGATGACTTTGATGAGTACACAAGGAAGCGGCAGGAAGTTCTCGACAATAAGAAAAATAATGTTCAAAACTAAAGGAGATTGATTGTGGCAAAAGTAACAGGAATAGGCGGCGTTTTTATAAAAAGCTCTGGAGATAAAGAGGCTCTTGCCGAATGGTATCAGAAAAATCTCGGTATGAACTTTGAAGATTTTGGCGGGGCTATTTTTAACTGGAAGGACGATCATTCGAATGATGGTGGGTTAACTGTTTGGCACACATCTGATAAAGACAGTGAGTGGTTTAGTCCCAGTCAGTCGGCCTTTATGATTAATTATCGAATTGATGATATGGTTGGTATGGTTGAGCAATTAAAGACTAACGGTGTTGAGTTGATTGCGGGGCCAGAGTCGCATGAAAATGGAAAGTTTGCTTGGATCATGGATCCAGAAGGTAATAAAGTCGAACTATGGCAACCCATGGCTTGGGATGAGCGCAACAAGCAATTGTAACGATAGCGAAAAGTTAAGGAATTGTTAGCAAATTAAATGGGGTGTAAGGGGAATGAATATCGCCAAGGTTATTGTTATTGATGATGACGAATCAACTCGAATATTGTTGGAAATGTCTTTGTCAAAAATAGGTGGCTTTAAAGTGGAGTGCTTTTCCTCTGGCAAAAGTGCCTTGGACAATATAAAAAAAGAACCACTACCGGATATTATTTTGCTCGATGCGCATTTGGGTGATTCCGACGGCATTGATGTTATTAACCATCTGAGGCTGCACCAAGAGTACAAGCGCGTTCCTATTGTAATGGTTACCGCAGAGACACGATTGACTGAGTTAGAGCGTTTACGTCAAGCTGGAGCGGCTGAGGTTATCATTAAACCCTTTGATCCTTTAACTTTGCCAGCCCAAATTCAACAGATTCACGCCGACTACCATAGCAAAGAGTGAATCGTTGCTGTAACAAAGGATTTATTAGCTACTGCAAATATTTTGATATTTTCGCCAGAAACTGCTCTATTTGGAAAGGCTTGGCGATATAGTCGGTGACTTTGGCTTGAACTGCTTCAATAACGCCTTCTTTGCTTGTGGTTGCTGTGAGCATGATAAAAGGCGTTTTGCTATCGTTTACACGTACTTTTTTTAAAAATTCAATTCCGCTCATCTCAGGCATTTGCCAATCACTGATGATTAAATCGAAGGGGCGAGTTTTTAAGGCATTTTTATAATCGACGTAGGCCGTACGAGCCGACTGGTAAATACCAATTTCTTCAATGCCAATCGAGCGAAGGCCTAACAGAGCTAAATCTAAAATAAGCCTTTCATCATCCACCAACATTATTTTTTTGCGCATAGAAATTCCAACAATGGTTATCCGAGGTATTTCTTTACAGCGGGCATAATATCTTCAGGGATCATCGGCTTACTGAAGTAATCGTTGACTCCCAATTGTAAAGCAATTTCTCGATTTTCGATGTCTTCTGAAGTGAGCATGATGATCGGCGTATCTTGATGGTTTTTAAGCGAGCGAATTGATCGAGTTAATTCCAAACCGTTCATATTAGGCATATTTAAGTCGGTGATCACTAAATCGATATGTTGATTGGTTTTAATCAAATTGAGCGCGACTTGACCATCCTCTGCTTGATGGATTGTAACATCGAAGAGCTGATCGAGAAATAGACACACAACTTGACGTAATTCGGTTTGATCTTCTGCAACAATGACATGTTGATGCATAACGGATACCCTGTTCTAGCACAAAAAAGAGAAGAAAAAGCGACGTTGATACTTGGTTCAACCTGTTGAGTATAGTTGAAAATTTGCGGATTATTAGCTAAACCTTTTAATGCAGAGTGTAATCATTAAAGTGAGCCATAAATGACCTCAATAAATAATGTGCTTTTGGTAGATGATGATAAAAGTATTCTCTCATTGGCAGAGATGGCTTTGTCGCAATTAGGTGGATTTACGGTGAAAGCGTGTTCTTCAGGTGAGGCCGCATTAGCAGCACTTGAGTCATTTCATCCTGATATCATTCTACTGGATTCTAACATGCCGGGATTGGATGGCCCTGAAACACTACAGCAAATAATCGCTCTTGAAACATTAGCGTCAATACCGATTGTATTTGTGACCGGAGAGTCTCGTCCAAAAGAAATAGAACGGTTATTAGCATTTGGTGCTAAAGCCGTAATCACCAAACCGTTTGATCCTATGACCTTGCATCAGCAAGTGAATGAGATTGGTCTGAGCGCATGAGTGATGAGAAAAAACAAGTTGATTTTGCAGCAGCTTTAGCACAACTAAAGGCCTCATATTTATCACGCCTTCCAGAAGAGTTTACGCAAATTGAAAAGTTGATGTGCCAGTTGCATTCCGGTCAAGAATGTCACGCGCAGATCGAGGATCTGAGACAACGCTTCCATAAACTTGCAGGATCGAGTGGTACGTTTGGCCTTAGTGAGCTTGGCGCTAAAGCCAAAGAAATTGAGCAGGTACTGAAAGATAAAAATAAAAACCAAAACCACATATTTAGCAAAACGGAGCTTGATTGGCTTCAAAGCGCCTTTATTGAAGTGATTGCAGCCAGTAAGGTCACCAATCAGCAAACCGAAGTAGCAATTGAACGTAGTACTCAAGAGTTAACAGCCCAAGAAGGTAATTGTCTTTGGCTTATTGAAGATGACGATCTTCTTGCTAAAGAGCTAAAACGTCAGTTTGAAACGTTTGGTTTTAATACCGAAGTTTTCAACGATCTAGAAACCGCTGAAGCTCGCGCAAAAGATCAACGTCCTAACGCGATTTTGCTGGACGTGATGTTCGATGATGAAAAGGCAAATGCAACCGAGCAGTTTGCAGGTTGCAAGCAATTGCAAAAATTGAAATGCCCCGTCATATTTATGTCGGCCTATGATGATTTTGATTCTCGTATCCGCGCGGTTCAACTGAAAGCGAAAGGTTATTTTTTAAAACCGATTTCTGTTCCATCCATAGTTAATCATTTGCGCAGGGTGTTTGAAACGGTCAATATTCCTGACTCTCGTATTTTGATCGTGGAAGATGATGTTGAACTCGCAAAGCATTTTGAATTGGTTTTAAATGGCGCGGGTTTTGAAGCAAAACATTTGGAGTTTGCAAAAGATATTATTGAGGTGCTCAATCAATTTAATCCTGAAGTAGTTCTAATGGATTTGCACATGCCACAATATAACGGAATGGAATTAGCTGGGGTAATTCGGCAACATGAAAAATGGTTAAGCCTACCTATTCTTTATTTGAGTGCGGAAACGGATATCGAAATGCAATCGGATGCCTTGGAAAAAGGCGCGGAAGATTTTTTAACTAAGCCGATCAATGACGTGCAGCTGGTTGCTACGGTAAGAGCCCGCGTGATTCGCTCGCGCCAGTTAGATGAAAAAATATCGCGTGATAGCCTAACAGGTTTATTAAAACATGCGGTAATCAAAGAGTCGGTTAATCACGAAGTTGGTCGGAGTCGACGTAATGATAAAGCTTGCTCAGTAGTGATGCTAGACATCGATCACTTTAAAAGCGTTAATGATACCTACGGCCATGCCGTGGGTGATGTGGTGATAACTGCATTAGCTACCGTTTTACAACAGCGATTACGTCATTCCGATATTATTGGGCGTTACGGTGGCGAAGAGTTTGTGGCGGTTTTGCCAGAGTGCGATTCTGAGCAAGCATTTACTATTTTTGAAGATATTAGAAAAGCCTTTAATAATGTTGATTTTACTCACAACGACGAGAAGTTTTCCTGTTCATTTTCGGCCGGTTTGATTTGTACTCAAGACTTTCCCGATTTAAATGGTGAGCAACTCTTAGTTTCTGCAGATACCAGTTTGTATCACTCCAAAGAAAACGGGCGCAATAAAATAACTCGAGCAGAAATCATTCTGTCACAGCGAGCGGCTACATAAATCTAATAATAAACACTTTCTGTTGCAGATTGTTTTGGTAAAAATATTACGTATAGAAAATTGAACGATTCGGTGAATTA
>JBFHSP010000211.1:0-5283 GCA_041591085.1 Kangiellaceae bacterium | reverse complement strand
CCATCGACTAGCTTTATCTAAAATTGCTATCACGAGTGAGCTATCTGATAGACAACAAGCGATTATTCCTAGAAAAGGGGTGATTGAACTGAATCGATTTTTATCCAGTGTCGATGAAGCGGTTAAGTTACAAATCAGTAATAACCACATTAAGGCTTCTTCAGATCATTTTAGTTTCACGTCAAAACTGGTCGACGGAAAGTACCCAGATTATGAAAAAGTGCTACCTAAAGGCAGTGATAAAATGCTGTCTTGTTCGCGGATAGAAATGAAAGAAGCCCTGCAAAAAGCGGCCATTTTGTGTAATGAAAAGTTTAGAGGTGTAAGGTTTAATTTGAGCCAAGGCAACGTACAAATTAATTCAAATAACCCAGAACAGGAAGAAGCTGAGATCCACTTGGCGGTAGATTACTCGGGCCCTGAATTAGAAATGGGTTTCAATGTTAACTACATGCTTGACGTACTTAATACAATAGCGGCAGAGCAGATTAAATTGTCATTTAGCGACGCTAATAGTAGTTTATTAGTAGAAGCAATGGATGATACCTCAAGTGTTTATGTGATTATGCCAATGAGGCTATAACACCTATAAATGTTGCTTTCTCAACTACGTGTTAATAATGTTCGTAATATCAAGAGTGCTACCTTAGATTTTGATCCTTTGCTCACCATTATTATTGGTGAAAACGGGTCCGGTAAAACCAGTCTGTTAGAGGCACTCTCTTTTCTTTCTCGAGGTCGCTCTTTTCGAACCAATCAAGTCAGGCATATTCTAAACACTGACTCACAAGATTTAACGGTTTCTGCTAAGTTGCTTAATGACGCTTTAACTGTTCCAATAGCAATTCAGCGCCAACGCTCGGGTTTATTTAGAGCTAAGGTCAACGGACAATTAACGTCTCGTTTAGCTGACCTATCTCGCTACTTACCCTACTTAGTATTGTATCCATCGTTATATGAAGAAGTGTCTTCATCTCGATCTCATCGGTTAAAGTTGTTGGATTGGGGATTGTTTCACGTGGAACAATCTTATTTTGAGTTATGGCAAAGCTTTAACCGAGTGCTCAAACAACGTAATCAATTGCTTAAGATGATCCAAAGTAGAAAAGCTTCCGAGCAGGATTTAACTGTTTGGACCGATCAATTAGTTTCTATGTCGTCAAAAATCAATGCTATGAGAAGTAACTTTATTTTGGAGATTAATCAGTTTTTGTTGAGTAATAGCTTAGTTAAGGGAAACGATACGCTTGAGTTGCTGTTTCAATCTGGATGGTCCAAAAATACTGAACTAAGCGATACGCTGAGCAAAAATTTAAAAATAGATATCCAACGGGGTTTTACTTCAGCCGGTTGTCATAAGGCAGACTTCAAGTTTAAACTCGGCGAGCATTGGCTTTTTGAAACGGGATCGAGAGGGCAATTAAAAATGGCTATTAACTCCCTCTATTTAGCGTTAATTAACGCAATGGAAAAAGCTGGTAGCAAACAAGTTTTGTTGGGTTTGGATGATGTCAGTGCGGAGCTCGATGATGAGCATCAGGGGCTTCTATTTAAGGCAATATTATCGCAAAGTAACGTACAATTAGTTGCTACAAGTATCACAGAAGACTCACTGCCAGAGTCAATTTCAAGGTATAATGGCACCATGTTTCACGTGGAACATGGTCAGTTTCACCGAATAAAATAATAAGGTAATTTTAAATATGGCTGGAAATTCTGAATACGGCTCATCAAGCATAAAAGTTCTAAAAGGTCTCGATGCAGTAAGAAAAAGACCAGGTATGTATATCGGTGATACCGATGATGGCACCGGTTTACACCATATGGTGTTTGAGGTAGTCGATAATTCGATTGATGAGGCCTTAGCTGGCCACTGTAATGATATTAAAGTCACTATTCATGCCGACAACTCGATATCAGTTTCTGATGATGGCCGTGGTATTCCAGTTGATATTCATCCTGAAGAAGGTGTTTCAGCAGCTCAAGTTATTATGACTGTACTGCACGCTGGCGGAAAGTTTGATGATAACTCTTATAAAGTATCCGGTGGATTACACGGGGTAGGGGTGTCAGTTGTTAATGCATTGTCTGATAAGTTGACTCTAACCATTCGTCGCCAAGGCAAAGTCCATGAGCAAATTTATCATTTAGGTGAACCGCAAGCGCCATTAGCAGTAGTCGGAGAGAGTGAGCAAACAGGTACAGAAGTGCGCTTTCACCCGAGTCCAAAAATATTCAGTAATATTGAGTTTCACTACGATATTTTAGCGAAACGATTACGAGAGCTCTCATTCCTTAACTCTGGTGTTTCAATTTTGTTAAAAGATGAACGTACCGGCAAAAATGAACAATTCAAATATGAAGGCGGTATTCAGGCTTTTGTAGAGTACTTAAACCGCAATAAAACACCCATTCACCAAAAAGTATTTCACTTCACTATGGACCGAGAAGAAGATGGCATCAGTGTTGAAGTGGCATTGCAGTGGAACGATGGTTATCAAGAAAACATTTATTGCTTTACCAACAATATTCCGCAACGAGATGGTGGTACCCATTTAGCAGGATTTCGTGGTGCCTTAACCAGAACCTTAAATACCTTTATCGAAAAGGAAGGGTTAAATAAAGGTAAGGTCAACACTTCTGGAGACGATGCTCGAGAAGGGCTAACGGCAGTCGTTTCAGTTAAAGTGCCTGATCCAAAGTTTTCGTCACAAACCAAAGATAAGCTCGTTTCATCTGAGGTGAAAGCTGCAGTTGAGCAGTCGATGGGTGAAAAATTCAGTGAGTTCTTATTAGAGAGTCCTAACGAAGCTAAAACTATTGTTAATAAAATGGTAGACGCAGCCAGAGCTCGCGAAGCAGCGCGTAAAGCGCGTGAAATGACTCGTCGTAAAGGTGCGCTAGATATTGCTGGGCTTCCTGGAAAACTGGCTGATTGCCAAGAAAAAGACCCTGCATTATCAGAGCTGTACATTGTGGAGGGTGATTCGGCCGGTGGATCCGCTAAACAAGGGCGTAACCGCAAGAATCAAGCGATTTTGCCTTTAAAGGGTAAAATTCTAAATGTTGAGAAAGCGCGTTTTGATAAAATGCTTTCTTCGCAAGAAGTAGGCACGCTTATTACCGCATTAGGTTGTGGCATTGGCCGAGAAGAGTTTAATCCAGAAAAGGTGCGTTATCATCGAATCATAATTATGACCGATGCCGATGTTGATGGTGCTCATATTAGAACTCTGCTATTAACTTTTTTCTACCGTCAAATGCCGCAGTTTATAGAAAATGGATACATCTATATTGCTCAGCCGCCTTTGTATAAAGTTAAAAAAGGCAAGCAAGAAACTTATATTAAAGATGATCCTGCTTTGGATGAGTACTTAACCAATATGGCTTTGGATGAAGCGCAACTATTTGTTAATCCTCAAGCACCTGCGCTTTCCGGAGCACCATTAGAGTCTCTGGTTGCAGAATTTAGAGGTGTGCAAAAACTGATTAACCGTTTATCTCGTTTGTATCCTAAAGAAATTTTGGAGCAAATGGTGTATATGCCTGCTCTGACCGTTGAAGATTTAAAATCTGAACAACCAGTGAATCAGTGGATTGAAGTTCTAAAAGAGAAAATCGAATACGATCAAACTGCAGGAGCGGTTCGATATGAAGTATCTGCCATTGATGATTTAGAGCGACATAATAAGTTACCTAAAGTGATTATGACTCATCACGGGCTTGTGCATGAGTTTGTATTTGATCATGAGTTCTTTGGCTCAAATGATTATCGAAAAATTAAAGAGCTTGGTGAAAAGATAGGTGATTTACTAGAAGTAGGTGCTTACATACAAAGGGGTAACAGCCAGTTAGAGGTTGCTACTTTTGAAGAAGCCTTAACTTGGCTGATGAATCAATCTAAACGTGGTTTATCTATTCAACGTTACAAAGGTTTAGGTGAAATGAACCCTGATCAGCTGTGGGAAACCACTATGGATCCTAGTACCCGTCGTATGTTGCAAGTAACCATTGAAGATGCCGTTGGTGCTGATCAGCTATTTACATGTTTAATGGGTGATCAGGTGGAACCGCGACGTGAATTTATTGAGTCAAATGCGTTAGCAGTGGCTAACCTAGACGTTTAATTTAAAGTCTTAATTTCTGGTTCGGAATTAAAGCCTAAACTCGTAGAAGGGTTTAGGCTTTTTAGTTTTAGGTTATTTTTGCAGTAAGCTGATATCGGCAACTTGCGAGAATAATTCATTAAGCTGAGATAGGATCTGATAACGATTGAGCTTTATGTCTTTACGCTCGTCATTAACCATTACATTATCAAAAAACACATCGATAGGCTCTCTTAGAGATGCTAAGTTAGTAAGCGCTTGCTTGTAGTTTAACTCTTGCATTAAACCGTCAACTTGAGTTTTTGCTTGTTTAAGAGCTTCAGCTAAGGCTTTTTCAGCATCGGCCTCTAATAATCCGGAATTTACATCACCAGTTAATTCAATATCCGATTTGTCCAAAATATTTTTAACGCGCTTATTAGCGGCCGCTAAGGCTTCAGATGCATCTAATTTAGAGAAATGGTTAACCGCATCAATGCGACGACTAATATCAAACGGAGAAGTCAAATTCAGAGAACAGACTGACTGAATGACAGGGGTCGAGAAACCTTGCTCAGATAACAAAGCCTGCATTCTGGCATTGAAAAACCCGAGTAGTTGTTCCATTAAACCGTCGGTTTTAAGTAAATTGTTAAAGCTATTTATACTAAACTGGATCAGCTCTTCTAAACTCAAACTGAGCTTATTTTCAATAAGCAACCGTAATACACCTACTGATGCTCTTCTTAGGGCAAAAGGATCTTTAGCACCTGTGGGCGCTTGGCCAATGCCAAAAATGCCGACTAAGGTATCAATTCTGTCAGCGAGCGCTAACACTAATCCGGTTTTAGTTTTAGGTAATTGATCACCTGAAAATTTAGGCCAGTATATTTCATCTAGGGCTTCTGCAACTTCGACATCTTCACCTTGCTTAATCGCATAATGTTTTCCCATAATGCCTTGTAAATCTGGGAACTCATACACCATGTTGGTCATTAAATCGCTCTTGCATAGCTCGGCAGCGCGACTGACTTTGGTTTCATCAGCACCTATTTTATGAGCAATGGCCTGCGCGAGTTGTTTCACTCGCTCTGTTTTATCAAACAAGCTACCCAGTTTGTTTTGAAACACAATCGCTTTAAGTTTTTCGTTATAACTGTCGAGCGACACTTTACTGTCGGTATCAAAGAAAAATTTT
>JBFHSP010000210.1:0-5285 GCA_041591085.1 Kangiellaceae bacterium | reverse complement strand
CCTTCATTTGCAACCAACGGCTTTATCTGGGAAATAGGCTTGAGCTCTTGGGTGGATTTACATCCTGTTAAAAGTGCTAAGCAAATTGCTAGCGCAATTAAATATCTCATGTACAACTCCTTTGTTTGGTACATAGTGTGGGATAAACATAACGCTCGCTTCAATTAAGGCACCTTGTTTTTGCCTTCAATTGCTGGCACTGGTTAGGTCTCTAATAGGGACTCAATCGTTTAAATTTATTCATTCCTTCTTGCACTAGTTCAACTGCTAGTAGCGTTCCTTCACATAAAATCAGGTTATTAAACTCAGTGCCATAATAGTGGGTCAGCAGAAACATTTGATCTTTATAGACACCGTACCATCGTTCTACCGGCCCAGGGAAATCTTCCTCTGGTGGGGTAAAGTTTGGGGCAATAGTAATTCTTGCCCTAATTTCGTCCATCCTGAAATCAAATGGAATCAAATCGTTTGAAAAATAACGGCCCTTAGTCTTATAATCTTTCTCGAACCGTTCCCAAAACTCCGCGCTTTCAAGCCAATCGATTCCAACTAGTGAGCTAAATCTTTCTAGACTATCAATATAGAGTTTATGACTTTCTTCCAGATTCTTGACTGGCATATCGGTGACCTAACAGCACATTATCTTCATTCGAGCCTAAATAAACCGCTCACTTTTTGAATCTGATAGCCTACATCCGTTTTATAGCAATGGCTAGAGCTAAAATTACATTTTTAATTATTGCAGGATAGATCGCTCAATAGCATTTAGGGTTTCGATTACACATCATCAAAAGCATGAAAATTTGTTGCGGTAGAAAATTTTAGTTTGAGAGAGATTGTTCAGTAAGTTAACGTTTACCGCCAATTTTGGCGATAAACGTCAGTTTAAATTTCGTGTTGTTTTAACGTAACAATTACGGCCAAAGCCAGCCAAAAAAACCGCCAGTCAATAATGCATAGACCAAAGCGTCGAATAAAAATTTAAACGTAGTGCTCCATTTGCGGTTCCACCAAATAGAATCTTGAATAAAGGCAAAGCCATATCCTAAAAAAGCCACCACGCCCACTAATCGCATGACAGATAAATAACTAGCACCGGGTTCAATTGCAATAACTGCAACGTAAGCGCAGAAAAACCCAACCAGCAATGAATAAACAAACCATTGACCCAAACTTTTACCCATAGCAAAAGCGGCATTGGGCAACACCGTCATACTCATTACCGGCCCTTCAAGCAGCTTTTTTTGAAACGCTTCGCTGGCCATTTCTTTTGGATTGGCGCAGTGAGGTACCATGTAATCACCCGGTGGAATGTTGAGAGCCCCCACTGACTGACGAAAAGATGCTTCATCTGCTAGTCCAACATAGTTTGAACGGTGGTAGGTAAGAACCATATGAATGACAAAACTGACAAAAAAAACTGCGACGGCAGAAAGGACGATGGGGACCCATAAATCTAATACACTTATCATTGTTATTCTCCAAGTTTGATTAGCCAAATAAGCATAGCAAATTTAAAAGGATTGGTATTTCAAAATAAAAAACGCCCGGGAGGGCGCTTTTTATAATATTGCTCAAAGAAACTAATGCTACCGAGCAGCGTTACTACTCATACTAGAGTTTCGCGAAGTATCTTGAGTTTGTGGCATATCGCGCATCCCAGAGGTATGGCATTGACCTGTAGTGTGCCCCCGATTGCTAGCACCCGATAATTGGCCAGACCATTTTTCAGTAGTGCCGTCATCCGGATCATCCAATAGTAAATCACTGGCAATGTGACAGTAATCATAAGCCCACCAACGATCTTTAAACGAAGTGGTGTAATAATTGACTTTTGCTCTAGCCCAGCTGGGAATGGTCGACAGCCAATTTGATGCGCCCGAATAGGTTAAATCGGTATTAGCTCCACACTGAATGCCAAAAATGGCGCCCAATGCTGCAATGTTTCCTGCTAATGACGTACCCTGATAAGGAGTTCCAACCGACTGAATCAAGCGTCCAGAACCTGCGTAATCAAGTCCTGACCAGTAACGTGAATAAAGGTGTAATGCAGCAGCTCCACCTTGTGAATGCGCAACCACGCCAAAACTGGGGTAACTGGAGCCGAAGCTGCTAATCAATTGGGCAAAGGTGTCATGACTGCGGTTCTTATTATAATCTTTAAACTCAACCGCATTGCTGAAATGGCTAGTATTCCACGCCTGACCAGAGCAATAACCGTGTACCAGTAACAACTTGCCACCGACCGCATTCATACGAGTTTGTTGTGGCTTTTGCTCGAATGGAGGGGCCAACTGCATCGCATTTTCTAGGCCTTTATTTGCTGCAGACTTTGCAAAGTTGTAATCGAGTTTATTGACCGGAACATCTAGGCTTTTAGTCAGCTGTTGATCTAAAGGCACGTGAAACTCAGCATCTTGCAGGCGAACATTTTTTAAGTAAAACGGTGCCGATAGCTTTGATTGAGTAAGCCACAGTTCACTGACGGCAATTGATAACTCATAACTTTGGTCTTTCATTTGTGGCTCGGCCAGCCCGCCAAACCAGGTGATCGCTTCTGCTTGTCCACTTTTATTCGTGCCCCATAACTCTCCACCAACAAAAACAGGTTCGAAAGTGTTTTTAAGTCGTTGAATGGGTAAGTTAATACTTAGCTGATGATCATCGAGTACCGATACATGTGCGGTAGTTTGGGCGAGCTTATAAACCGGCTCAACTACCGGAAAAATATCGTGTTGACTGCGGCTAAAGCTTAAGCCATCACTACGCAGACCTTCGGCATACACATAGGTGGAGTATGTGCCAGCCGAAAGCTTAGGCAATGCAACGCTGTACTTTCCATCTCCGGCAATGGCATCGCCATTGATCCCTTGATCATTCATAGCAAGCGTTAACACTTTACCATTTTGCAAGGTGAGTTCAGCCGTTGCGGTATGAATAGAACTGGTTAACGGCGCTGCTAATTTGTTGGCTTCACGAATAGATTGATGTTTTAAATTCGCGGTGTCTTGTTTGACCATATAGGCCACTAAATTAACGCTATTATCTGTAGTGGTTGATTGAGTGTCGCGATAACTCACCATTTTGTATTCGGGATCACCCTTAACCATCACAAAGCCTTTGGGCTTTTCCGCCAAAGTACCTTGTTTGGTCGGAGATATGTTTGAGTTTTTATTCGCTTGCATTATTGGGAAAATGGATACTTGCCACTCTCCAGCATTACCCTGTGGTAATTGGGCTTGCTTACCTAGAAACTTAAACTGACCTAGTTCAAAATTTTCGGAGCTGGTTTTACTTCGAATTGTAGCGCCTTGTTTGTTGCTTTGGTTTGGTTTAGCAAGTGAAAACTCAAACTCGTCAGCAGAAGGACTGAGTAAAATTACCGGTACCGCCTCTTGGCTATCGGTTTTTAATTGATATTGGAACTGACCGTTTACTTGTTCAAACTTGTCTAAAGCAATAAATGTAGAGTGGCTCATATTAGCCCCATCAATTACGCTGGGCAGTTTTTGATGGTTCATTTCAGCGGATTTAACCGTGACATGTTTGTAAGTGTCTGCTTGGACTGACCATGCAAAGATTAAACTCGATGCACAAGCAAGAGGGAGCAGGGCGGTTTTAATGGTCCTAGTGGGGGTGAATCGTGGTTTTTGCTGTTGATTCATAGTGACTCTCCTGTAATTGTTTTTTTGAGAGCCGATCAACTGCGAATTTCGATACAACTTAAAGAGACCTACCTGATTCTCTTTATCGAGCTTCTTGATCGGGTGATATTTCAATAGCACACCCGTCGTAATTAGCCCGTTTTACCAAAGTGTGAATATTCACATCTCAAACTTTTAAACATCGGAGGTTATACCAGTTGGATGAAGTTGCCGGTTATTTAGCCAAGTTGAAAGCATTTAAACGTTTGTTTAAAACGAAAAGAGGTATATGAATTAAATTCGTGCTGTTGCATCGCACGAGCGCAAAATGACACTTTTGGATAGGTATTTGCGACGCCTGAATCAGAATTTAAGACTTTATTGCTAGGATCAATCAACCTTTATCTTGATCAACGGATTCCACCACGCTAATCACTGTACCCTTAGACAGTCGCGTGGTTAATCGCTGGCCTTGTTTAACTTGAGTCGAGTCAGTTATCACTTTGTTGTCGATTAAACTGATGGAATAACCGCGATCAAGCGTAGCGAGCGGGCTGATCGCATTCAGCTGTTTGGCTTGGCTAGCCAAATTCATTTGCATACGTTGGATTATTTGTTCTGTCGATTTGATTAGTCGGTAATGCAGGTTTTGATTTTTTTGTTCGGTTAAAAGCAGTTTCTTTTCTGGATGATGTGATTGTAAATGACCTGCCGCTTGATTTAATTTTTGGGTCAGTTCGTTCACTTTGAGAGAAAGCGCTTTTTCAGCTTTGGCTATTTGTAACAGTATTTGCTGCTGATAGCTTTGGAGAACCGGTTCGGGATTTTTAATTTTTGCGCGAAACCCATCGAGAATCAGTTGGCGTTTCTCAAATAAATGATGCAATTTTAATGATACTTTTTGTAAAAGTTCGTCAATTGTTTGTCTCAATTCATATTGATCGGGCGTGAGAATTTCTGCTGCGGCCGAAGGTGTTGGCGCTCTTAAGTCAGCCACAAAATCCGCAATAGTAAAGTCCACTTCATGACCCACCGCAGATACAATGGGTAGCTCACTGTTAACAATGGCATAGGCGAGTTGTTCGTGGTTAAAACACCATAAATCTTCTAATGAACCGCCGCCACGAGTGAGCAATAATACATCCACTTCATTGCGTTGATTAGCTAATTCAATCGCAGCAATCAGTTCGTTATGCGCATTTTGTCCTTGCACTAAGCTCGGGTAAACAATGAGTTCGCACAATGGATAGCGCCGCTCAATCACATGAATAATATCTCGTAATGCCGCGCCACTGGACGACGTGATCACGCCAATTCGAGCATTGATGTTTGCAATGGTCTTTTTTAATTCCGGTGCAAAAAAACCTTGTTGATCAAGTTTTCGTTTTAATTCTTCAAACTGCCATTGCAAATTGCCAAGACCCTGAGGTTGCATGGTTTCAACGGTGAGTTGATATTCACCGCGCGCTTCATACAAAGTCACTTTGGCTCGAACTAATATAGAGTCGCCGTCTTTTGGTCTAAAATTGAACGCTTGATTGCGTCCTTTCCAGCAGGTGCATCGAACTTGTGCTTCTGAATCTTTTAAGCTGAAATACCAGTGACCTGATCCCGCGGCAATAAAGTTGCTGACTTCTCCTT
>JBFHSP010000209.1:0-5293 GCA_041591085.1 Kangiellaceae bacterium | reverse complement strand
TTATAAAGCAGGTGTTGTGAACTTAACGGTAGGTCAAGAAACCTTAGGTAGTGATAATGGTGTTCGTGCTTTCCAAACGCCATTGGCGACAGGTCATAAATTTCAAGGCTTTGCCGATAAGTTTTTGGTAACTCCTGCTAATGGTGTGGTTGACACCTACTTTAAAGTGGCCGGTAAAGCGGGCCCAGTGGCATTAAGTGCTATCTTCCATCAGTTTGATGCCGATTTCGGTGGTGGTTCATATGGTGATGAGTTGAACTTAGTGGCCAACTACAAAATGAATGATAACTACTCTTTATTATTCAAATATGCGGCATATAGCGGTGATAGTGCAGCGGCAGGAGCCTTTGCGGTGGATGTGGACAAAGTGTGGTTCATGTTCTCTGCTAACTACTAAGTTGGGATAAGAACGGCTAAGTCCTTCCTTCAAATACCCTCTCCGATTGTCGGAGAGGGTATGAAGAGTTAGAAGGCAATGAGAAACAAAAGGCTTATTAACAATTGAATGAGCCTCTCACTTTAGGGGTATTGGGTTTACTACCCCAAATTGATATAGTAAGACCCTAGCTCCGAGCTTTTGGTTCTAAGTTAAGCGGTGTCGACAAAATTCGGTTTTGTGTAACAGCCCTGCTTAATATGAGTCTCAAGCCGTAGGTAATAGCCAATGCTTTTATCTACCGGGTGTTGTCAGAAATGATGATGCCTCCCGAATTTGGAAAGGTGTTTATGTTACAAGATCCTCACGGACGCAAATTTTATTATTTGCGATTATCCGTCACCGACATTTGCAATTTTAAGTGCAATTACTGCTTACCCGATGGTTATAAAAAGCCAGAAGGTTGTGGTGAGCGCCCATCCGATCTTGCTCTTTCAGAAATAAAATCCATCGCTCAGGCATTCGCTGAATTAGGCACGCAAAAAATTCGAATTACCGGAGGAGAGCCTTCGGTCCGAAAAGATCTTCCTTCCATTATTGAAGCTTGCAAAAGCACTTCTGGAATTCGTTCCGTGGGTATTACTACTAACGGTTATAAACTTCCGCAAAACATTGAAAGTTGGATTGATGCAGGCTTAGATAGAATGAATGTCAGCATTGATAGTTTAGATCCGCGCATGTTTCATACCATCACCGGACATGACAGACTTCAAGAAGTGTTATCTGGCATCGATAAAGCGCAAGCGCTTGGCTTACAAAAAATTAAAATAAACTCGGTGTTAATGCGCCAATATAATTTTCAAGAACTGTCACAATATTTAGATTGGTTAAAAGATCGCAATGTTACTTTGCGTTTTATTGAACTCATGCAAACCGGTGATAATGGCCAGTTTTTTAAAGACAATCACGTGCCCGGCGATTCGATTAAACAACAGCTTCTAAATGATGGTTGGCAACCGGTTATTCGCGGAATTGATGCAGGCCCCGCTCAAGAGTTTTATCACACCGATTATGCCGGACGCATTGGTTTAATTATGCCTTATAGCAAAAATTTTTGTGATAGCTGTAATCGACTGAGAGTGTCGTCACAAGGTAAGTTGCATTTATGTTTATTTGGTGAGCAAGGGCTTGACCTTCGGGATGTAATGAATGATCAAAATGATCTCGTAGCCAGAATTCAACAGTATGTGTCAATGAAAAAGGCAACCCACTTTTTACATCAAGGTCAAACCGGATCGACCAAACATTTAGCGATGTTAGGTGGCTAAAAGCATGTTATTGGGGGTGGTGTTAGCCGGTGGTCAATCTTCCAGAATGCACACCGATAAAGCATTGATGTTACGTTCAGAAAACAGCAAACAAACCAATTTAGATTATGCCATGCAGGTGTTACTTGAAGCCGGCTGCGAAAAAGTGGTGATCAGCGGCGAAAAATATCAAGGCGTGGCGGATGAATTTGAAAATAAAGGGCCACTAGCAGGTATTTACAGTGTGTTAAAGCAGTATCCGCAATTAAGCTGCATGCTGTTTATTCCAGTTGATATGCCATTACTTAATACGCAAATAATCACAGGGCTAAAAAATCATCTTAAAAATAATGAAGCGGTTTGTTTTAGCGAGAGTCCTTTTCCTCTTTTTCTAAGTCGTCAAACTTCAGACTGGCAATTCGCCATCGATTATTTAGAAGAGGTGCTTAGCAATGATGACAAAGATCGCTCAATAAAAAGTTTTTTAAATCACTTAAAGTCGGTTCAAATTTCATGCAATGACTTAAGTCGACTAACTAATACCAATACGCCAGAAGAATGGCAAAGTGTTCAACAAGTTTTAGAATAATTTTAGGTAAATATTATGGCACATTTATCATCGGCAGAATTTGTTTCATTAAATGTAGCAGTACTGACGGTTTCCGATACTCGTACTTCAGAAAATGATACATCAGGGCAACTGCTTGCATCACGAGCAACCGAAGCGGGTCACCAAGTGATAGAACACATTATTGTCAAAGATGATGTTTATCAATTACGTGCGGTCGTGTCTCGTTGGATTGCCTCAGATAATATTCAGGCAGTGTTATTAACCGGTGGCACTGGCTTTACTACGCGAGATTCAACGCCAGAAGCTCTGACCGTTTTATTTGATAAAGAAGTAGAAGGTTTTGGTGAATTATTCCGTCAAATTTCTTATCAGCAAATTGGTACGTCAACCATTCAATCTCGCGCCTTTGCCGGCTTTGCTAACGGCACAGTTATTTTCTGTATGCCAGGCTCTACCAATGCCTGCAAAACAGGATGGGATGACATTATTAAAGAGCAACTCGATGCGCGGCATAAGCCTTGTAATTTTGTTCCTCATTTAAAGAAAACCAATACCGAAAACTGCGGAACCCGAGGCTAATATGACGTTCACTCATTTAAATGAGAAAGGCGAAGCCAATATGGTGGATGTTTCAGAAAAAAACATGACCACCCGAATAGCTTATGCTGAAGGTTTTGTTGAAATGAGCAGCAAAACACTGAGTATGTTGGCGGAAGGTTCGCATAAAAAAGGTGATGTACTAGCGGTAGCGCGTATTGCTGGTATTCAAGGCGCTAAAAAAACCTCTGATTTAATTCCGTTATGTCATCCACTGATGCTGAGCAAAGTGCAAATTGATTTTGAACTTCAGCCACAGCATAACCGGATTAGAATTGAGTCCATGTGCAAACTGGCGGGGCAAACCGGTGTGGAAATGGAAGCCTTGTCAGCCGTTTCTGTTGCTGCTTTAACTATTTTTGATATGTGTAAAGCAGTCGATAAATTAATGGTTATTTCAGGAATAAAAGTACTGTCTAAATCAGGTGGGAAGTCGGGAGATTGGCAACGTGATTAATGTATTGTTTTTTGCTTCGCTTAGAGAAAAAATGAAAACAGACTCTTTGCAACTTGAGACCATTGAAAATGAAACTATTGGTGAGTTAAAACAGCGCATTATGAATAGCAAAGAAGATTGGCAAGGAACCTTAGCTAATAATGTGTTGGCTGCGGTTAATCAAGAGATGGTAGGTGACAGTGCCACCTTGACCGACCATTCAGAAGTTGCGTTTTTTCCGCCGGTTACCGGTGGCTAATTTTAAACTCACATCGATTATTTAATTATGCCTAAAAACTTTGATTTTATTCGTGTATCGGAACAAGACTTTAATGTAGCTGATGAATACCAAGCCATGACGCATGCTAATCCTACCGATGGCGCGGTGGTGTTTTTTGTTGGCTTAGTGCGCGACTTTAATCAAGGTGAAAAAGTCAAAGAATTAACCTTAGAGCATTATCCCGCTATGACAGAAAAATCATTAGCTAGCATTATTAAGCAAGCTAGGGAGCGCTGGCAACTTGGCCGAGTTAGGCTGGTTCATAGAGTAGGGCTGCTTAACATAAACGAACAAATTGTTTTTGTGGCTGTTTCTTCCAAACACCGCGAAGATGCCTTTAGCGCCTGCCAATTTATTATGGATTATTTAAAAACTGAAGCCCCGTTTTGGAAAAAGGAACAAACCACCCAAGGCGATGTGTGGGTGGAGTCTAATGCGAAAGATACAGTTGCGAGAGAGCGCTGGTAGTTACGTATTTATCCATAATTTGTTGAAGAAGCGCTAAAAGTAAGTTGTAATGCTCTGCAAATCTTAACTCTGTGTAGAAAGTGCTATGGAAGGAAAAGTTGTTCTTTATATATCTTTGGCTATTTTAGTCGTTTTCTGGCTGTTTCCTTCTCTACTTCTAACTTTGAAAATAAGTAAAACGCAAGATATGCCAAAAGATATAAAGCAGGAGCTTTTGAAACTCTGCTGGCAAGTACCCTTTTTAGGTAATGTTGTCTGTTGTATGAAGTTTGCGAAAATTGGTCGATTACGAAAACTAACTGCGGGTGAGCACAAAAGCCTTTGGGTAGCATACCGAAGTATTCGGTAATGTTTAACCAAAATGCTTTGAACCTTAAATGCTAAAGCTACTCGAAAATTAATGTTTTGTCCACGACGGCGACTGAAAAATGAAAATTGTAGCAATTGGGTTTTTAATCATATTTATCATCTGTGAACGACTTTTGTTTTGGTCGATAAAAAAGCATTATCCTGAAGCATATGTAAAGCTAGGAAAACCAGATACACTTAATTTAAGTATGAATCTGTTCACTATTATTAAGTTTTGGATATTCATTCTAGGGTCAAATCCGTTTAAAGAGTGGCCTTATATGAGTAATCTTTTCAGATTAACTCAAGTTTCACTTTTGGGATTATTAATAAGTACTATTGGAGTTTTTCTTGTTAAGTGAATCTTTTAAAAGCGCACTAGGTTTCGCTGCGCTAACCCAACCGGATTAGAGTAAGGATATTGAATGAGCAAATTAGAAGTTGGGGTAACGGGAACATATGAAGAGCTTTCTTCAAAAGATAATCCAGACAAGTTAATAGTAGCATATGCTCCATTAATTGATGCAATGTTAGACCGAGCTGCAGCGCGGTAGGTTGGGCAGAGTTTGCGAAGCCCAACACCTAAAGGTTCGAAAATATAATGAATAATTTCTATTTCTTGAATCAGTCATTGGTCATGAAAATGTTAACTCATTTTAATTATTTTAGCAGGTCGTAGCTCAAAAGACCGTTTTAGAAAAAGAAATTGTATAGAACCTAAATTTATTCGTTGGGCTACGCAAAGCAAACTCTGCCCAACCTACTAAAAGAAATTAATTTTATTGGAATAGCGACTTTTCAGGGAAATATGCCAGAAGCTTTTTTAAACCTTAAAAGATGTTTTGAAGAGTTAGACCGGGAATATCCAAAATTGCAGTGTAAAGTGCTGTGGAGTTGACTACCACGGTAG
>JBFHSP010000208.1:0-5355 GCA_041591085.1 Kangiellaceae bacterium | reverse complement strand
TTCATCATCCGATAATTCTTGCTCGCAATCACTTCGCGATACTGAGCTACCCATGATACTTGCTGATTTTTTTCGTCTTCCGCTAACTCTTGCTGTAAATCATCCAATGAACTCTTAGCCGAACGGCTCACGCTTTTGGCCGATATAGAACTATTTTCGGCAGCCAGAGCAAACCATACCGACGCCATCATTTTATTTTCAACCACGCCACTACCGCGATAATAGAGAACCCCTAAGTTAAATTGAGCAGCAGCATGATTACGTAGTGCGGCTTGAAAATAATACTCGGCGGCTCGTTCTAAATCTTGTTTAATAGCGGTGTCTTCAGGCGGTGAAAGGTATAAATTACCCAGTTGGAATTGCGCACTTGGGTCGCCCAAGTCGGCCTGATGTTTTAGATGGCCCAGTTCAGTAAAATAAATCGAAGCGCCACCCTGCCTGTAGGAACGTGTCCCAGCATCTATCGCCATGCTTACAAATAAGCACAAAATGAGTCCGATTTTCGCTAAATCCATACCTAATTACTTCAAATAACCTATATTTTGGTCCTTTAAACTCCTTTGAATTGTCGAAAATTTTATCTTATCTATAACAATCTATACTATTAACAACTATTCTGTAACAATTGGTACTATTCACACTTGCATAAAACGCTCTGAAATTGTCTCCTATACGAAATTTTTAAGGAGTGGCTATTATGCAAGTATTGTTCGACAAAAGTCGTGTACAGAGCAGATACTTTATGGATTTAATTGAGTTTCCTATTTTTGCCGATATCTCGCCTGATGAAGTCCGTGATATCAGTCAAAAATTGACCTTTCGAACATTTCCCAGAAAAACCCAGATTGTGATTGAGGGAGAGCCCTCACACAGCATGTATTTTATATTGTCTGGCCGCGTGAAAGTATACCTAGATGACGAAACAGGCAAAGAGATCGTGGTTAATATTCACGAAAAGAACGAATTCTTTGGCGAGTTAGGCTTAATTGAAGGAATTCCACGCACCGCGTCGGTTATGACGCTTGATGAAACCCGGCTTGGTATTTTAAACGATAAAGATTTTCAAGAAGTTATGCTGACCCATCCAGAGTTTTCGATGAAGCTAATGAGCCATTTGGTGACGCGACTACGTGAAGCCACTGAAACCATCAGAAAGCTTGGTTTAATGGATGTTTATCGCCGTATTGTAGTCACTCTTTTGAATATGGCTGAAGAAAAAGACGGAAAATGGATTATTACTGAAAAGCTCACTCAACAAAATATAGCCAATCGCGTGGGTGCATCACGTGAAATGGTGGCTCGTATTTTAAAAGATTTAAGAACCGGCCAATATATTGAAATGGATGACGGTTACATCACCATCAATAAGGCATTACCACACTCTTGGTAAAAGCTGTTCGTTAAAAAGGTCTTACTCAACAAGCTGCTTATTAATTTGCAGCCTGATCCAACATTAGCTTCGCTTCTGAGAAGGTAAACACGCCTTCTAACAGCGGCTTTCCAATAGATACGCCACGAAGTTTGGCAAAGTTTTCTGCTGATAAACTAAGCAAATCGTGACGCGAAAGCACACCGCCATGAGCAATAACCGGCAAGCTGATTTTATGGGACAGTTCCGCAGCGGCCAGTAAATTAGCTCCGCTTACGTGTCCCTGTTCTGGAATGAGGGTAAACATTAGCGAGTTAACTCCTTCTTCTTGCAGCGCTTGGATCCACTCAGAAAACGCCATGCCTGGAACCGGGCAGTAACCATTTTTCCAAAAAGATTCTTTTACATCGAGGCTTACTATGAGGTGTTTACCCATCTCTACCAAAATCAACTCTAAGTCATCGTATTTGCGCAGCAACCTACCACCAATAGTGACCCAATCAGCACCGGCATCTAGCCAAATCTGGATATCATCATTACAGGTAACACCGCCGCTTATTTGAAGCTTTAAATCTGGAAACTGTTTTTTTATTTTGGAAACAAGACTTAAGTGTTCTGGTTGTCGATTGGAAATAGCGTCAACATCCACCAATTTCACTTGTTCAGCGCCTTGCTCCACCAATTTCGAAATCCAGGCAAAGGCATCGTCAGCGATAATCTTTGACTTTGATTTATCTAAATGGGTATGAACACAACGGCCCGCTTTTACTTCAATAACTGGTATGGCTAACACTTATCAACCTCGTTATTCGTCATAATTTATTTCTGCTTTGGTTAAGTCTAGCTGCAAAACACTATTTTCGCTGCCTTAAAACTTTGAAACAAACTCTTTTTGCTTGTCTTTGCTATGTTTTTAAGAAAATGCGAAAATCGGCACAACTTTAAATTGGTATGACCTTATTTTGAAACGCCATTCCCTATATATCATTCTGCTAATTATTGTCAGCATGAACATCAATTTGTTCGCGCAGCAGGATCATATTTACTCATCTGAGCATCAGCAGATTGAGTGGGATTGTGAGTGGTGTCATTTTGGCAATGCGCCTTCTCATTTAGGCAATACAGTTAACACGGATGCTTTTACCTCAAAACCCGTTGTTGCAACGATTGAAAGCACCAATAGTCTTTACATCCCAATCTATATCCCATTTTTACGGCCTATTGCCCAAGCCCCGCCTGCTTCAATCTGATCTTTCTATCCAAAAACTTTTAACTTGAGTCTTTGTCAGCACTTGCACTTGCTTAAATGCCAACCGATAGGTGTGTAGGCCATGCCTGAACAATTCGATGCTGGTTAAAAAGACTTTAATACTAACAATCAGATTGGAACAAAAATGAAACCATTATTTAAGTTATCTATGCTTAGTCTGCTCATTTCGGCTCAAGCTTTTGCAAAAGAACACACTTTAAAACTGATTAAGCCAAACGGAGAGCCTTTGGCGCAAACTCAAGTGAAAATTGAATCGCTAAACTTAAGTGCCATCACTAATAACAACGGCGAAGTTATTATCGATGTTGAACCCGGCGATTATGTATTAGACATTCATGCAGAGCCGCAAGGTCATATTCATCAAACCATTTCGGTCTCTAGCGATAACCAAGTGTTAGAAGTAACCGCCGACTTTAGCTCCGAAAAGAAAATAGTGATTTTGGCCAACCCGCTTGAGCACACCAAACTGGATATGGCCGCACCCGCAATTCTGCTCTCAGGTGAACAGTTAACTCTAAAACGCTCTGGTACCGTTGGAGAAATTCTTAGTCAACAACCGGGAATGAGTATGTCTTCGTTCGGGCCTTCGGTAGCTCGTCCGGTTGTGCGCGGCCTGTCAGCCGGCCGAATCATGATGACCACTAACCAGATGATTGTACAAGATGCCTCAACCACCAGCGCCGATCACGATGTCGCCTTAGAACCTTTACTCGCAGAACAAATTGAAGTGTTAAAAGGCCCTGCCACTTTATTGTATGGCTCAGGAGCAATAGGAGGCGTTGTTAACGTCACCGATAATCGAATCAATCCTAATTACAGCCCTGGATTAGAAGGTGGTATAGAAATTCGATTAGGAGATAGCACCACAACCGAACGCTCTACTGTTTTCGCGCTTGATTATGGCAATGACAAAAACAATTTCCATTTCGATGGTTTTAAGTCGAGCACCGATGACTTGCTTATCCCAGGCTATGGCGAATCCGATATTTTATTAGCGTTTGAAGGTGAATCGTCAGAAGATTTAGAAGAAGAGTCAGGCATTTTAGAAAATAGCGGATCGGATGCTAAAGGGGTAACACTTGGATGGACCAGACTGACTGACTGGGGCCATATTGGATTTGCCGTTCAAAACAACACTAAAACCTATGGCGTTCCCGGACATGGGGAACACCATGAAGAAGATCCCGCACCGATTGAAGAGGAAGAACATCACGGTGTTGAAATTGACATGGAGCAAACTCGTTACGATGTTCAGGTAGAAATCAACGCACCTTTTGCCAATATCGAGCAATGGTTTGTAGCCGCTTCATACACTGATTATCAACATCAAGAATTAGAAGAAGACGAAATAGGCACGGAATTTTTAAACAAAGCAACCGAAGTTAAAACCTACGTTAAACATGCACCAATAGCCGAGTGGAAAGGTATTGTTGGTTATCAGTGGAGTGACCGAGATTTCTCAGCCATTGGCGATGAAGCGTTTGTTCCTCCATCAATTACTGAAACTCATGCATTATTTTTATTAGAAGAAAAAAAATGGACCCACTTTAAAGTAGAAACAGGGGTGCGTTTTGAAAGTGTCTCAGTGGTAGCAAATGGCTTTGCTGAGCAATCTTTTGGTTTAACCAGTGGCTCTCTGGGTACGGTGATTGATTTAAGCGCAAACACTAAAATGGCCGCAAATATCAGCTTGGCAGAGCGAGCGCCTTCGGTAGAAGAACTTTTTTCTTATGGTGAGCATGCAGCCACTCAAACTTTTGAAGTGGGTAACTCAAATTTAGATAAAGAAAGCGCATTAAATTTTGATCTATCTTTTAGATTTAACTTCGATGACTGGTCTGCCGAAATTAATGTTTTCCAAAATGATTTTAGTGATTATATTTATGGTCAACCTGGCGGTGAAATGGATGAGCTTCCGTTAATTTCCTATCAACAACAAGATGCTAGCTTTTATGGATTAGAAACCAGTTTTAATGCCCATCTATTTTCATTGAATGGCGTAAATTTTGATTTTGGATTAGTTGCTGATTTTGTTCATGCTGAATTTACTACTGGTGAGTATATTCCTCGCATGCCACCTAAAAAATACGGTTTTAATTTAAATTTGGATGCCGACCTAATTTCTGCAGAACTCAGTTTCATTCGCCATGGTAAACAACAAAAGCTATTCGAAAGTGAGTTGCCAACTAATGGGTTTGACATGCTTGATTTAGAAATTGCGTATCGTTTCATCGGCTCAAACCAAGAAACTTTAGTCTTTTTAAAAGGCAATAATTTACTCGATGAAGAAGCCCGCGATCACCCTTCATATTTAAAAGATTTAGCACCCAGAGCAAAGCGAAATTGGTTGATTGGATTAAGAACCAGTTTCTAACCGATTCAATAAAGATCTCTCAATTCTACCCCTTTCGAATATTTGAATAGGGGTAGAATTGAGAGTTGATTTCAAAATTTATCGAGTAAAATCTTCTACGGTTTTTCTCATAGCATCCGCCAATCCAGTCATTTCTTTTGCAGCATAAACTGTATCTTCAGAGTATTTTGCAGTTGACTCTGAAATACTTTTTATTTCGTTAAGCATTCGCTCAATTTCACTGGCCAGTTGCTGTTGCGATTTGGAAGTGGCTTGGGTGGCTGCGTTTTTGTCGGCAATTTGATTCACCGCTTCTTTAATTTCAAACAAGGCTTTTTCTAGCTGCGCTGATTCTGAAGTAGT
>JBFHSP010000207.1:0-5378 GCA_041591085.1 Kangiellaceae bacterium | reverse complement strand
AGTAGACGAAAAAACGTTACCGGCTAACTTAAAACCAACACACGTCAGTTTGTTTGATGGCAGCTTGCAGGGTATTGAACGTACTGACAAACCTGCATTTGGATTTCAAGGACATCCTGAAGCAAGTCCAGGTCCACAAGATGCAGCACCACTGTTTGACCACTTTATCGAATTAATGAAAGCGAACCGTTAGTTGCGCGATTGTAATAAACACAATCTCCAATTAACCCCAAAACTTTAAGAGCACCATTATGCCAAAACGTACCGACATTCAAAGCATCTTAATTTTAGGCGCAGGCCCCATTATTATCGGGCAAGCCTGTGAGTTCGATTATTCAGGCGCGCAAGCCTGTAAGGCGTTAAAAGAAGAAGGGTATCGAGTGATTCTAGTTAACTCGAATCCAGCCACTATTATGACCGATCCTGAAATGGCCGATAGAACCTATATCGAACCATTGCACTGGGAAGTCATTGCAAAAATTATTGAAAAAGAAAAGCCCGATGTTTTATTGCCTACCATGGGTGGTCAAACAGCACTGAACTGTGCGCTTGATTTAGCTTCGCGCGGCGTACTAGAAATTCATGGTGTGCAAATGATTGGCGCTAATCGCGAAGCGATTGATAAAGCCGAAGATCGTGATTTATTCGCCAAAGCCATGCGTAAAATTGGTTTGGAAATGCCGCGCTCTGGCATTGCTCATAGCATGAGTGATGCGCTTCAAGTGCTCGACAAAGTCGGCTTCCCATGCATTATTCGTCCATCTTTCACTATGGGTGGAACCGGTGGCGGTATTGCGTATAACCGGGAAGAGTTTGAAGAAATTTGCGAACGCGGTTTAGATTTATCTCCGACCCATGAGCTTCTAATCGATGAATCGCTCATCGGTTGGAAAGAGTATGAAATGGAAGTGGTGCGTGATAAAGCGGACAACTGCATCATCATTTGTTCGATTGAAAACTTTGATCCTATGGGCGTTCATACCGGAGACTCCATCACGGTAGCTCCAGCACAAACCCTGACGGATAAAGAATACCAAATCATGCGAGATGCGTCGCTGGCAGTATTGCGTGAAATCGGTGTTGAAACTGGTGGATCCAATGTTCAGTTTGCGGTGAATCCAAAAGATGGTCGTTTAGTCGTTATTGAAATGAATCCGCGAGTATCTAGATCATCGGCACTTGCATCTAAAGCAACCGGATTCCCAATTGCTAAAGTGGCGGCCAAATTAGCGGTAGGTTACACCTTAGATGAACTAAAAAATGATATTACTGGTGGAAAAACACCCGCATCGTTTGAGCCCTCTATCGATTATGTCGTCACTAAAATACCACGCTTTAACTTTGAAAAATTTCCAAATGCTAATGCAACGTTAACTACCCAAATGAAATCGGTGGGTGAGGTCATGGCTATCGGTCGAACCTTCCAGGAGTCAATGCATAAAGCATTACGAGGGTTAGAAGTAGGTCGTTCTGGTTTTGACCCAATTGTTGATCAATCGAGCGAAAACGTTAAAGACTTATTGCAGCAAAAATTAACCGTACCTGGCGCCGATCGAATTTGGTACATCGCAGATGCTTTCAGAGCGGGCTTTTCTTTAGAAGACATCGCTCGTTTAACTAACATCGATGTTTGGTTCTTAGTGCAAATTCAGCAATTGGTTCAAATGGAATCAGAGTTAGTCACTTTACCGTTTGGCGAACTAACAACCGAGACCTTAAGAAAATATAAGCGAAAAGGGTTTTCAGATACACGATTATCCGATCTTATGGGCGTTACAGAAAAAGAATTCAGAAAGTTACGTCATAAATTAGGTGTGCATCCAGTTTACAAACGAGTCGACACTTGTGCTGCTGAGTTTTCAACAGACACCGCTTATATGTATTCAACGTATGAAGAAGAGTGTGAATCGAACCCATCGGATAAAGAAAAGATCATGGTATTAGGCGGCGGGCCTAACCGAATTGGTCAAGGTATCGAGTTTGATTATTGCTGTGTCCATGCCGCACTTGCCATGCGTGAAGATGGTTACGAAACCATTATGGTTAATTGTAATCCAGAAACCGTATCTACCGATTACGATACTTCCGACCGACTTTACTTTGAACCGGTTACCTTAGAAGACGTACTCGAAATTGTGGCCAAAGAAAAACCTAAAGGCGTTATTGTTCATTACGGTGGACAAACCCCTCTTAAATTATGTCGTGCTTTAGAAGCCGAAGGTGTAACCATTATTGGTACTTCGCCAGATGCTATAGACAGAGCTGAAGATCGTGAACGTTTCCAACGTGCTATCGACAAGTTAGGTTTAAAACAGCCACCTAATCGTACCGCTCGTAATATTGAAGAGGGTGTTCGCTTAGCCGATGAAATTGGTTATCCGTTAGTGGTTCGTCCTTCATACGTACTGGGCGGTCGCGCTATGGAAATTGTTTATAGCGAAGACGAATTACGTCGTTATATGAATGAAGCGGTTAGCGTTTCAAATGAATCACCCGTATTGCTCGATCGCTTTTTAGACGATGCGATTGAAGTTGATGTGGATTGTATCTATGACGGCGAAACCTGTTTAATTGGCGGTATTATGGAGCATATCGAGCAAGCAGGTGTTCACTCTGGTGACTCTGCATGTGCAATTCCTCCGCACAGTCTTTCTAAAGAAATTCAAGACGAATTGCGTAAGCAAGTTGAATTGATGGCCAAAGAGCTTCACGTTAGAGGCTTAATGAACACGCAGTTTGCGATTAAAGGCAAAGATATTTATGTGCTTGAAGTGAATCCTCGTGCTTCGCGTACAGTTCCTTTTGTTTCTAAAGCAACCAGTATTCCGCTCGCCAAAATTGCAGCGCGAGTCATGGCTGGTACTTCGCTCATTGAGCAAGGCGCAACGAAAGAAGTCATTCCTCCTTACTACTCGGTTAAAGAACCTGTTTTCCCATTCAATAAGTTCCCAGGATCTGATCCAATTTTAGGACCAGAAATGAAATCGACTGGTGAAGCTATGGGTGTTGGTGAAACCTTTGGTGAAGCTTTTTATAAAGCGCAGCTTGGCGGAAAATCTCAAGTACCATTTGGTGGAAGTTGTTTCATCAGTGTAAGAGATGCCGATAAAGCGAAGCTACCGGAAGTAGGCCGTGCGTTAATTGAGTGTGGATTTGAATTAATGGGCACCGGTGGAACAGCGCGCGCGTTATTGGCCGCCGGTGTTCCTTGTCGTCACGTTAACAAAGTGAACGAAGGTCGTCCGCATATTGTTGATGCCATTAAAAATGATGAAGTGGATTACATTGTGAATACCACTGAAGGCCAACAAGCTATTGCTGACTCGTTTACCATTCGTCGATCAGCGCTTCAACATAAGGTGGCTTACACTACCACTATCGCAGGTGCTTTAGCGACCACTCAAGCGATTAAGCAGCATACTCGCCAGGTAGTTGTATCTGTCCAAGAACTTCATCAAAAGGTAGTTAAATAATGCAACGTGTTCCTATGACCAAGCTTGGAGCGGATGCGCTTCGACAAGAGTTACAACACTTAAAAATGGAAGCTCGTCCTAAAGTCATTGCGGCTATCTCTGAAGCCCGCGAGCATGGCGATCTAAAAGAAAACGCTGAATACCATGCGGCACGAGAGCAACAGGGCTTTATTGAAGGCCGCATTCAAGAAATTGAAGGCAAGCTTTCTAATGCTCAAGTCATCGACGTGACCAGTATGACCAATAACGGAAAAGTCATTTTTGGTACTACTGTTACCCTTATCAACGTAGAAACCGAAGAAGAAGTGACCTACCAAATTGTGGGTGAAGATGAAGCGAATATTAAGTTGAGTAAAATCAGTATTTCATCACCAATTGCACGCGCTTTGGTGGGTAAGTCTGAAGGCGATGAAGTGGTTGTTAAGGCTCCCGGTGGCGATGTGGAATATGAAATTGGTGAAGTGAAGTATATTTAGTTTTAAGCGGGAGGTGTTCTCCCGTTTTTTTTAGGAGTAGTCATGTATAGGAAATATCGGCTTAGTTTTTTATTTTTATTGTTTTTAATTCAAGTTTCTTTGGCATCTGAAGTTGAAATATCTCCAAAACCAGAGTGGGTTACGCCAGTATCTTTTCCCAAAAATAAGAACAAAAGCGATGAAGCTGCAATCACTTACTTATTAAGTGATCAGCAATACAATTTGAATCAAAAAGGAATTGCCTACTATCAAAAAGTTGTTCTTGAAATTAATAATCTGAAAGGCTTGGAACAAGCATCAGAATTAACTTTTTCATTCAATGAAAATTTCCAAAGATTAATTTTGCATAATATTGATGTGATCCGTAACGGTAAGCTATTAAATAGGCTTAATCTTGAAGATATTAAAACATTTAGTAGCCAAACAGATCTAGAGCAACGACAGTACAATGGCGTTAAAACTGCACTAGCAATATTAAAAGATATCCGAGTTGGTGATTTAGTTGAGTATGCCTATACAATCGATGGATTTAATCCCATATTTGGAGGCAAACGCTTTGGTTTATTTAACATCGATTGGTCTACATCCATCGTAAAACAGGAGCTCAGAGTCCACACTTCTCAAAATCGCTCAATATACTTTAATGAACTCGGAAAAAAATACCAAAAAGAAGAAGGTAACAAGGGAATTACTTATGCGTGGTATTTTGAAAATCGCAAGGCGATATTTGACGAGGGAGAATATCCAAGTTGGTACTTACCTTACGCTTTCATAGAGTTTAGTGAATATAAAAACTGGAGTGAAGTCAGAGAGTGGGCCGAAACGCTTTATTCTGAAGCATCGCTGTCAGATGAGATCTTAGAGAAAATTGAGCAATGGAAAAATGAATCAAGTAGCAGAGACGAAGTGCTCGGTAAAGCACTTCAATTTGTTCAAGATGAAATTAGATATTTTGGTATCGAAGTTGGAGACAATACACATAAACCTAATAAACCATCTGATGTATTTAAAAGCCGTTTTGGAGATTGCAAGGACAAAACCAATTTATTACAAGCAATATTTCAACATCTAAATGTTAAATCAAGTCCGGCTTTGGTTTCGACATATTTAAAACGCTCATTGGACGAACGAATACCAAGTCCATTGGCTTTCAATCATGTGATTTTAAAAGCAGAAATTGAAGGAAAATCGTATTGGCTTGATGGAACCATGTCTTTTCAACGAGGTGGTTTGGAAAATATCGGCCGTATAAATCTAGAACGTGCTCTGGTGTTAGATGGAAAGTCTAAGCAATTAACTAAAGTTAAACGTGAAAAATCAAGAAGTAAGATAGTTACACAGGAAACTTATAAAGTAAGTTCATTCTCAGAGCCAGTCGAGTTAATTATTAAAAATGAATTTTATATTGCGCAGGCTGAACGATACAGGT
>JBFHSP010000206.1:0-5378 GCA_041591085.1 Kangiellaceae bacterium | reverse complement strand
TACCGTGATGAAACGATTTTCAAACTATAAGAAAGATAAAATCAGTGAACAAGATAACCCCCACTACAAAGCAATCACTGATTTTTTATCAACTCATCCACCCACAGAAGAAAGAATTGCATTGATTAAACAGTTCGACAAAAAATAAACGACCAAAGAAAAGACAGATTCCAAAACTATGGTGAGTTCTGTTCGATAATTTATCGAATACTACTCGAAATTCAGTTTGCTAACATTTAATTATTATTCTCTATAGGCTCGGCTTATGAAAAACCAAGCTCTTATTATTATTGCAATCATAGTTACGGCCATTATTGTTTGGCCTGATAAAAAAATCGATCATGGGCCAGGTATTGTAGCGCCAATGACACCGGTTCAAACCAATCTGACTTCTTCTGCTAGCTTCACTCACAAAAACTACACCATAACGCCCCTTGCAACGTTTTATATTCAAGCGAAAGTTTTAGGCAAGGAACGTTATTATATTGACCGAGAATCCGAACTTGCGCCTATCGATTTAGCCTTGGGCTGGGGAAAAATGAGTGACGATGAAGTTCTAAAGCATTTTTCAATTTCACAAAGCGGTCGCTGGTATCGCTGGAACACTGATAACTTTGTAATTCCTCGCAGAGAAGTTGAAACAAGTAGTGCCAACATGCATTTAATTCCAGCCAATGATAAGGTTAAAACAGCACTCAGCTTTGTCAATGAGGGTGATGTGGTTTCAATTCAAGGAAAGCTAGTTTCAGTTAAAGGAGAAGATGGTTGGGGTTGGAAAAGTTCACTGACTCGTGAAGACACTGGCAATGGTGCCTGTGAACTGATTTGGGTCGAATCAATAACTGTAAAGTAAATAAAGTCGCTGATCTTACCGTTCATTGACCAGCGACTTATTTATAATCAATCAGTCGTTTTTAAGTGCTTTTCCAACCATTGATCCTGTTCCCAAAGAACATGAAGAACACTTTCTTTAGCGCGATATCCATGACTTTCTTTAGGCAACATCACCAAACGAACCGGGGCACCGAGTCCTTTTAACGCGTTAAAGTAACGCTCGCTTTGCATTGGGTAAGTCCCCGAATTATTATCATCTTCTCCATGAATCAATAACAAGGGCGTTTTCATTTTATCGGCGTGCATAAAAGGCGACATGGTGTAATAAACCTCTGGAGCATCCCAGTAAGAACGTTCTTCCGATTGAAAACCAAAAGGAGTTAAAGTTCTATTATAAGCACCACTTCGAGCAATTCCTGCAGCAAACAAATCGGAATGCGAAAGCAAATTAGCCACCATAAAAGCGCCATAGCTGTGCCCTCCTACGGCAACCCGTTTAGGATCAATTAGCCCCATATTATCTACCGCGTTGATCGCAGCAGCTGCATTGGCGACTAACTGTTTTCTGAACGAGTCGTTTGGCTCTTCTTCACCAACGCCAACAATTGGAAATGACGCATCATCTAACACCACATACCCCTTAGTCACCCAGTAAATAGGAGAACCATAATTAGGATAAACAAATTCATTCGGATTTTGGGTATTCTGAGAAGCGCTCGACTTGTCTTTAAATTCACGCGGATACGCCCATAAAATCATAGGGTATTGTTTACCTTTTTCATAATCTGTTGGTAAATAAAGCGTTGCAGTGAGTTCTAGCCCATCATCTCGTTTATAAGTAATAACTTGCTTTTCTACATTTTGAATGGATTTAAATGGATTTTCATAGTTTGAAATTGGCGTGATTGTTTGATCATTCAAATTACGAACATAGTAATTTGGATATTCATTTTTCGATTCAATTTTCACCATCAATTGATTATTTTTTGAATCGTAGCGAACTAAGTTTTCAAGTTTATCAGTAAAGGTTGATTGATAAATACGCTTTGATTTTTTTTCGCTTAAATCGAAAGTATCTAAAAATGGAAACTGTCCTTTTTCAGAATAACCATCTCCAAGCAAAAACAATTTATTGTTGGCAAGCGTTAAAACGTTCTTACCCCACGCATTTCGATGAGTAACAAACGCTCCTGGATCGTTATAGCGATCTTGATAATTACGATCAAATATTATTGAATGGTTACCTTCAACTTTTGATGGATTCAACAAATATGCTTTAGTATTACGATTATTCCACCAGTAATCTTGAACAAGAGCGAGTTCGTCATTTGCCCATGTAACACTGTAAAGGCGATTATGTGTTTTCATTAAACTCTTACCTTTACCATTAAACGGTAAGCTTAATTCAACTAACTGATCTCTAAATTCCATTTCTTTGTCAGGATCGCCCTCATCGAGCGCCTCAAAATAATAAAGCGATGCAGGTTTATCAGACCGCCAGTTAACTGAGCGACGACCTTTTTGAACCGCCATAAATCCTTTAGGCAAGTCCTCTAATAATGGTACTTCTACTATCGTCGATACTTTCTTGGCTTTATGACTATATACCGTGACCGTATGAGGAAAACGGCTATAAGGAACTAAATAAGAAAACGGTTTTGAATATTGAGTTAATAATACATATTCGCCATTAGGCGAAATGGATATATCGCCATACATACCAACACCAATCCAGTCTGAAACTTTTCCTTTAATACTGACTTTCTTAATTTCAGACTCAGCTAAAACCTCAAAGTTATGTTCATCATTTTTGTTTTTCAGCAAATCTTGATAGGTTCTATTTTGCGCTTTCTTGCCGTCACTGACCGATACAGTCGGTCCTGATGGCACAGCTGACTTTGTGTCAATGAGTTGCTTTTTATTTTTAGGCAACGCTTTAACCAACATTGTTTGATTATCGGGCATCCACTCAATGAGGTTACCCATGTTTGCATTAAGTACTAGATCCGTTAATCTTTTTGCTGTTGCGTTTTCAATATCAATTAACCAAAGCTCAACTCCTTCTTTGCCTGTGTGCGTCATTGCCATTAAGCTTTGATCCACTGACCAGTTAAAATTGGTCAATTTAGGATTTTTAGGTAATCCTGTTATTTCAACAATAGAGTTATCACTCATGCGTTGAATGGCCACATGATTAAAATAAGTTACGCGACTGCCAATATTAGTTTTTGGATCAATTCGGAGTCCAGCCAAGCGCAACTCTTGCTGAGATAATTCATCGATAGATTTATAAGTGTTGCGATAAAGTAAAACAATGTTTTTATTGGCTTCATCAATAATTGTTGTTGGCGCTAAATTGACATCAACCAATTCAAGAATTTCTTTTGAGGGTTGCTGATAATCGAGAGGATCATTAGCCCACAAGATCGAGGACCAACAGATTAATAGCAACCAAATTTTAACTTTCATAACTCATCCTTTATTGTTTACATATTTTGAAATAAAAATTACGTTTTAATTACCTAAATTTTTACGCACAGCCTTTGTATTCGCGTTATACTGCCGCCCAAAATATTATTGGCAAGGAACTCCGTGTGAAAAATCTATTCATTAGCTTAATTGTGTTAGTTTCAGCGTCCTGTACCTTAACTCAAGAAACAGTTTCTACTCAAGAAAATCAGCCCAGCAAATTTGTATACGAATCTTACTTAAAAGCAGGAGACGTATTCCCGTTAACCAGTAAAACCACTATTGATGGTGAAATTATTGACTTTACTCAAACAGGTCAAAGAAAACTAGTAATATTATTTGCTACTTGGTGCAGTGATTCTCAACGGGCAATGAAAGCTTTGCATGAATCGGAACTTATAAACGATCAAAATATCCAAATAGTGGCTATTGCGCGAGAAAATACTGTAGACGAAGTAAAGGCATTCAGAGAAGAGCGCAATTTAAAAGTTACCTTGGTAGCCGATGAAGATCGCAGTATCTATAAACAATTTGCCAATGCAGGTATTCCTCGTTTTATTATGATCGATGAGAACAATTTAATCGCAAATGAAGTGTTAGCCGAAGGTGAAGAACAACTCGCTAAAATAAAATGGTAAATAGAATTTTTATTTATTAAAAAAAACGCTGCAATTGCAGCGTTTTTTCTTTAAGACTTTATAATTTATTGCTCTCTGGCAATAGCTCGATAACCTATATCGGTTCTTTTATAAATGTTATCCCAACCGATACTTGCCGCTCGCATATAAGCTTTACGCTGTGCTTCTGATACGGTTTCACCTAAACCAACCACACACAACACTCGTCCACCTGCGGTGACCACTTTGTCGCCTTTAAAAGCAGTACCAGCATGAAAGACTTTAGTGTCATCTAAATCAACATCGAGTCCGTAAATTTCTTCGCCTTTAGCGTAACTTTCAGGATAACCGCCAGCGGCTAGCACTACTCCTAAAGCAGCTCTTGAGTCCCACTTACATTCAACTTGATCGAGTTTTTTATCGACCGCCGCCAAACATAATTCAACTATGTCAGATTGCAAACGCATCATAATGGGCTGGGTTTCCGGATCGCCAAATCGGCAGTTATATTCCAATACTTTTAATTCTCCGTTGGCATTAATCATTAGACCGGCATATAAAAATCCGGTGTAGGGATGACCTTCTGCCGCCATGCCTTTTACTGTTGGCCAAATGACTTCATTCATGGCGCGTTGATGCAATTCGTCTGTAACAACTGGTGCTGGAGAATAGGCGCCCATCCCGCCCGTGTTAGGGCCTTTATCACCATCGTCTCTGGCTTTGTGATCTTGCGAAGTAGCAAGCGCTAATACATTTTCGCCATCTACCATTACGATGAAACTGGCTTCTTCACCGGTTAAAAACTCTTCTACGACTACTCGACTTCCTGCTTCACCAAACTTATTTCCAGCGAGCATATCTTCAATTGCAGCAAAGGCTTCTTCTTCTGTTTGGGCAATGATCACACCTTTACCTGCCGCAAGACCATCAGCCTTAATAACAATAGGCGTACCTTGCTGAGCAACATAAGCTTTCGCTTTATCGATATCTGTAAAGTTGCCATAAGCGGCAGTAGGAATGTTATGACGCGCTAAAAAGTCTTTAGTAAAAGCCTTAGAACCTTCTAATTGCGCAGCACCTTGAGTAGGCCCGAATATTTTTAATCCTTCTTTTTGAAAGGCATCCACTACACCAATGACTAGCGGTGCTTCGGGGCCAACAATAGTCAACCCAATCGCATTTGTTTTGGCAAACTCAAGCAGTTCATCGATAGCATCAACGGCAATCGCCACATTCTCTACTTTTGCTTCACTAGCGGTACCCGCATTACCGGGCGCAACATAGACTTTTTCAACGTTGTCCGATTGCGCAGCTTTCCAAGCCAAAGCATGTTCACGTCCACCACTGCCGATAATTAAAACTTTCATAGCAAATACTCAGGGTCATCAATTTGGGGCAGATTTTAGCGCGAAAGCCCTTTTAATTAAAGGTTAACTCCTAATCTCAACCCTGAATGAC
>JBFHSP010000205.1:0-5398 GCA_041591085.1 Kangiellaceae bacterium | reverse complement strand
GGAACCTCTGTCGGCTCAAAAGCATTAACGATTAAACAAGCGATTATTATTGCTGCTATTTTTGAGTTTGCGGGTGCTTACTTAGCAGGTGGAGAAGTCACCTCTACCATTCGCAAAGGTATTATCGATTCAGCCCCGTTTATTCCTTACCCTGAGCTTTTAGTGCTCGGGATGATCGCTTCATTACTCGCCGCAGGCACTTGGCTTGCTATTGCTTCAGCGAAAGGCTGGCCGGTATCGACTACTCACTCCATAGTAGGTGCGATTGTAGGCTTTGCCGTTGTAGCCGCCGGTGTTGAAGCGGTTAAATGGGCCAAAGTAGGTGGCATTGTAGGTAGCTGGATTATAACCCCGGCTATTTCAGGTGTTATTGCTTACTTAATATTCATGAGTGCGCAAAAACTGATTTTCGATACTGACCATCCAGTGAAAAATGCGAAAAAGTACGTTCCTGTCTATATGGCATTTGCCGGATTCGTATTAACGTTAATTACCATCAAAAAAGGCTTAAAGCACATCAGTGACATTCAGCTTTCAGGCTCTGAAGCCTATCTATTATCAGTCGCCATAGCGATAGTAGTGGGCATTATCGGCGCGTTTTTCATCAGCCGGGTTAAAATTGAGCCCAATGCCGATAAAGAAATGCATTTTACTAACGTTGAGCGCATTTTCGCAGTGCTGATGGTTGTTACCGCTTGTTGTATGGCATTTGCACACGGCTCTAACGATGTGGCCAACGCAATTGGACCATTAGCTGCAGTGCATAGCATTGTCACCAGTGGCGGTACCATTGGCGGTAAAGCACAAATTGCTTGGTGGATATTACCTTTAGGCGGTTTTGGTATTGTGCTTGGTTTAGCTATTTTTGGTAAGCGCGTTATGGAAACCATAGGTAAAGGCATCACTCACTTAACCCCTAGCCGTGGCTTCGCAGCCGAGCTTGCAGCAGCTACAACCGTTGTTGTTGCTTCAGGTACAGGCTTACCCATATCTACCACTCAAACCCTAGTTGGAGCAGTATTAGGTGTTGGTATGGCTCGTGGTATTGCGGCTTTGAACCTAGGCGTGGTTCGTAGCATTGTGATCAGCTGGGTCGTAACCTTACCTATCGGTGCAGCTCTTTCAATAGCGTTTTTCTTAATTCTTCAAGGTATTTTATTGTAAATATTCAGTTGGTACCGTTAAAGGCGACTATTCAGTCGCCTTTTTTATTGTGAGAAAAGTAGCAAATTTGTAAATTTTCACTGCCATTTGCTGCATTATTGCAGTGATATGCTTCTGATCGTTAAGGTTTTGCCCTAAAATGCCATTCATATTATTCAAGAGGTCATCTGGTGAAACAATTCATTTCCGCGCTCATTATTTTGTTAATAGCGCCGCTCATTTACGCAGAAAAAACCGCTTATGTAACTGATAATTTAAGTACGGCGGTTAGAACCGGTGCCACTAATGAATACCGTATTTTGTATTACTTGCCCGCAGGCACTCAGGTTACGGTACTAGACGATGAAATCGAAAATGACTTTATCAAAGTGAGAGATGAACGTGGCCGCGAAGGTTGGACCCTAGCTCGATTTATCACTGATACCAAAGGCTCGATTATCCGGCTAAAAGAGACTCAGCGAGAACTGAATAATGCGCTGCAAAACATTGAACAACTCAAATCGAAACACCTATCAGAAGTTCAAAACCTTCAAGAACGCCTTAATTCAGCCAATGCTATTGTTGAAGCCAGTAAATCATATCAAAGCTTAATCAGTCAGTTAGAAACTCGTAACACCACCCTAGAGCAACAAAATAAGCGCTTAAATGATAGATTCGAGCAAGAAGTATTTTTTGCCGGAGCATTGGTGGTTTTAGGCGGTATGTTTTTAGGATTTTTATTCGGCAAAATGGGTGGCCGCAAACGCAGTCAATGGAAATAAAACGTTAGACAACTCTTCACCGATTACCCTCTCCCAGTTTTAGAGAGGGTTTTCATTGTTAACAACACTGCCATAGAAAGCCTTTCTACCACATTAAGTCATCAGGAATTTGATAGGCTGCGTAAGGATCATCTTCTTCGGGCGCATCATCCTTTAACTTATTATTCACTACGATCACTTCAGGTTTTTTACTGGCGATTTTTTCTGCTGCTTTTGCCGTTAATACAAAAAATTCATTTTTCATAGAACATAAGGTTAAACGGCCTGAGGCTAAATCCGCTTGAATTCTCGAAGTCACATTGAGCTTTTTTACTTTGTTTTCAAAAGAAAAGTTATAAGCAACGTCGCCTTGAATTTGTTGAATTCTAAATTGATTCAGCATTTGCCAAACAGACGCATCTAGCTCCTTGGCTATCCGCTGGCTCTTTTGCTGTTCCGCAAGTAGTCGATCTCGCTCCTGCTGCGCCTGGCGCTGTTCTGCCACCTGCACTTTAGACAGATCCACTTCGCCCTGACCTTTTCTAGCCTTTTTTGCGTTTTTCTTTTTAGCGGATTTAACCTGAACCGCTTGCTGCTTATTCACTAATCCGGCTTTTAATAACTGGTCTTGTAATGATGCCATTGCTACCTCCGTTTATTTCGAGCCTATTTTACGCAACACCACTGATAAACTCATCAGAAAATTTCATGAGGACTTTTGAAAACCGTCTATACTTGAAAAATGTAAAATCGCCATGTAGTCGGTATGTCTGTAGAGCTCAATGACGTAAAAATATCTGTCGGCCACTTAGAAATAGGAATGTATGTCACAAGGCTTGATAGGCCCTGGGAAGAGACCGATTTTTTACTTCAAGGCTTTTTAATCACCACTCAAACAGAAATCGATGCTCTGCTCGATGTATGTAAATACGTTTACATCGAAGAACGTAGATCCCTTGACGGAAGCTATCAGCGAGCTGACTCTTCAGATCGCAGGGTTGAAAATGAAGGTTTAGCGGCACGTTTAAAGAAAAAACTAACGAATAAGCACGTCACGCCTCCTAAAAAACGGCAGAAAGATGATCCAGAAAACTTTCTGAATAACGTTAGCTACATCAATAAAGTCCCGATTGAACAAGAATTCGAAAATGCTAACCAATGCTTTAAATTTGCTAAATTAACCGCTCAAAGCATTATGGATGGCATTCGAATTGGCCGTCTTGTCGAAATAAAAACGGTTCGAGAAGCCGTAGATAACGTGGTTAAAAGCATTTTAAATAACCGCAATGCGCTCATGTGGCTTACCAAAATTAAAAACAAAGATGATTACACAGCTGAGCATTGTATGAATGTGTGTATTCTTTCAGTGACCTTTGCAAGACACTTGGGCATGCCTGAAAGTCAATTGCAAAAAATTGGAATTGCCGCTTTATTGCATGATGTAGGAAAAGCAAAAATACCAGACGAAATTCTTAACAAACCCGGAAGGTTTACCGATGATGAAATGGAGGTGATGAAAATGCACACCACATTTGGACGGGATTTATTGTTGAGTAACACCACCATAGGTAGCAGTGCGATTGATGTAGCTTATTGCCATCACGAAAGAATCGACGGATTGGGGTACCCAAGAGGACTAATAGAACATCAAATTCCGTTTTATTCCAAATTGATAGCCATTACCGACACCTACGATGCCATTACTTCTTCACGAGTTTATGACAATGCGCGCGCCTCTAAAGAGGCTCTCGATATTATTTACAAAGACAGAGGCCGCCAGTTTGATGAAAACCTAGCCTTGGAGTTCATAAAATGTATTGGCATTTACCCTCCAGGTTCAATTGTTGAGCTCACCGATGGCAGAGTAGGCGTTGTTATAGCCACCAACACCGAACAAAAACTCAGACCAAAAGTTTTAATTGTAAGAGATGCCGAAAAACAGCCTTGTAAACAAAAAATATTCGATCTATTTAAAAACCTTTCTGAAGAGCCCGAAAAAATTGTTCATATTGCTCAGGAGCATCCTAACGGACGCTATGGAATAGATCTAAAAGCATTGATTGAACGTGGACTGGTACTTAAAAAATAAGAATAATTATGAATGAAGATCAACGAATTCGACCTCGATTATTGTGCCCTGATACCTTCAGTGATAGTGAAGTTACTCAAGGAAAATTAATGACCTCTTGCGTATCGGTGAACTTTCATCGATATGGAATCGCAATCAATAGCATCAGCCGATTAGAAAGCTCCTCCCATTGCCACGTGCAGTTTAGTTATTCTACTTTTGACGGAAAGCTGATAGAAGTTGAAAGTCTTTTGTGTGATATCAAGTATCGACAAGAACTAGAAACCGGTAATCAATATGGTTTAGCATTTGTGAATGCTGATCAATCTTATATCAATCAGCAAACAAAATTACTGGCGATTGAACTCGATATTGAGCAAAACTCTGAGCAATTGGAAGACCTACTATCTTAAAAATATATGGAAGATTGAACTAGTTTCCGATGTTGGTGAAAATGCCTATCGCTAACTCAGCCCAAATATAAACAAACAATAAAACAAGTCCGATTCCACTAGCCAGCCTTTTTTGGGGACTTATTTTGCGCGCAATAAACACAAAGCCAACACTGAACATAGCTAAAAGTGAAGCCATAACCATGTAATCAGATAGTGACCAATTAACTTCTGCTGTGAATTGGCTTGCAATAAAAGGAATTAACAGCAGAGCAACAATTGATACTCCAATCCATTTAAATATTGAATTACTGTTAATAAAAGATTCCGTATTTACCGCCATAGCTCACTCCTCGATATGATTTGCTCGTCGAGCATTTTAAATCAATGATATAGAGTCTAATCGAGCTGGTTCTTTTTTGCCAATTAGTTCAGTGAATCACACATGTATGTGCTTAGAAACTGTCTTTTAATCCGTTTTAGAAATAACTCTCTCCTTTATGCTATTCACCGCATAACTTACGAATGTGTCCCTCAATACCACCTACTGGAAAATCACTAAACTCTACAAAAGATTCTGAATTTCTAATATGCCTTTTTGAGTCAGTAAAAATGTGAGAAACCATTTTACCGCTGCATTCCACATCGAGTAAGCCGACTGGAATCCAATAAAACGCACGGTTTCGCAATCGATTGGGAACCGGAGAGCCACAGCACTTACAAAAGCTTGAAGTATATCCTGAATCTTTAACCCAAGTGGTAATGCTTTCTTTGCCCGACAAAAATTCAAACTTATCCTCAGGAATAATCGTTCCTAAATTTGATTCAGTCCCTGTTTGTTTTTGACATAACGAACAAAAACATTTGTAAACCTTAAGTTCATTGATCAACAGTTTGAACAATACATTGCCGCAAAGGCATTTTCCTTTCATTGTGCTTTCCTTACTTTTTTGTAGGCTGGATTATTACAGTTCAGTAGGTTAAAAAGAATATTTCAATTAGCCGTAAAGAATCCTTTCTATTAGCCTACCTAG
>JBFHSP010000204.1:0-5418 GCA_041591085.1 Kangiellaceae bacterium | reverse complement strand
TATTTAGAACAAGCGATTCAACAGTTTCCTACGGTAAAGTTCATTCTTGGCCATGCAGGTAACGATGCCAACCACGAAGGATTCAGCAAAATTAATGAAGTATTTTACCTAGCTGAAAAATACGCCAATGTCTATATAGAAATATCGGCTCTGGCATCGGAGCGAGGTGATCCTAATGGAGAAATCATTGATGGTATTTTTATGCGCGCAAAAAACGAAAATATTGTTGATAAAATCATCTACGGATCAGATGGCCCCGGCTCACCTGGCAACACCAAAAAGTACAAAGAGCGTATTTTAGAAAGCCTTACTCGTGTGGGTTACAGTTTTGACCAAGCACAATTGGTCATGGCTGATAATGCTAAGTTAATCTTTAACATTGAATGATGAAAAGTTTGGAGGAGACATGGCAAGGATGCCAAATTATTAAATCGCAAACAAACATCATCCTCTAAACCCAAACAACTTATTTTTAATAATTTCATCGGCAACACCATCGGGTAACATCTGCTCCCAATCGCCTCTTCCCTCGCTTAATTGCTTCAGCACCTCACGAGAATATATTCTAAATAAGGCCTGATCACTACAATCGATACCCTTGATAAAACCATTTTCAAGTAAGTGAAGATACAAGTGTTTTACTTTATCTGGAACTATTACTTTAGAGATATCGCTTAACTCGCCTTTGTCATTGAGTTCAGGGTAAACAAATAGCCGTGTATGATCTGGAAATAATTTTCCAAATCCTTCTAGAATTCCACCTTCCAAATTAGAGTAAAAATCGGCATTAAATATTTGTTTAATATTGACCATTCCAACCACAATGCCAATTTCTAACTGGGTGAACTGACGAAAATAAGCCCTTAAAGAAAAGTATCGCGTGTAATCCGAAATCATGACGTTATAACCCAATAGGTTTAACAGTTGTACGCGCTCAAGCAAATCTTTCTCAGAAACATTAGCATCATGTCCATGAAGGTCATTGATTGAAATTTCAGCAAGTACTACGGTCTTTTCTTTTGTTACATCCTCCATTTTAAAAAAGGATAACTGCCCCTGTTGGATCATATCAACATTGAGTTTGGTTACTGGTTTGAAAGATCCTCTAATGGTTAATACATTTTTCTTATAAAACAATTCTGCAGGTGTCGCCACCTTTCCATCAGGTGTAAAGATTACAGCTCTGGTTTTCCAGCTTCGAATTAAATGAATATTTTTTGCTCGGTTATCTACATCTTCAAAATAAGGGCCATTAAACTCTATGGAGTCAATTTCGATTCGGTTAGGTTTGATATCGTCGGTAAGAGAGTCGATGATTTTCTTGGGGTTTTCATAGTAATAATAGGCGGCATAAATAAGGTTTACACCGATAACTCCCAAGGCTTGTTGTTGTGCTTCCGCGTTATCATCGAACATGCGAACGTGAATGACGATATCCGATGGAGGAGCACCTGGATAAAGTTGTAGTCTTATGGCACACCAAGCATGGCACTCATTATTACGATTGAAGCTTTTAGCAGCTACGGTGGCAGCATATGAGAAAAACCGTGTTGATTTTGGTCTGCTATCACCAATTCGCTCAACAACTAAATCAAACTCTTGCTCAATCATTGCCAATACTCGCGCTTTACTCACGTAACGGCCATCTTGTTGAATACCATATATGGCATTGGAAAAGGTCATATCGTAAGCAGAAATGGTCTTTGCTATTGTGCCGGCCGCAGCACCAGCTACAAAAAAATTACGAGCAACCTCTTGCCCTGCACCTATTTCAGCAATAGTACCGTACTTCTTTTCATCTAAATTAATTCTTAGGGCTTTGTTTCTCGTATTGCGAGAGCTGACACTTTTATCCATTGCGACTCCAAAAATCACGCTTTGCTCGATAACTTAATCGATTACGCAGGTACCATAAGCATAGTCTGAATTTCGTAAAAATGAATAGCGTTAAAAATAATTGTGTTATGAGAAAACTCGGCTAGAAAATTCTAATGATCATCTGAAATTACTTATTGTCGATCGCTAAAATATATCAACACTCAGCCTCATAAGGGTCGCCAACTCAAGCAGTCATCAGAGAGTAAATATTTAGATGCTGCAGTGAGAAAATTCCATTGAGAATATTCATATTATCTCGACTGCAGCTTGGGGAACACATGGATACTTAGAATGGATTTATTTCATCTGCTTTTTCTTCAACCGCTTGCTGCTCAGCGTTATCTCCGTACTGATCCCAAAGTGAAATTTTGCAACGAGAATCAACCGTTACCAAAGCATGTTCATGCTGATAAAACACATCACCATCATTAAATGTCACGGTTTCAATATATCGCATGCTCACTTGGTTATTATCAGTTTGAACGATATGGTCGAACGCTAAGTCAAAGTTGGTAAAATAAAATGCTCCAAACCAGAAAAAGAAATTTGGTTGAGGTGTTTCAGTATCAATCCCATTATGCAACTTAACAAAATTATTGGCATAACCAGAAGCTGCACAAAATGCTTTCTCTTGTTCAATGCACTCTAATGTTTTAATAACAGCGGCTACCGGATCAGCACATTCTGCTGCATTTGCTGATGTGGCAGAAAAAACGAATGGCGCTGAAAGCAACATTACCTGCAAAGATTTTTTAAAACTATTCATTTTGGTCCTCTCAATATTTTTTATTATCAGAAACTTAATCACCATACATGGCTTAAGCCGATTCGTTTGAATCACCAATAAAATATCGAAAATTAGAACAAATGAGTTAGTGAATAGATTTCAAGAGCTTGCCTAGAAATTGCATTTTCAAAAGAAAACTTTAAATGAGTGTTTTTTTGCAACAAAAATTCATGCTTTCAAAGTTGAATCTTTGTTAAAACATAGGTTGATGCTTAACTATTTATTGGCAGCTTTTCCCGTTAAGATCTTTAAGCGTTAACACTTATACTGGCTTTGTCAGGTAATTAACTTTCTTTTTGCTTTTAGCAAGAACCATAAAAAGATCCGATAGGTTTATCCTTTAAAAAGCATGGTTTCGCCACCACTGCCTGCTTAACACCAATTACCATTAAATCCCTAAATAGTTACATTAAAATATTAAACCTTACAGATGTAACCATCTAAGGATATTAAAAGTCAATATTGACTTTAGCTTAATAAAGTCCTAAATTAATCCCATTAACAACTTAAAATACCTTTAATGTACCTTATTAGGAGCATTATATGACCACAAATTCAACTAGTTCAGCCCTTGCAGAAGCGATCGGTGAACGCTTAAAGCAAGCGCGTCTTAACCAAGATTTAACCCAGTCAGAGGTTGCTAAAATCGCTGGTGTGGCACGTAAAACGGTATTAAATGCCGAAAAAGGTAAAGTTCAACTCGAGATTTTTATCGCTATTATGATTGCGCTCAATTTGACCAACCAGCTTGATCTATTTCTTCCTCAACCTGAAATTTCACCTTTGCAGTTGGCTAAATTACAAGGCAGAAAACGACAACGAGCTTCCGGGCAACGGCATGACAATAATGAGGAAAAGCCTAAATGGTAATGGAAGTTATTAATGTCACATTGCATAACACCGAAGTGGGCGCGGTTAGTTTTGATACTGAAAGAGGTATTGGCGCATTTGAATATGCCCCAAGTTTTATAAAAAAAGAAATCGAACTGTCTCCTATCAAAATGCCCTTGTCAAAGCGCATATATAGTTTTCCTGAACTCGATTTTAATACCTTTAAAGGCTTACCCGGTCTCATTGCCGATTCGTTACCTGATGACTTTGGTAACGCAGTTCTCAACGCATGGGTTGCAGCGCAAGGTCGCTCACCTAACGAAATCACGCCACTGCAACGACTTCAATATACCGGTAAGCGAGGTATGGGTGCTTTAGAATTTGCTCCAGCAACACGATTACGTAGTTTAAATGCTTCTCAACCAGTAGAAATCGATTCATTAATATCGATTGCACAGGAAATTTTAAACTCGCGTGGTGAATTCGAAGCTAGCTTGAACCGCGAAGGCGAAGAAGACCGTGAAGCAATGATATCTTTACTATCGGTGGGAATGAGCGCCGGTGGAGCAAGACCCAAAGCGGTAGTAGCTTTCAATAAAGACTTTACTCAGGTTCGGTCTGGGCAAACTTCCATTCCAAATGGCTTTTCTCATTACATTATGAAATTTGATGGTGTGAGTGAGCATAATAGCAATCAAGAAACTTTTGGCGATCCGCTTGGTTATGGCGCAATGGAATATGTTTATCATTTAATTGCAACTAAATGCGGAATCAACATGATGCCTTGTCACCTCCTCCAAGAAGGCAATCGAAGACATTTTATCACTCAGCGATTTGACCGAAAAACTAATCAAAAAATCCATGTACAAACGCTTAATGGCATTGCCCATGTTGATTACAAAAAGCCGGGGTCTTTTTCTTACGCCGAATTATTTAGCCTTGCCCGGCAACTAAAACTCTCTGCAACTGAAGCTGAACAATTATTAAAACGAATGATCTTTAATATTGTTATGCGAAATCATGATGATCATTCAAAAAACATCGCTTTTATTCTCAATGAAAAGCAATGGTCGCTTGCGCCAGCGTATGATCTTGCATACAGCTATAAACCAAAGAGTAAATGGGTCAATAGTCATTGGATGAGCTTAAACGGCAAAAGAGACAACTTTAATCGTACTGATTTTTACAGTTTAGAAAAATTAAGTCCTTTATTTAACAAAAGAAAAATTGACGAAACTATTAATGAAACAATTGAGCATGTATCTAAATGGTCTCAGCTTGCCAAAGATTGGGAAGTACCTGAAACATTGAGCAAAGAAATCCAAGGCAACCTACGCCTTAACATTTAAAATATTATTAAAGTCCGGTTAACCTTAATCGGCTACTAAAAAACATGAACATTTAGACTTTATTGAAATAAAATTGGTCGGAGCGAGACCGACCAATATCTATCTGTAACCATTTGATTTAAAAGGCTTTACAAGAGATATGTTTATCAATATACCTCCAAATATACCCTCAAAAATACTGGTATTACTCCGCCAGAGTCGATGCAAGACTAACTTTGCGCACCAAACTGATGCTAAGCATTAAAATAAATTTTTGCAAGTTGTTCTCTAAGTCTAATGGGGCATATAACTTACTTGCTTACCACACCAAATATATTTGTCCTTATAAAAACTTGACTAAGTTTACTTTAAGCTTTTGACTAATCGATCCAATTACAATCTTTGAGTTTCGACTTTGAGTTCATTTCACGATAGTTAGCTACAACTAAATCAACCTTTCCATAGTCCAACTCATCTGAGATAGACAATTTTTTGAGTCGTTCCTTAAAAGCACCCTTTTCTTCATAAGCAGTAACAATTGCAGTTTCTAATTCAAGGATTAAATATTCTGGATTTTCACTCAGTTCTATTCTA
>JBFHSP010000203.1:0-5445 GCA_041591085.1 Kangiellaceae bacterium | reverse complement strand
TCGTGGTAAGCCAAGTATTGATTGTATGCATCCCATTTTGAAACACCGTTGCGTTGATGTGTTTTGTCGGTGTACCAACCAATAAAATTAATCGCATCAGCAAAATCGTCACGATCAGCCGAGCTATCTACTTGCTGTTTATATTCACCCCATACTTCGTCTTTGGCTTGCGGATATCCATAAGCGGATGATTTGTAACCCCAAGGAATAAAGCCTAATAGATAATCACGCGGGGCACGCACATCATGTTGAAAACGGGACTCTTGATGCATAATCGCCATCATTACCCAAATCGGGGTTTTCCAATTATCATTGGCTTCAACCGCAGCTTCATACCAATCGGTTTCACCCCAGAAAATTTGACAAAGATCATCATTATTCGATGGTTGATAAACCGCACAACCATGCAAAACTATAACAATTAAAAGTACCGTTTTTAATTTAATGTTGTTCCAATTCACTACTGCAGTATTCCTTCTCAATTTGAATGGTGGCATGAGTAATATTAAATGCATGTTCTAGTTCTTCATGGATACTTTTGAGTAACGCATCAACACATTCAAGTTGAAATACTTTCACGTGTAATGTCATCAATACTTCATCATCATTTAAACTCCAAGTATGCACATGATGTACATTTTCAATGTCTTGAAACTTATGTTCTAAATGCTTTTTGACCTGTTTCACATTGATGTGTTTGGGAACACCTTCAAGCAGAATATGTAAACTATCTCCGATTAACGATACACCACTGCGAACAATTAAACCGGCAACAATTAACGATAATAACGGATCCATCCATAACCAATTAAATAAGTAAATTGAAGCAGCCGCTAAAATTGCAGCGACCGAACCGAGCAAATCCCCCAGCACATGAAGAATAGCCCCGCGAATATTTAAATTATCATGCGAGCCGGTATGCAACATTTTAAATGTAATTAAGTTAACGATGAGACCTATCACCGCAATGCTCATCATAATATTGATTTTTATCGGCTGCGGATCATTAAATCGTTCAAATGCTTCCACCACAATCCACATGGTCATAGCAATCAGCAACAACCCATTCACAAAAGCCGCGATCACTTGATAACGCTGGTGACCATAAGAGTGTTGCTTATCAGGGGGCTTTCTTCCGACAACAAAAGCCATCCATGCCATTCCAAGAGCGGCCGCATCGGTGAGCATATGCCCAGCATCAGCAAGCAAAGCTAAACTGTTAGAAATATAACCACCAACACCTTCCACCACCATAAAGATGGAGATAATGGCAAAAGACCATTTAAGCGCTCTTTCATTAGAGAGTTCAGAATTAATATGGGCGTGTTCTGTCATACTTATTATTCAATGATTTCAGTGTTAATAATAATGTCGCCTTGTTGAACTGAGGCAGCGGTTGCAAAACCATCAATTACATGAGCAAAAACGGTGTAACGCAAATTTAAATGATGGTTGGGTTGCAAGTTTACAAAAAACTGAGCGCCACCGGTATCTTTACCTGAAGTTGCGATCCCTACACTAAATGATTCATGCTGCAAATGTGTCCACTCTTCTCGAATGGCCCAACCTAAACTGCCACTGCCATCACCATGATGCTCGCCCCCTTGCACTACAAAGTTAGGAATAACGCGTCCAAACACCGTTCCTGTGTAATAGTTTGCTTTAACTAATTCTAGAAAATGCGCAGAAGTGTACGGAGCCTCTTGCGAAAGCCTTAATGTGAAGTGACCTCTATTAGTCAATATCTTTACTTGTTTGCCACTTGCATTTTCTATCTCGCTCCAAACTGCAGTCGCTTTGTTTGGATTTTTTTCAGGCTCTTGTTGATTCGGGTTTTGCAGTGCACGTTGAACATATTGATCGGAATGATTTTGTAGATTGGTTAACCAACTGGTTGCCTCTCTCGAATTCAGCTTATAACTTAAGTTGACCGCTTTTACCGCAACCATTCGACCTGCGTCAGTCGATAACTCTCTAACCAAATTAATAAATCTTTCTGGTTGGCTTTCGGCCAAGAAACTCAACACTTCATTTAATAACCAGTCATTTTGTGACTTTAAAGCAAACTGAATCGCTCGCTCCACAATTTTTGGCGAGGTCGCAGGCTTTACCGCTAGCAAAGCTTGCAATGCTGTAACTTGTAAATATTCATCATCACTGGTTAGCAACACTTCGAGCACAGCGTCAGCGACTAAGTGATTATTGTTATGCGTTGCCAAAGCTCTTAATGATTCAATTTGCACCACGGGATTTTTAGACTGTAAAAAAATAACTATCGAGCTGGAGTTTTTAGATTGCGAGTAACGTCCCCAAGCTTTGATTAATCTTGATTGAGTCAGCGGATCGGTTTCATTTTTGATCAGCTCAATTAATGAGTTTTCACTTAACATTACATGCAGTTGTTTCATTCGAGTTAAAACATACGCCGCTCTTTCTCTTATGGAAGATTCTTTTGACTGTTTAAGTTGAACTTGTAAAGCAGCAAAATCGAATGATTTCATTTGATTTTCATCAGGCGAAAACCAGGTTAAATAGGCGATTAATCCATCTAAACTCGCGCCCACCATAGCCGTTTGTTGTAATCCATGATTAATCAGTAGCAATGCATTATCACATCCATTATGGGCAACCGCTTTGATCATAGCGGCTTGCAATTGGCTATGATCTGGAGCGTGCAATTTTTGCAGAGCACTACAAGCTTCTGAATGGTGTAATAAAGCGAATCCATTAAGTACAGCGGTTAACACATTTAAGTTGTTCGAGTTTTGACTTCCACTCATCCAAATCTGTTCTAAGCCTTTGATCGAGTTTGCATCTCCAATTTGCCCAATTGAGTAAGCCGCTTGCTGTTTATCAGAGGATGTTCCTTGGTGCAAAGTGCGTTCAAGAAGTTCCTGACTCCATTGCCTTTGGTCTTGCGCTTCCAACCATTGTTTTTGCAATTCACTCCAATCGGTTTTATCGGTTTGATGTGAGTCTGGCGTTACGGCGCAACCTACTAAAACAACCACTGCAAAAAAAACTGCATATAATTTAATCGATTTTTCCTGTCGCAATGAGCTCACAAATGCCTCTTATTCTGTTTGATTTCAGCTTAGCCTCACACTTTACCGGAATTATTGTTAAAATTAAGCGTTATTAACTTTTAAAAGCAGAATTTTATGGCGCAATTCATTTACACCATGAGTCGGGTGAGCAAAGTTGTTCCACCGAAAAAAACCATTATTAAAGACATTTCTTTATCGTTTTTCCCAGGCGCAAAAATTGGCGTACTGGGCTTAAACGGAGCAGGAAAATCAACTGTGCTTAGAATTATGGCCGGAGTCGATAAAGATTTTGAAGGCGAAGCACGCCCACAACCCGGAATTAATATAGGTTACTTAGCCCAAGAGCCACAGCTCGATGAAACCACCGATGTTCGCGGCAATGTTGAACAAGGATTGGGAGAAGTTAAACAATGGCTCAAGCGTTTTGACGAAGTCAGTAATGCTTTTGGCGAACCCGATGCCGATTTTGATGCATTACTCGCTGAGCAAGCCGACTTACAAGATAAAATTGAAGCGGCTAACGGTTGGGAAGTTGACCGTACTCTTGAAAGAGCGGCTGAAGCACTTCGCCTACCTCCTTGGGATGCTGAAGTTAAACATTTATCTGGCGGTGAGCGTCGCCGAGTGGCTTTATGTAAATTACTATTATCAAAACCTGACATGCTACTACTCGATGAACCTACAAACCATTTAGATGCAGAATCGGTCGCTTGGCTTGAACGCTTTTTACATGACTTTACTGGCACCGTAGTTGCGGTAACCCATGATCGTTACTTCTTAGATAATGCAGCTAGCTGGATTTTAGAACTCGACCGTGGCCATGGCATTCCTTGGGAAGGAAACTACTCGTCATGGCTTGAGCAAAAGCAAAACCGATTAGCCATGGAAGAAAAACAAGAAACCGCGCATCAAAAAGCTATGAAAGATGAGCTTGAGTGGGTTCGTTCCAGTGCCAAAGGTCGTCAAGCCAAATCAAAAGCTCGTATGCAGCGTTTTGAAGAACTCTCATCGCAAGAATTCCAAAAGCGCAATGAAAATCACGAACTGTATATTCCACCGGGTCCTCGTTTAGGCACACAAGTGATTGAAGCCAAAGGTGTTCAGAAAAACTTTGGCGAAAAAGTGTTATACACCGATCTCAACTTCCGCCTACCGCAAGGTGGCATTGTCGGAATTATCGGGCCAAATGGCGCAGGTAAATCGACGTTATTTAAAATGCTGATGGGTCAAGAGAAACCCGATGCAGGTGAAATTATTGTGGGTGAAACCGTACAACTGGCCTATGTCGATCAGTCTCGTGATGCTCTCGATGGCGAAAAAACCGTATTTCAAGAAATTTCTGACGGCTCCGATAACATCACCGTTGGCAACTACACTGTTCCTTCAAGAGCCTACGTTGGCCGCTTTAACTTTAAAGGTTCAGACCAACAAAAGTTTGTTAAAGATTTATCGGGCGGTGAACGTAACCGATTGCATTTAGCCAAACTATTAAAAAGTGGTGGCAACGTATTATTACTGGATGAACCCACCAACGATTTGGATGTTGAAACCTTGCGAGCCCTAGAAGATGCCTTACTGGCATTCCCTGGTTGCGCCGTAGTGATATCGCATGATCGGTGGTTTCTAGACCGAATTGCGACCCATATTTTGGCGTTTGAAGGTAACAGTGAAACCGTATGGTTTGAAGGTAACTACGCTGACTATGAGGCCGATCGTAAACGCCGATTAGGAGCCGATGCTGATCAACCACACAGAATTAAATACAAAAAATTAAGTGACTGATCCAAGCTTCACTCAAACTAAAGCCAGAACAATCGTTCTGGCTTTTTTGTTTATACCCGTTAACTCTTCAAATACTGTCTATACTTAACCTCACAATCTTAACCTTTCGTGATACAAGTAAAAACTGGACTTATGAACACTGGAACCGCTTTATCTAGAAAGCTTCAACTAAACGTTTTCAAACAAGGAATGAATAGTTGTTAAGCATTCCAAGAAAAATAAAAATTCTTCTACTTTACGTTACCTTAGCAACTGTTGCAGGAACGCTTTCGCTTTATATTTATTATCAAGGATTATCGGTCAACCTTAACCACCGGTTATTATCTCAAGAAAACTTGCCTCAATTTTCGGCCATTAGTCGATTGGGCGAAGCTTTTTCTGAACATGAGCGTGCACTTTACGAATATTACTCAACCCAAAATGCTGATGTGCTAAAAAAGCAATTACAATCCAACAACCAAACCATTGCCTTATCCCTTGAGCTTCTTCAACTTTCGTTCAAAGACACCGCAGAAATGCGGTCGTTACAAATGTATATTGATGAGCACAACCAAATTACCGAGCAGCTGCAATTTGAATTGCAATCTGACATCCATGGAAAATGGGACCGAGCTAG
>JBFHSP010000202.1:0-5491 GCA_041591085.1 Kangiellaceae bacterium | reverse complement strand
CGGCAAATCGTTTTAAATATTGCTGAATTTCTTTAGGATTCGCTAAATTAGACAGAAGCTGAATAATAGTTTCTTTGATTTTATGGCGATTGTTAATCATTTAACATTCCCAATTGAGTTGTTTAGTTGAATGTAGCTTAGCTACTCCTAGTATGCTTAGGCAGTCAAGTATAGCACAACCCATTTTTTGGTTTTAAATTTGCTTTCAACAAAAATATTCAAATAAATATCTTGCATTGATCCTTCATTATCGCGCTAAAAAAACTCGTAATTACTAAGATTATTATTACTACTCAACAACACATTTCTAGTTGATATAAAAATTATTGTTTAATCTGCATTTTCAAGAAATCGAAAACCCATCCAATCAGAAGAGACTGATATCAAGTTAACAACAAGATATTTTAGTTGATTGATATAGAATCAATTTTAATAGGGGTTAAGAAATTGTTTCGTTAAATAACCTCGACTCTGATAAGAAATGCTGAATAAAGCAACTAACTCAAAAACAAAAAGTTATAGCTATTTTATGTTTCAATTCTTCTAGTTTTGTGGCTAACAAGGCAAACAGACGCAAGAATAACGGGTTGTTTTCAGTCTGTTTAACACCGTGAGACGCAAAATAGAGGATTGCGCAGTTTTTCTTATCCAGAGCTCAGGTTAAATACATTAATTACGGATCAACAAAATATGTATTTCGTCCATTGTTTTTAGCGAGATATAAGTTTTTATCTGCTTTTTCTATTAGAGAATTAATAAATTCCATAGTGCTCTTTTGATCAAAATCATACTGAGGGGTTTCACAGGCTATACCTAAACTGATGGTAACAAAACTTGCAGTTAACGATTTAGCATGTTCAAGCCCTGAGTTGCGAATATTTTGCAAGCACTTCTCAACTGCAAGTTTCGCATCTTCCAACGAAGTTTCGGCCAACAGTACAATAAATTCCTCACCACCATATCGCGCAGTTAAATCTGAGCTTCGATTAAATGACCTACGAATTTTCAGAGCAACCTGTTGAAGACAAACATCCCCTTGCTTATGACCATAATGGTCGTTGTATTGTTTAAAATGATCGATATCTATCATCAACAAACACATTGGTAACTGTGAACGGACGGCTCGCTTAACCTCTTTAAGAGCTTGCTCCAAAAAGTATCGACGATTAAATAGCCCAGTTAGCGGATCAGTAGTCGACATTTCAGTCAAAATTTTATTTTGATGTTCCAGTTTTTCGTTTGCTTGATTCAAAAGTTCTGTACGCTGTTTAATAGTCGACTCTAAGTGATGAAGCTTTGCGCGATTAGTTCTCATTAGTTTTTGATTTTCAAAGTAATCGAAAATTCGATTCATAAACTTTTTTAGCATATGCAAGGCAAATACCATCTTTCTTACCGGCACAACATCTATTTCTAAAAGTTGAAAAAACTCCTGGTTTTTTGAAAAATTACAACTCGCGTCTACTTCCAAAAGATATTGACCAGGATTAAGTCCTGTTAAAATAACTTGGTTGCCCATTAACTGGATCCAATTTGAGCTAAGCCCTAATAAACGATATTGATATTTAACCGATGATTTGCTCCAATACCAATGACACGAGAGGTCAACTTTTAAAATCCAATCTCCCTCCTTTATCGAAAGCTTTCGCTCAATTTCTAAAGAACTTGTACCTAAGGTTAGATCAACTATTTTTGGCTGAATGGGTGGAATGATGTCTCTTAATTGTTTTACATCAACAATACTAAGATAATCGTTTAATCCACACCAAACTTTTTGATTTATGCGGATAATGCTACGGCTTGTAGTAAACTCCCAATAAGAGCCATTAGGAAACTGATCCAAAGTAAACGTTATTTCGCCAGACTTTAAATCTAATACCTGCAGCCCTTCAGAAGTTCCCAATAGCAACGAATCATCATCATACTTCTCGACAACCCATGCAGCGACACTCAAACTGCTTTGATACAAAGTTATAAAACTTTTTCCATTACATTTTAAAATATGGTCATCTGCGCTAATGGCAAGCAAATCATTTCCCTGAAAAACAACGCTATAAATATTGGCATAATCTGCTCCTAAATCAATAGGCTCCAACTTGCGGTCAATCCAATCGAGTCGCCAAAGACCTCTACCTAAAGTACAAATGTAAATTGATAAATTGTCCACCGAATGAATTGAATAAACATAGCCAACAGAACCATCTCTACCATAATGCAAAGGATTGATTTTGGAACTTTTTCGATCATAAAGGTATAGTCCAGTAACACTACCAACTAACACATAATGTTCTATAAAATAAAGACAACGACAAGGATGATAAAATTCGATGTCTTGTTTCTCGTAATCGGGTGATTTAAGTATACTTACACCACGGCTGGTTGCAGCCCAAAGCTCATGGCAAGTGTTTTCAGAGCCTGTGATTTTTATTTGTTTTAATGGCGGTGCGGCAATCAAGTCCCACACTTGCACTTGCTCAAGTTCAGTTAACAGTTTGTATTGTTCATTTGCGCGATCAAGTATAAAACTTTGTAAGGTGCCACCAACTAGAATCAATTGATCTAGTTTACGAAGTGATAAATAAGAGTTATTAGAGACTGGCTCACATAGATTAATCCATTTTTCAATAACAGGGATTTTAAATAATCCGCTATGTTCTGACGCACACCAAAGATTTCCTGAATGATCCATTGCAATGTCATTAATTTGTTTGTGATGCAGATAGAACTTATCAATAACTATATTTACTGGATCGTCTGTCTTGCAACCAAACAAGCCATCTGATGTTGCAACCCAAATGTAATCATCATTGACTGGAAAAAAAGATAATACTGGAGTTAGTGATTTCGGCAGCAATATGACTTTGGAGACATGGAGTAGATTGTCTAAAATAGCAATTCCAAGTTCAAGGGTGATAAGGAACTGATCATCGGTAAATCGTATTTTTTGACAGTGACCTAAATTCGATAATTTACGACTAACAATAGGCTTAACTTGTAAGTCTTGATAAGACCAGAGTCCAGATTTATTACTTTTTAACAAGCAAATCCCATGATTATTACTTGCCAAGGCGGAAATGTACTCACCTTCTAGCCAAGAGTGTTGATGTATGATCGTTGCACCCTTTAGCTCCACCAGATTTAAGCCCTTGGTGCAACCTAAAAGAAAGTATTCAGGAGAAAGCGCTGCAGCGCCTTCACATAAGCCCCAGCCTTTCGCCGCAGTGTTTAGTTGATATTCAACTTGAAAATTTCGACGATTCAACCAGTCAATGCCACTGTCAGAACAGATTAAAGCATAAGCTTTCGCCTCACCTACGGATCTCAGTCCATGACTGAGTAATTTATTTTTACGATTAAGTACCCTGACTGCCTCTCCATCATATATAGCCAGTCCTGAAGCTGTTGCCATCCAAACTTTATTATCAAAAAGGTTAATTCGATGAATTTGATGCGTGGGCAATCCGTCTCCCCGGTGAATTTGTTCTTCACAGGCGATCCAGTTAATGGCTTGGAATGAAGGGGCAATATTGCTCATATCGTTATAGTTTTACTTGTTAAAATAGACGGAAGCAGAGAACAGGTTTAATCCTAATGAAGCTTTTCTAACGATTATCTTTACAAAAGAAGAAATTTTAAAATCCAATCATTATAGCTATTAGAAATACATCTTTACGCAATCTTTTAATCCGAAACTTTAACCATGTACTCGATATCTAAGCATAGTTTATATTTGGAACTACATGCGATTTTTTTATGAGTCAGATAGGCTTTCAATAAATGATTGATATTATTAACTCTTGTCTTTTTAAACTTGTTTCTAAACGTCTGTTCACAAGTGGCTCTCAACAAAGTTTTTTGTTGCATAGATTCAAAATAAAGTTCCAGATCAAGTAGTTTTTTCTTAAAGCTTATTAACTCTTTATTGTCCGTTTCATTTATTCCATTAGAGAGTTCTAAGTATCTCATTCTTCTTGAGTGGCGAAAGTCATTAGTAACGCGATTAAGATACTTATTACTCTTAATTACTGTTTCTAACATATCTTCTTGAAAAGAAATCTTTTGACGATTACACCAAAGAATAAACAGCACTTCATTTACATTTGCGCCAAGCTCATCTTGCCACTTGAGTAGAATATTCTGAACTTTTGGTTGACTATAAAGTTTTACTGAAAAATCCCAAAAGGCTTTCGGAGATAAAAAAATATCGATTCTTTCGCTGGTAATAAGCTCTTTCGTCATTTACTTTTCGTGCTCATTAAAAACAACCGTTTGTTGACGAGTACGATTGACCGAGAGTTGTAATACATCAGGGCGAGAGTAATGTCCGCTTGGGTCAAAGCTTTGCCGCTCTTTCAACACCTCAGCATGATCTAACTCGACTACAAATAATCCTTCCCTTTCTATTATAGGTTCGAGCAACCATTCTCCATTAGGTGATGCGACACATGATCCTCCATTGGCAAGCCAACTTGCATTTGGATTTTGTTTTTTGAGGGTGTCCGCCATTAACTCAGCACCAGGAAAATCTGGATTGATATTATCAACATGAAACAGTCCACTCACACTAATAACAAAAGAGCGTGATTCTTTAGCGATAAATCGGGTAATTTGTTCGGTATTACGCAAATTGCCGGGCCAAATAGCGACATGGCAATCTTCGCCTTGCCCGTACAACGAAGCTCTTGCCATGGGCATCCAGTTTTCCCAACAATTAAGTCCGCCTAACGTAAATTGATTGAGCGAATGAGTACGCAAACCGTGACCATCACCGGTTGACCACACGAGTCGCTCTTCATAAGTTGGCATTAGCTTGCGATGAACCGATTGAATGACGCCTTCTTTGTCGATATACACCATTGAACAATAAACACTTTTACCTCGCACTTGAGGTTGTTCAATACAGCCTAAATAACACGCTATTTGATGTTGTTTGCATTGCTGTTGAATTAACGCTAAATCGCCGCGCTCAATACAGACCGATTGCTCAACATAAAATTGAAAACACTGTTTTTGCAGTTCTGATTCAAATTGCGCGCCTTCAGTCAACTCCACCCAAAACGGATAACCTGGAAGCAGTGATTCCCCAAACACCAATAAATCAACTGTCTGCTGTGACGCCGGTTCAAACAAGCTACTCATTTTTTCTAGCGTGGCTTTTTTGTTGAGCCAAACGGGTGCTATTTGCGCAAGCCCTACTGTTAAATGTTGCATGCCGGCTCCTTGAAAAAAATGGCGATATGGATGTTGCGAGTTTAATCTTTGATCTGAATCAGTAGCCTATCAAATCAAAAGAATTAGTCTAGTTTTAACCTAAATTCATTAATTTTATTATTAAGGTGAGTCCCTATGGAAATTTGGAAAGAACTCTTAACTACATTTGAAGGACAACTAAGTATCACAGTAATTTTAGTGACCATTATTATGATGATTTATTTTGCTCGAATGTTTATAAAAAAAACATTGAGTGAACCACAAGACAACTCAAAGAAAT
>JBFHSP010000201.1:0-5508 GCA_041591085.1 Kangiellaceae bacterium | reverse complement strand
CGAAGAAATAACCTTGCAACCTTAAAAATCTATTTAGCATCGAATAAATTGCAAATGCAGTATATTCCTTATGATAAGGCTAATGAATGGATGCAAGTGATATTAGGAAAAATTCAAAGCACTAAAAAGGCTTGGTATTAAATAACCTATTGGACTTTCAGTTTTGCCTTATCATTTTCAGGTAAGCTATATATTTGAACATCAGAGTTATTGTAAACCACGAAAAGTTTAACCTTTGCACTCTTAAAAAGCTCATTGGAGTCTTCATACTTGTTCGCCTCAACTAGATGTTGTTTTCCTTCTTCAGAAAGACAAAGCGCTGGTTGGCCTTTTGACTCTTCAGCTGATAAGACTTTAAAAGTGAAAGATATCTTCATATTGTTAATTTTGGGTTTAGACGTAACTATCCCCTCAAATGTACAAACTGTAACGATGGTTGCTTTAACATGAGCAATAAATATCAGAAAGAAAAGTAATGTTAGCCGCTTCATAATGTGAATCAATATCTTTCCATATAGTAAGAAAATTTACTGACCCGCTATTTCTACAATCGCAGCGGTATACATTTTTAAAGTCAGCTCCAATATATCTTTGCGAATAAATTCATGCTCGGAATGACCTGTGTATTCAGCACCTGGCATAGTGGGGCCAAAGCTGACTGCATTGGGAAAGAGTTTAGCATTGGTTGAGCCGCCAATGGCGATGGGTTGTGGATTAGGCTGATTGGCAAAGTGGCTGAATACATTTAACAAAGTGGGAGTGTGTGGTGCATTTTGAACCCAAAGCGGTTCGCCAACGTAAGCATCTAAAACTGTCATAGCAATATTGTTTGATGTTGCCCACTGATTGGAAATATCGATTAATTGTTTTTTAAAGGCATCTTTGGTTGGACCTATTGGTCTGCGTAAGTTGATGAATAACTTTTGCTGCTCATTAAACCCTATTTTAGTCGGAGATAAAGTGAGCTTACCCATAAATTCATGTTGATAAGCAAGGTTGCCAAATTGCTCGGCATGCAGGCTGAGCCCGACCAAATCATTTAAAAACTGTACGCTGTGCGCCGGCGCTGAAGGTTGCCACTGAATATGCTTCAAAGCTTGGGCTAAATAATTGACCGCATTTACGCCATATTCCGGTTTGGATGAATGCGCTGCTCGGCCTTTTACCGCAATAAACGCATGATTGCCTTGCCCAGTGATGGAATAAGTAATGGGAAAGGTTTCTAGCTTAGTTCTAATTGACTCAAGCTGTTCTTTACTGATATTACCAAGCTCGGCAATGGCGTTTTCTGGAATTTGGCTGGCAAAGGCGCCGCCTTTAAAACTGTTTATTTGTGGTAAGTCGGTTACGGTTAATTGTTCAACTTCGGTAAAACCCAGCTCAATATGACTCCAAGCTTTTTCAGCGGTGACTACGGGGTACTCAGAGTCGAGCGCAATATTAACTGGCGCTGTGCGATAGGTTGTTAAAAAGTTTTCTAATTCGCTCCAGTCAGATTCTTCGGCCATATACACTAACAGTTCGACTTGTCCTTTTAGCGGAAGCTTTAAATCTTGCACACTTTTTAAGGCATAAAGCGCTGCGGCTATTGGACCTTTATCATCTTCGGTGCCTCGGCCTATTAGTTTTTCTGGATCGCTGCGATCGAGGGAAAAAGGATCTTGCTTCCAAGCCGATGCATTCGCCGGTTGAACATCGCCATGAGTGATAAGGCCGAGCACCTTGGGGCCAGAACCAATGGAGGCTAGTAATACCGACTCATGATCGCTACAGGTAAGTTGAAGTTTTTCGCATTTATTTAAAAACCACTTTCTAAAGCCAATGAACTCGGAGTTTTCACTCATTTTGAGATTAGGGTTAGCCACGGTTTTAAATTTAACCATTTCACCCAACGAAAACACCATGACATTTTTGTACTGTGATACGGCATGTTCTGCAGCAATTTTTGCGTTGTTAGAAACAAGAGGAGCGGCAGCCACCGCTAATGAAAAGCTTAATGCAAGAAATAAAAAACTAATGCCCAATTTTAGTTTCATGGCCGGCCCACATGTTTTTGATGTTTCTATGATGCCTTATAATTAACAGCGCAGAAATTAAACTGATAAACACAAAGTAATCATAAAAGAAAAAATAACTCATGCCGCAGGTGAGCGCTGTTGTAATTAAGGCAGATAAAGATGAAATTTTGAAAGTTAAGGTACAGGTTAGCCAAATGAGGCTGGCAAATAAACCGAGTGGCCATTCAATAGCCCAGATGACACCAAAAAAGGTGGCTACGCCTTTGCCTCCTTTAAACTGAAAAAATATAGGAAAGCAGTGGCCTAACATAACCGCTACTGCAACCGAGCCTATCACCAAGCTACTTTGCTCAAGGTAAATAGCCAAAAGTACCGGTATTAACCCTTTAATACTGTCACCCAGTAGGGTTAAAGCCGCGGCTTTTTTACCTCCCACTCGAAGGATATTGGTAGCGCCTGGATTATTCGAACCGACGCCTCTAGGATCGGGAAGTTGAAATAATTGTGAAATCAGAATAGCGGTGGAGATTGAACCCACTAAATAAGCTAAAAAAATAAATAAAAAGCCGGTGCCATCCATGAAAAGATTCTGATTAAGCGTATAATGCGTTTAGAATTACATTCTTAACTATGATTTGCAAGACAATCGCCGCGTATCTCATTCATTTTATTGGGTAATTTTCACATGGATAAAGTATTTATTGAACAGCTCACTATTGAAACCATTATTGGTATTTATGACTGGGAGCGCAAAATCAAACAGAAAGTCACGTTTGATGTTGATATGAGCTTTGATATTAAAAAAGCAGCAGAGTCCGATAGTATTGAATTTGCGCTCGATTATAAATCGGTGGCAAAACGTGTGATTGAGTTTGTTGAGGGCAGTGAGTTTCAATTGGTTGAAACCTTGGCTGATAAAGTTGCCGCAATTATTTTGCAGGAGTTTAATGTTCATTCGTTGAATTTAAAACTAAGCAAGCCAGGCGCTGTGCGGGGTTCGAAAGCGGTAGGCGTATCGATTTATCGCGAGGCCTAAAAAGGTGGCGCAGATTTACATTAGCCTTGGCTCCAATATTGAGCCGATTAAACATGTTAACTTTGCTTTAACTGAGCTTAAAGCTCAGTTTGGTACATTGATGTTATCTAAGGTTTATCAAAGCCAGTCGGTGGGTTTTGATGGAGATGATTTTTATAATATGGTGATCGGCATTAAATCTGATTTATCTGCGTTTCAAGTTAATGAATATTTAAAAACCATCGAAAAGAAAGCCGGCAGAAAATCATCATTAAAAAAATTTGCATCAAGAACGCTCGACTTAGATATTCTCAATTACGATGATCTTATATTGGAAACGCCTATTTTATTGCCTCGGGCGGAAATTTTATTCAATGCATTTGTGTTGCAGCCGCTCAATGATATAGCCCCTAACTGGAAACATCCGGTTAAAAACAAAACCATAAAAGAGTTATGGCAACACTTTGACAAATCATCCCAGCGTTTAAATGTCATTGCTGATCCATTTGAACGTAATCTTTATGAGCCATAAGTTTTAAAGCGTTAAAGGAAAATTGAAGATGACATCTCACCAAAAAGCGCCGGTTGCTTTAGTCACTGGTGGCGCTATTCGAATAGGACGGATTTTGGTTGAGCAGTTACTTGGCTGTGGTTACAAAGTGATTGTGCATCATCATTCCTCAAATAAAGCCGCTAATGAGTTATTGGAACAGTACTCGAACGAACAGGTTTACTTAATTCAAGCTGATTTAACCGAGAGTGACGCAATTAATAAGTTATGGGCTCAACTCCCATCTGCGTTTTCAAAAGTTCAGCTACTTATTAATTCTGCATCGGTTTTTCCTGATAACGATACTATTGATGCCTCCGAGCATAATATTGAATCCATTTTTAAGTTGAATAGCATAGCACCTTGGAGAATGAGTCAGGCTTTTAAGCAGCAAGTGGAGCAGCAATCCATTCAAAATGCTCACATCATTAATATTTTAGATGCCCGTTTGGCCCACTGTGAAAGAGACCATTTAATATATCGAATGACTAAAGCTGCTCTCACTCAAATGAATACTGACTTAGCAGTGAGTTTAGCTCCAAATATTAGGGTCAATGCAATTGCGCTTGGTGCAATACTCGCCCCAGAAGGTAAACCGCCAAGTTATTTAAATGAGATGGCGCAAACACAAATCCCGTTAAAAGTGTCTGGAAATAAAGCGAACCTGCATAAAGCGCTGAATTATTTGCTTGATCAAGATTTTGTCACCGGTGAAGTGCTTCGACTCGATGGTGGGCAATTTTTATGATGCTAACGCGAGAGCAAATTGCATCAAAAATAGAAGCAGATCTACACCAATTAAAAGCGCCTGTTCTAAGTGACGTTGCTTTGAGCTTGAGTGTTGAGTTGCAGTTGGTATTGCAGCAAAAAATTGACAAGAGTCACAAAAAACAGTTGCCCTTTATAGAGTTTATGCAGGCATGCTTATTTACGCCTAATTTAGGTTATTACACCAATGGGCGGATTCCTTTTGGTCAGCACGGAGATTTTATTACCGCGCCAGAAATATCGTCGCACTTAGCGCATGCCTTGGCTGAGGCTTTAAAGGACTCTATTGAGGATGGGATTGATCTGGTCATTGAGTGTGGTGCCGGCAGTGGGCAATTAGCCGCTGATTTTATTTTGTATTGCACTCAGCATTCCTTGCCACTTAAGCGCTACTCCATTTTAGAATTGTCACCACAAATGCGTGAGTTACAGCGTTCGACTTTAGAACAACAAGGTATTGATCTTAATTTAATCGATTGGATAACCGAGCTCCCAAAAAGCTACCAAGGGCATGTTATTGCTAATGAATTGCTTGATGCTATTCCAATCCATCGTTTTAGTTGGGATAGTGAACAACAATGTTTTTTAGAGCAGTTGGTTGAATGCGATGATGCGGGCTTTAAATTTGAGTGGGGCCAAGTACGCTCTTCGTCATTGCAAGATTGGTTAGCAAGTCATAAAGATAAAGTCGCATGGCAACCCGGCGTTATCTATGAAGCCGGGCCTTGGCGGAGTGGCTGGCTTGCTAGCTTGGCCGAGTCTATAGACCAAGGGAGCATCACCTTAATCGATTATGGTTATGGAGCCGCAGAGTTCTTTCATCCACAACGCACCGATGGAACGCTGCAATGCTTTTATCGTCACCAACGCCATAATAATCCTCTTATTTTGTGTGGCCAACAAGACATTACGGCTTCGGTTAATTTTTCAGAGCTCTGCTTTGATGCCGAACAAGCCGGCTTAGAGCTTGTTGGGTTTTGCACTCAATCCGACTTTTTAATCGAAATGCTGTTAAGTCGAAAACAAAAAAGTCTGACCGCATCTGCTGTAAAAGATGAGCCATTAGAGCGGATTCGCCAGTCACAACAATTAGCGTCTTTGATGATGCCTGGAGAAATGGGCGACGTGGTGAAGGTGATTGCATTTAACAAAGGCTT
>JBFHSP010000200.1:0-5512 GCA_041591085.1 Kangiellaceae bacterium | reverse complement strand
GGCTACGATGCATTTTCGCTTGATAATGATCGTTTTACTCGTTCGGATGAACCCGGTTTTGATAAACAAAAAACTCATGCCACCAGTGCGATCATCGATATCGCTAATGCCAACATCGATTGGCAGATCCTTTTAGCCGCCTCCGACCATGAAACCGATTACGCTTATGATGAAGACTGGACTTTTGTGGGCTTTCATCCTTGGGAATATTCATCTTTTGATCGTTACTATCGCGAAAAGTCCGTAGTAAATTTAGATGTTCGCGCAGTTTCAAGTCAGCCCAGTCAATGGTTGGGTTTAAATACTGACTGGACTGTTGGGCTTTATATTAAAGACGATAACGAAAATTTGTTACGCCAATATACCTATTTAGCCTCTGATTTTGCTTCCGAATTCAATACTCAAACTGTTGCATTGTATGGCGAAACCACATGGCATTTGGCCGATGTGACTCGACTTATCACTGGGTTAAGAGTTGAAAACCGCGCTGCCGATTACTTAGATACAGACAACTTCAGCCAAACAACCGATGAAACCATGGTTGGAGGAAGAATTTCGCTTGATCATGACTTAACTGATACTCAACTGGTTTACGCCATGCTCGCTAGGGGCTTTAAATCAGGTGGTGTCAATCCGAACAATGAACTGACATTGGACAAACGAATCTTCAACTCCGAAACCAACTGGAGTTTGGAATTGGGTTACAAACAACAATTATTAAATAGCCGTGGGTATTGGCAACTCAGTGTATTTTCAATTGAAAGAAATAATCAGCAAACTAATCAATGGCAAATTGATACTAGTTCTAATCCTCCAGAATTTACCGGCTATGTTGGCAATGTTGATAACGGTAACCACTCGGGCCTTGAGCTTGAGTGGCAAATACCGATGGGCGACACTTTTGAGTTTACAGGCAGTGTTGGCTATTTAGCCACAAAGCTCGATTTGATTGACCGAGGCGAAGACGGTCAAATTGCTAATCGTGAAGCAGCTCAAGCACCTAACTTTACTTATCATTTCGCCACGCGGTGGTTTGCTAACGAAAACTGGGCATTCATGTTAATTGCCGAAGGGAAAGATAAAGAATATTTCTCGGAGTCACACGATGAACAATCGAAAGCGGTCAGCCTAGTTCATGCCAATGTTAGTTACAACATTGAAGATTGGAGTATTCGATTCTGGATTAAAAACTTAACCAATCAAGACTATTACATTAAAGGTTTTGGTGGCTTTGGAAATGATCCTAGAGATGGTTATACCGCAAAGCCTTATTATCAATACGGAAACCCTAAGCAAACTGGTGTGAGCTTTAGTTATTCGTTCTAAATTGATTCAAAAGACTAACCAACAAAGTTTGTTAGAAGGAAATAGTCATGCAACTTAAAGTGGAAATGAGTTTTTACCCGTTCAAAGAAGACTATATTCCTTCTATTAAAAGTTATATCGAGTCTCTTCATCAATACTCCGAGATAAGCATTGAAACCAACACAATGAGCACTCAAATTTGTGGTGATTATGATAAGGTGATGCAACTAGTAACAGAAACTATGAAACCGGCATTTCAGCAGCAGCAAAAGGCGGTGTTTGTTTGTAAGTTTTTAAGCGGTACTGTTAGCTGATCATGTTCGATATATTACTGCAACAATGGCAAGCTCAATCCATCTGGGAAATCATAGCGGTTGTGTTATCAATCGCTTATGTTTTTTTGGCGGCCAGAGCTAGCATTTGGTGTTGGCCATGCGCGTTTGTTTCAACATTGATTTTTTCTGTGTTATTTTTCGATGTTAACTTACTTCAAGAAGCAGCTTTAAACATCTATTATTTAATTATGGCCATTGTAGGATTTTATTTTTGGCTGAATCCCAAAAGCGAGAACAATGAACAACAACCGATTTCACAGTGGCCACTGAAATTTCACATTTATGCCATTATCATCGTATCAATAATAGCGTTGCTCTCAGGTTATCTTTCAGATACTGTTTTACAAGCTGACAGACCCTATATCAATGGCTTTACTGCGTGGTTTGCGGTATTTTGTACCTACTTAGTAGCGCGAAAAGTATTAGAAAACTGGATTTATTGGATGATCATTAATCCTGTATCTTTATTTTTGTTTTGGGAGCAGCAGCTCTACTTAACCGCCGCACTAGCATTACTTTATTTTGGAATGTCCGTTTACGGATATTACTCTTGGACTCGGTTATATCGTGAAAAAACCAGCTGAAATCATTGAAATTCTAGCCGAGCATGGCCAATTGTCGGCACAAGCAAGTTTTGTAAAAACCCTGCATAGCGACACCAATATTTGTTGGCTAATTGACGATCCGAAAACTCAAAAGCAATGGGTGGTAAAGCAATTGCGCTCCGATCCTTTAGCCGTCAATTGGCAACAAATGAAACGTAATACAGATCAAGCAGAAGCTGAAAAGCTCACCCCTAAAACCGAGTACCTTGATTTTAATCACGGGCTTATGATGTTGCCTTACAGAAACTGCAATGACTTAAGACACGCAGAACTTTCATTAGAAAACAAAATCCAACTCTGTGGAAAATTGTTGTCTAAAACACACGATTCAGCCATGCAATTCAATGAAATGGATTTATACTCAGAAATTCAAAAGTACATTACTCTGCTATTTGATACCGAAGTTCGCTCTCGTTTTTTAAATCGTGCCGCGCAATTGCCAGCACTTCCAGAAAGTAATTATTTTGCTGGCGACCTAGAGTTAGTCCCTTGCCACATGGATTTATCATTTTCAAACGTGTTAGAAAACGAAGAAATCATCGACTGGGAATTCGCAAGACAATCTCTTCCACTCATCGACTTAGCCTTCTGTGCAACCATCAACGACTTAACCATAGAACAATCAAAATTACTGCTGCAAGTGTACCAACAAGGCAAAAATCATGAGTTCGCTTGGGGAGACTTTGTTATTTACTTGCAATGGAGCCAACTTCTTAACGATGTTTGGTATCAAGTTGCTCAACAATATAAAGATGCGCAATAGACTCAAACAGATTCTATGGCTTTTCCAAATTCTTTTGATTACATGATAAACTCAGCGAACTGGTTCAATTAAAGTTTATCCCTAACCGATCGAATTTATGAGCAATAAACCAACTATTATTCTTGGCATTGAATCATCGTGTGATGAAACTGGCGTTGCTATCTATCATAGTGAGCGCGGAATTATTGCTGATGCGCTTTATTCCCAAATTGAAACTCACGCCGAATACGGAGGTGTGGTGCCTGAACTCGCCTCTCGTGATCATATTCGAAAAACGGCATTATTGACTCGACAGGTGATGCAAGAATCTGGAATTGATAAGCATGAAGTTTCTGCAGTTGCTTATACACAAGGCCCAGGGTTAATTGGCGCACTGCTTGTAGGAGCCACTTTTGGCCGCTCATTAGCATTTTCTTGGGGCTGTGATGCCATTGGCGTTCATCATATGGAAGGGCATTTATTAGCGCCTATGCTTGAAGATAAAAAGCCAACCTTTCCGTTTTTGGCATTATTAGTATCTGGTGGACACACTCAAATTGTGGCGGTGAAGAATTTAGGTGATTATGAAATTTTAGGAGAATCGATCGACGATGCCGCCGGAGAAGCTTTTGACAAAACCGCAAAAATTATGAATTTAGGATATCCCGGAGGACCCAAGCTAGCCGCATTGGCCGAAAAAGGAACTCAGGGCCGATTTAAATTTCCACGCCCAATGACCGACAGGCCAGGACTTGACTTCAGTTTTTCAGGATTAAAAACATTTGCCGCCAACACGCTTCGAGAATCAGCTAATGACGAGCAAACCCTCGCCGATATTGCGCTCGCGTTTCAAGAAGCCGTTATCGATACCCTAATTATAAAATGTCGTCGCGCATTAAAACAAACAGGCTATAAACAATTAGTCGTTGCCGGTGGTGTTAGTGCTAATATCCAATTGCGTCATGATTTAGCGGTATTAATGAAAAAATTAAAGGGGCATGTTTTTTACCCTCGCCCTAAGTTTTGTACTGACAATGGTGCAATGATTGCCTATGCAGGTTACTGCCGATATACGATGGGGCAAAAAGACTCATTAGTGATCCAAGCTAAACCGCGTTGGCCAATGGATGAATTAGCTAAATAAGTTTGATGATGGATACGGACTTCTCCACTCTAAAAGAAAATGTTGTTTGTCCTTCTTGTGGACAAAACGTTACTCAAAATTATTGTAGTAGCTGCGGAGAAGAACGATTAAAACCTGAGCGAAGGTCGCTTAACTATTTAATTAAAGGATTATTTTCTGATCTTACTTCAGTTGATGGAAAATGGTTCTCAACTTTAAAATTAATAGCAATACAACCCGGTCAATTTGAAACGAATTATTGTAACGGTCGTCGAGTTGCTTATCTAAAACCAATCACGTTCTTTTTAATGGTCAATGTCATTTTTGTGTTTCTTTCTCCATTGACCGACTTTTATGTCAACCTTTTAGACCAAATTACACTTCAACCATATAGTAACCACTTAAACCTTTGGTTAAAACAGGATCTACTCGCTCAAGGAATTCAATATGAAGAATTTGAGCTTCATTATAATCAAATTGTGAAAGTACTGGCTCGCTCGATTATTATTTTACAAGCACCCATTTATGCGTTATTTATCGGAATAATTTGCTTCAAAAAATCTAAATTCTTTACTGATTATTTAATCTTTTCATTAAATTTTCATGCATGGCTTTTATTATGGGTTATCGTTGCTCAACTTCCCACAATAGTACTCACACCTTTAATCAACTTAATTTTTCCAGAGCAAACACTTTGGAATGTATATTTAGCTCTGTTGCCTATTGGAGTGTCTGTCTATCTCTATATCGCTATCAAACGGTTTTTCCAGTTCAATTGGTGGAGTAGTGCAATAAGAACGGTACTCGTTATTATTTCTTATCGGTTCGCTCACACTGCTTTTAGATTATTACAATTTTTTATAACTTACTCAGTAGTTGAAGTACCAATAATTGCAGAGGTTTTGAGTTAGCCAATATAGTCTGTTATAGGCTAAGAGCTGGCAATTTTTGCTTCTTATTATTTCTAAGTTGATACGAGATCCAGTATTTTATTCGGTCATAAGCCCAAGCATAATAAGGTAGAACTAGACAATAAGCGGACATATAAAAATATTTGTCTTCTCGCAAAGTTTCAACATCGTACAAATGAAGAAGTTCTTATTTCGCTCCTCAGCGACTCATTTTTGCAACGACTGGCAAAAGTATCTCGCGCAAAAGCGTTAGCGGTGCGAAACCGCCTTTGACTTTAGGTCAATTTGAAACATAATACGGCAAATAAAGGCAAAGATCGGACATATAAAAATACTTGTCTGCTCTCAAAGCTTCAGCATTGTACAAGTGAATAAGAACTAATTTCGCTCCTCAGCGAGGGTGTTTTTTAAACCGAAAAAACACCCGACAAATTCGTCAGGAACGAATTTGAACAGCTTTAGCTGGCCCGAAGGGTGAAGGACAGGAAGTC
>JBFHSP010000199.1:0-5549 GCA_041591085.1 Kangiellaceae bacterium | reverse complement strand
CTTTCGCTTTATCGATATCTGTAAAGTTGCCATAAGCGGCAGTAGGAATGTTATGACGCGCTAAAAAGTCTTTAGTGAAAGCCTTAGAACCTTCTAATTGCGCAGCACCTTGAGTAGGCCCGAATATCTTTAAACCTTCTTTTTGAAAGGCATCCACAACACCAATGACTAACGGCGCTTCGGGACCAACAATGGTCAACCCAATCGCATTTGTTTTGGCAAACTCAAGCAGTTCATCGATAGCATCAACGGCAATCGCCACATTTTCTACTTTTGCTTCACTAGCGGTACCCGCATTACCCGGAGCAACATAGACTTTTTCAACGTTGCCCGATTGCGCAGCTTTCCAAGCCAAAGCATGTTCACGTCCACCACTGCCGATAATTAATACTTTCATTGCAAATACTCAGGGTCATCAATTTGGGGCAGATTTTAGCGCGAAAGCCCTTTTAATTAAAGGTTAACTCCTAATCTCAACCCTGAATGACGCTATAAATTTCTACTTTTGTCATTTTAACCATTGAACTCATGCCAAGCCTTGCATAGACTCAACAACAATAAAAACAATACCGTATTTAAGGAAAGTATTATGAAGTCGTTCTTATCTGCTTTTTTACTCGTTTTAAGCTCGAGCGCTTTCGCATTTGGGATAAAAGCACCCAGTTACAATTATTTAAACATAGGAGCAACTATTTCACCTGATGAAGAATCATCAGAATATGATGAAGAAGGCACTGAAATTCGACTTTCCATTACCATGGGAGAGAAGTTCTTTTTTGAGTTTTCTGATGCAGAACTTGAAGACTCGCTCGCAAGTCCGACTGCCACAGACGTAAGAGAATATAGTTTTGGGTATATACATGGTATCGATGCAAAGTCTTCCTTTTATGCAAAAGGAGGAATTATGAAAATTGGCGTAAAGGATTATGATGAGCCTTCTCCAACTCGCTTTAATTCAAAAGCCAAGTCCATAGCTGCTGGTTATCGTAATAGATTGAATGACTCTTTTGAAATTGGTGCAGAAGTTAAATATTACAGGTTCACCTTTTGGGATGACTTTAAAAAGAATGATACCGGAGGATTGGCTTACGGAACTTATTTTATTACGGATAGTATGGGTATAACGGCTGAGTACGAAAATTATTTAGAAACTGACTTCTATACCCTTATGCTCCATCTAGCCTTTTAAAATTCAAAATTCAACATCAAAAAAAAGCGCCAACAGGCGCTTTTTTAATGTGACAACTAAATCTGATTAATGACGGAAATGGCGCATTCCGGTAAACACCATGGCCATACCATGTTCATCGGCAGCGGCTATCACTTCTTCGTCTCGCATGGAACCACCAGGTTGAATCACCGCAGTAATGCCTGCTTCGGCGGCTGAATCAATGCCATCTCTAAAAGGGAAAAACGCATCGGATGCCATAACCGAACCTTTTACAACTAAGTTCTCATCGGCCGCTTTTATCCCTGCAATTTTTGCCGAATACACTCGGCTCATTTGGCCCGCGCCTACGCCAATTGTTTGTTCGTTTTTGGCATAAACAATGGCATTTGATTTAACAAACTTAGCTACTTTCCAAGAAAACAATAAGTCACGAATTTCTTGCTCGGTCGGTGTGCGTTTAGACACAATTTTTAAATCGTTCATGCCAATTGCACCTAAATCGCGATCTTGCACCAATAGGCCACCGTTCACCCGCTTAAAATCCCAGGCTGCAACTGGCGATTGCCATTCACCACAAGCAAGCAAGCGAACGTTTTGTTTGGCTGCCACAATTTTTTGCGCTTCAGCTGATACTTTGGGCGCAATGATCACCTCGACAAATTGACGCTCAATAATGGCACTGGCGGTTTCCGCATCAAGCTCTCGGTTAAAGGCAATAATGCCACCAAAAGCGGAAGTAGGATCGGTTTGATACGCTAATTTGTAGGCTTCTAAAATTGATTTTCCTTTCGCGACGCCACATGGATTGGCATGTTTAACAATGACACACGCAGGCGCTTGGAAACTTTTAACGCACTCAAGTGCAGCATCGGTATCGGCCACGTTATTAAATGAAAGCTCTTTACCTTGAATTTGTAGTGCCGTAGCAACCGAAGCTTCTAAGGCATTAGCTTCAACATAAAACGCCGCTTTTTGATGAGGGTTTTCACCATAACGCATATCTTGCGCTTTAGTGAACTGCATCGATAACGTTTGCGGGAAATCTTTCACTTCGTTTTGCTCAAGGCGAGCGCTTAAATAATTAGCAATAGCGCCATCATATTTTGCCGTGTGCGCAAAGGTTTTTACCGCAAGTTCATAACGTAACGGATGTTCTGTACCTTTCGCTTTTTTCAGCGAATCGATCACTCGTTGGTAATCGGAATGATCAACCACAACGGTTACATCATTATGATTTTTGGCAGCCGCACGCAACATAGTAGGGCCACCTATATCAATATTTTCAATGGCCATATCTAAAGTGCAATCCGATTTTGCAACGGTTTGTTCAAAGGGATATAAGTTAACCGCTAATAAATCAATACCCTCAATGCCATGCTCTTGCATAACAGAATCATCGGTGCCACGACGACCGAGTAATCCACCATGAATTTTTGGATGCAAAGTCTTGATTCGACCATCCATCATTTCTGGAAATCCGGTATAACTAGACACTTCAGTGACTGCAACACCATTATCAGCTAATAGTTTTGCGGTACCACCGGTTGATAAAATTTCTACATTAAGCTCGGAAAGTTGACGTGCAAATTCAAGCACACCGGTTTTATCCGAAACACTGATTAACGCGCGTCGGATCGGTCGTAAGCTTTGCATGGAAATGCCTCTATTTGTGAAGAGTTTAGACTGAAAAAGAGAAAGGCTTTCAGTTGAATGAAAGCCTTTTAGATAAGATTAGTTTAAACCGTAAGTTTTCAATTTTTTTCTGAGTGTGCCACGATTTAAGCCAAGCATGATAGCCGCTTTAGTTTGATTGCCACGGGTAAACTCCATGACGCGCTCAAGCAAAGGCGCTTCAACTTCTGCCAATACTAATTCGTATAAATCAGCAGGGGTTTGACCGTCTAGTGACGCAAAATAGGTGCGAATGGCCTGATCAACACTTTCACGCAAAGTGGGTTGATGATTCACTTCAACCGCCGGTGCGATAGTTCCAGTTGTTACGGTTTCCATAGATTCTAAGATACTCATGCTACTTTTGCCTGTTTCAATTTTTGTTGTTGAAAGAACTGCTGCGCAGCTTGCAGTTGCTCTTGTGCCTGTTCAATGCGAACAAATTGGTCACGAAAAGCTTTACTGTCAACCTGCTCCTTCAAATACCAAGAAACGTGTTTTCTTGCGATACGCGTTCCTTGACCTTCCCCGTAGAACGAATGAAGCTGAGCAATATGCGACAGCATAATATCAGCCACTTCATCCAAGTCTGGTTCTGCTAACCGTTGTCCGGTTCGCAAAAAATGTTCGATTTCTCGAAAAATCCAAGGTTTGCCTTGAGCTGCTCGACCAATCATGATTCCGGCTGCACCGGTGTAGTCGAGTACAAAACGCGCCTTTTCAGGTGACGTAATGTCACCGTTGGCCAATACCGGAATTGAAACTCCCTGAACTATTTCAGCGATGGTGTCGTATTCCGCTTGGCCGACATACTTACAACTTCGAGTACGCCCATGAACTGCAAGTGCGGTTATTCCAGCTTGCTCTGCGATTTTAGCGATAGCCAAACCATTTTTATGTTCAGTATCCCAGCCCGTTCTAATTTTTAACGTAACGGGTACTTCAACCGCAGCAACCACTGCATGTAAAATCTGCTCAACCAACTGAGGATCTTGCATTAAAGCTGATCCTGCTGCTTTTTGGCAGACCTTTTTAGCAGGGCACCCCATATTAATATCGATTATTTGCGCGCCGTGCTCCACATTGTATTGTGCAGCTTCGGCCATCATCTCTGGCTCGGCTCCGGCAATTTGCACTGAAATCACCCCAAGCTCACCACCATGCTTTAACCGTAATCGACTTTTTCGGGTATGCCTAAGCTTTGGATTGGCAGCAACCATTTCAGAAACGGTCATGCCCGCACCTAATCTTTTACACAACTGCCTAAATGGCCTATCGGTTACACCTGCCATAGGTGCCAGCACTAACTGATTATCCAGCTGGTAAGGACCTATTGTGAGCAAGTAAATAAACCTTTTGGGTAGTTGGTTAAGAAAGCGCCAAATAATACACTTTTTGTGGATTCAATAAAACGAAAAAAGTTGCTGTTTTGGGCTTGATTTTAAGGTTTTTTTAAAAAACAAACAGTTAGCGAGTACTATTTAGTCAAGATTAATAAAAAACCAAATTGATTAAAGCTTAGTCACCCCTTTATTGGAGCAAAAATCTTTAAAATCTCGCTTGAATGTCTTATTGAAAGTCAAACTCGAACCCTAATGCAGCCGCTTGGCGTTGCTTGCTTAACAACTTAACTTGCACAAGTTGATTAGGCTCCATCATGGTATTAACAAATTCTGATGCCAAATATTCATTCGGCTGATGGATTTCTTGGGTGATCACTTCACCTTGGGTATTGGTAAACTTCACTACAATGCTCGGATAAGGCTGGGAAAAACTCGCCGTATTACGAATTTGCAATACAAAATCGGTCAATGCCGGTGCCGTTTCATTCGGCCTAATTTGACGTTGAACTAAATCGATGGCTTTAACATCGCGTCGTGGTGGTAAGTCGCATGGCGCGATCGCGCACAGCGTATGAACTAATCCACCCATATTATCGGTATAGGCGAGCGCCTCTCGATTCGACCATAAATACACAATACCCCAAATCAATAGTGCTATGACAACCGCGGCCAACATCAAAATCTTTTTAAGGTGCGACTGTTTGTGAACGAAATCATCGAATTCATCGAGCGGATCGGGCTCTAGGTCTTGACCTTCTAAATTGGCATTTAAATCATCAATCGATAACGATGGCTCAATATCGTTTGGGTCACCAAACCTTGGCTCTGTTTGCAACGACAGATCATCAAGCCCAGCAAAGGGATCATCAAGTTCATCTTGTTGTTCAAGCGACTCTTCTGTAAACCCATATTCCTCAGCAAATTCTTGCTCACTTCCATCTTCATCGATGTAAGTTTCTTCGTCATTTACTTCTTCAGAAAGAATATCATCGATAGTAAGCTCGCCTACAAACTCTTCATCCAGCTCTTGCTCTTCCGAAAGCTCCGCCAGAAACTCCTCTCTATCAATTTGGGATAAAACTAAATCATTATCGCTATCATCACGCCTCAATTCTGAGCTTGTTATATTGCTTTCATGGTCTTCGATTAAAAAATCCATATCTTCTGCTGAAGGAAACTCATCAGGCAACGGATTAAGAGCTTGCTCTTTTAACTCGGCCTCATTCTCTTCAACCCTAGGTTCTGAAAGATTTTCTAGATCGGACTCTGAGTCTGAACCAAAGGCGTCGGAATTAGTTTTAATCTGTTCGTAGTCGAGCGAGGCAAAACTATCAATAGGAAAGGAAGTTTTTTCAGATTTATCT
>JBFHSP010000198.1:0-5551 GCA_041591085.1 Kangiellaceae bacterium | reverse complement strand
AGTGCGTTGAATAATCTGTTCAATCCCCGCTTTAAATTCGTTGATGTTGCCATCTCCAGTAATTTTTCCTTCGGGAAAAATCGCAACAATATCACCACTTTCTAAATACTTTGCCGCCTGCTCAAATGCTTTTTCCATTAACGCTTTATCTTGGTGCGCGGGAGCTATTGGAATAGCGCCGGCGGTTTTAAAAATGAAATGCAAAACCGGCAAGTTATAAATTTTATGATCCATAATAAATCGAACCGGTCTTCGACAAGTTCCACCAATGATCATCGCATCCATAAAACTGACGTGATTACAGGCTAGTACAGCGGGTCCTTTATCAGGAATGTTTTCTAATCCGCTCACCCGAATTCGATAAAACAAACTGATCAACACCCACACCAAAAAGCGCATCACAAATTCTGGCATAAGCTTAAAAATATAAAGCGTGACAAATCCATTTAAAATGCCAATGGTTAAAATGATTTCAGGTACGGTAAATCCAAAGGCTAATAAGGCCATAGCAACCGCACCTGATAGCACCATAAAAAACGCATTAAGAATATTATTACCAGCAACCACTCGAGCCACGTGATGCGGTTCACTTCGATGTTGAATTAAAGCATTGAGCGGAACAATATAAAACCCACCAAACATACCAAGCAACATAGCATCCAACACCACCCGAATATTATTTCCACCTTGTAAAAAAGCCTGGAAATCTAAACTCGGCGTTTGCCCAACTTGATGTTGAGCGAAGTACATATCAATCGCAAAATAACTCAAGCCTGCAGCACCTAACGGAACCAAGCCAATTTCGATTTTGTGGCCCGATAAACGCTCACAGAGTAACGAACCAATACCAATACCTAACGAAAAAGCCGTTAATAACAATGTCGCAACGGTTTCATCGCCACCTAAGGTGTACTTAGTGTAACTAGCAATTTGTGCCAAAATAGTTGCGCCAAAAAACCAAAACCAAGAAATACCCACCACCGATAATAAAATGGCTCGATTCGATTTAATAAATTTAAAGTTTTTATGAGTTTCAGTAAAAATATTCCAATTAATCTTTAACTTTGGCTCTACCGCTTGAGTGAATGGCACAGATCGGCTGGCTAAATAACCGAATAAGGCAATAACAATGACGGTGCCCGCCACCACGTACGAACCAATATTCTCAATTTTTATTAATAACCCACCGACTAAAGTACCAAGCAATATTGCTAAAAATGTTCCGGTTTGTAGCCACGCATTCCCACCGACGAGTTCATCACGCGATAATTGTTGTGGCAAATAACCATATTTAACTGGGCCAAACAGTGAAGACTGAGTACCCATTAAAAACAGCACCCCAATTAAAAAGTAAATCGATTGAAAATAAAAACCGATCATCGCTAAACACATAATCACAATTTCGAGCATTTTTACTCGTCTAATGATCATCGACTTTTCAAATTTATCGGCAATTTGTCCGGCGGTGGCCGAGAAAATAAAAAAAGGAAAGATAAAAATGACGGCTGCGAAATTAGTAAGAATTCCTGATTCTGTAGCTGACGCCGCAAATTGATAGGTAATTAAAATAAACAGCGCGTTTTTAAATACATTATCGTTGAATGCTCCCAGTGCTTGGGTAACAAAAAAAGGGAGGAAGCGTCGCTGCTTTAACAGTTGAAACTGATTAGTCGATTGACCCATTGATTAAACTTCCATTTAAAAGTTTTTTAAGCGATAAGATCGGTTCCTGAAGTGCCACCACGTTTAGGTAATTGAGGATCGGCACTGGTCCAACTCACATGCGAGTCATAAAATGCATGGGCTGTAACCGGCATGGTAAAATCACTATCGATACAAGCTCGGGCAATGTGCATTTCATCTTGCCAACGCTCTGCCCAAAACAACATCGGTGTTCCGCAATGCTGGCAATGAGCACGCTTTCCAGTTTCACTCGATGGATACCAAATAAGATTAGATTCGCCTTCAACTAGCTTAAACGATTTAAGATCGACACCAACCCAAGTAACAAAAGCGGCGCCATGCGCTTTTTGACATTTTTTACAGTGACAATGTGCGCTCCACTTTGCTGGCCCAGTTACTTTAACTTTAATTCGGCCACACAAACATGAAGCATGAATAAGTTGCTCACTCACTATCAAGCACCACACTCACATCAATTGGCCAATTGAAAAAAGTAGCACTATTAAGCGAGCAAATGGAAGCAATGATATCGGTAGAGGTATGACGAACTTCGGCAAGCGCTTCACCCACATAAGGTAAAAACTGAGGTTCGTTACGGCCAGATTTAGGGGCACTTGGGATAGACTTTGGTAACAAATAAGGTGCATCGGTTTCGAGCAATAGCCGATCATTTGGAATAAGCGGCACGGCTTCGAGCAAATCATGATTTCGCTTTTTATCGGTAATCCAACCGGTGATCCCAATATAAAGATCGAGCTCTAAGTAATCTTTTAGCTCAGACTCATCACCGGTAAAACAATGAACCACCGCTTTATCAAAACTGCCGCGATATTGTTTTAAAATACTCGCCATTTCGTTGTGTGCATCGCGTTGATGTAAAAATAATGGCTTTTCTAACTTACAAGCAAGTTCAATTTGACGAGCAAACACTTCAATTTGTGTTTGTGCAGGCGAAAACATCCGGTTGAAATCAAGCCCACACTCACCCACAGCGACTACAAATGGCGACTCCATGAGTTCTTCGAGTTCAGCCCAAGCCTCTTCGGTCATATCTTTGGCATTGTGCGGATGACAACCCACAGTGCAGCGTAAACGAAGTGGATATTGCTCACATAATTCAACCGCCATTTTAGAATGGGCTAAATCAGTACCGGTGACCACCATTCGGCGCACTCCCGCGGCAAAAGCTTGCTCAATCACCTTTGCACGGTCTTGATCGAACCTTTTTCCGGTTAGATTGACACCAATATCTGTCCATACATTCATAAATAAACTCTTTTTTAACAAGCTGTTAGGCTAATTGTTCTAGAGTACCGCGTTTTCGGCTGACTCAAAAGCATCAGTTTATGACATTCATTTAACTTTAATCTAAATTCCGAGTTTCATCACAATAAAAAGTAATGCTCTTTGACAAGCTTTCATTCATATTAGTCAGCAATTTGGCAAATCCCTTATTGGAGGCCCATGAATACTGAGCGTCTTTTGATAACGCTTTAAATACGACTTCACCTTTAAAGTTTTCAATAGGAAATTGGACTTGTCGCCAAGGCTCTAGCTCTAGCCGATCGAATCCGCTCGTTTGGTGACTGAACTTAATCGGTTTTTCGAATCGAATATCTACGCGCTGAGTGCACTGATTAATAAATACCACTTTATTGCTGTCTTCTTGCTTAAATGGATAAGCGAGCCCCATCAGCATTTTATCCCAAGCCGATAACTGAAAATTAACTGGAATATCTTTAGTACGAGAGTCCAACAAATGGTGCGGCACGGGATATTGCATAATGGAAGACTCGTCATAAGAGAATCCCATCATATCCTTAGGATCAACGGTTTTCGTTGCTTGTTCGCACTGTTTGTTCAGTTGTTCAGCGTCACCAATGTTCAGATCGAGCGCCCAATGAGCACTCAAACGTTGAGTACAATCTTGCCATCTAGATTGAATATAGCTGTCACCAAACGGCCATTCTGGGTGCCTTGATTCATGTTCAAATCCTAACGCATGCCCAAGCTCATGTAGCGCAACCCGTTGTTTATACTTAAGTTCAATCTCATTGCTTACTAGACTTGCCAAGCGCATGGTTGGAACATCACTAAAGCGATCTTTAACCCGGCCAAGCACACTGCCGTCATATTTAGCAAAACTAACTCGAATATCCGAGCCTCGGTCCGGTTTTTCAGTAGTGAATTCAAAGCGAATATTGCCGTATTGACTCCATTTTTCCGCAGCCGCTTGCACAATTTGATGGGATAGCGGATCGCCATTTTGTAACCACACCACGAGTTTACTGCCATTGGGCCAAAGCTTATCAGGTATGGCAATACTTGAATTACTTACCTTTGGCCAAGCCAATACACTGACGATTAGCAAAAAGATGAACTTGTGAGTTTTAAGGTAGGGTTTGAACACGCAGAGCCGTTGGGGATCGGTTTAATTTGCAGTAGAATACCGCATATCGTACCTGATGAAGAGATGCCTCATGCAATTAACTCCTGTGATCGCCCCATCCATATTATCCGCTGATTTTGCTCGTCTTGGCGAAGAAGTAGACCACGTTATCAAGGCCGGAGCTGACTGGGTTCACTTCGATGTCATGGATAATCACTATGTGCCTAACTTAACCATTGGTCCAATGGTATGTGATGCTCTAAGAAATTACGGAATAACAGCGCCAATTGATGTTCATTTAATGGTTAAACCAGTTGACCGCATTATTCCCGATTTTGCCAAAGCAGGTGCCAGCATTATCACGTTTCATCCAGAAGCATCTGAACATATTGATCGCAGCTTAGCACTCATTAAAGAAACTGGCTGTCAGGCGGGTTTAGTATTTAATCCGGCTACGCCACTTTCTTATTTAGATTATGTAATGGATAAGCTCGATGTTATTTTATTGATGTCAGTGAATCCTGGTTTTGGCGGTCAAAAGTTTATTCCAGAAACCTTAAATAAACTGAAGCAGGTTCGCGAAAAGATTGATCAATCAGGCAAGTCGATTCGCCTCGAAATTGATGGTGGCGTTAAAGTAGAGAACATTGGTGAAATTTATGCCGCAGGAGCCGATAGTTTTGTAGCTGGCTCCGCTATTTTTAATACCGATGATTATCAAAAAACCATTCAAGCCATGCGCGCAGAAATTAGCAAACATCAATAACTAAAAAGCTGTAAACATCATGCTATTAATGATCGATAACTTCGATTCATTCACTTTTAACCTAGTGCATTATTTTGAAGCGCTCGATGTGGAAGTGAAAGTGGTACGCAATAACGAAGTATCGATCAGCGATATAGAAGCACTCAATCCTGAATATTTGGTTATCTCACCCGGACCTTGCGATCCCAATAAATCAGGCATATCACTAAAAGCCATTGAGCACTTTAAAGGTAAACTGCCAATTCTGGGAGTGTGTTTAGGCCATCAAGCCATTGCACAAAGTTTCGGTGCCAACATTATTCGCGCTGATGAAATTATTCATGGAAAAACATCACCGATTCATCATTGCAATCAAGGCCTGTTTAAAGATTTACCTAATCCATTTAACGCAACACGATACCATTCGCTAGTTATTGATCCTGCCACTCTATCTGATGAATTTAAGGTGACCGCATGGATTGAACGAGAAAACAAATCCCCAATGATTATGGGAATTGAACATAAAACTTTGCCACTTCATGGCGTGCAATTTCATCCTGAGTCGGTTTTAACTGAGTGTGGACATCAATTGCTGCAGAATTTTCTTAATCGATCTCTTTGAGCTTAAAAACCTAAAATCCAGAACCTTCTAACTCAATTAATCTTTGAAAGTTCTGGCTAACTCAGCATTCAACTCTGCTCTTCCTTCGGATTCGAGAAAAGCTAAAAACGTT
>JBFHSP010000197.1:0-5579 GCA_041591085.1 Kangiellaceae bacterium | reverse complement strand
GACTCAATCTGGCTTTCATTAGATTGGGTATTCTGATGTTGTTACGTAAATTAAGAGTAGCACTGGCATTACTGAGCATAATGCTTTTTCTTCCCTTTTCATTTGCTCAAAAACTGATTATTGCGTCTAGTACGCAATATCAAAAAGATCTTTCGAAAGAGAACGTAAAACAAATATTTATGTTAGGCCAGAAAAATCCCTTTGGACTTATACCTATAAACCAATCTGTAGGTAACAAAGCTAGGACTATATTCAATTCAACCATTGTGGGCTTGACCGAGTCGAGACTTCAATCATACTGGTCGCAAATGCGTTTCTCAGGAAGAAATCATCAACCGTTCGACATTGGAAACAATAATGACGTGATACAATTCCTATTGGAAAAGCAAGGATATATTGGTTATTTTCTAGTTGATGACAATGAAGGCATTCCAAACAATATTTTTGTTGTTTTTAGCATAGATATCAATTAGCGTGTAAAAACCAAGTTTCATCTGAAATAAAAAATCTAACTAAACATTTTTTGATTTGTTGAGCTCATTGATACTAAACACATTTTCAGCCAACAACTCAGTTAGCTTTTTAGGTTTATAAAAATAATATCCTTGATATATATCACAGCTGATTCGCTCTAACATATCAAACTGCTCCTTGGTTTCAACACCTTCGGCACAAACAACCAAACCAAGTGACTTTGCTAACAAAATTATTGTTTGAACAACCGCCATATCTTTGTTACTTTTTTCCATATTCACTATAAATTGACGATCAACTTTTAATGTCTGTATCGACAGCTTTGTCAAATAACTCAATGACGAATAACCTGTCCCAAAGTCATCTAAAGCAACACTGCAACCTATTGACTGAAGTTCGCTCATAAAAGTTTCTACGTCTATAAAATCTTCTAGATATGCAGTTTCAGTAATTTCAAATTCAATATTGTTATTCAAAGCGCTTTTTGTTAACTCGCTCCTTATTAATTCTCTAATTAAATTATCTTTAACATCATGCGCTGACAAATTTATAGAAATGGAAAGAGATAAGTTATGCATGCTTTTTAATGTAAGAATATCAGATATTGCTGTTTTTAAGACAAACTCAGTAATATGAGATACTAGGCCAGCTCTTTCAGCAGCTTCAATAAACTCTACGGGTGACAAAGGCCCTAAATTAGGATGTTCCCAGCGCACCAAAGCTTCAAGCCCAACGATACGCCCCTTGCCATTTACTTTTGGTTGATACACTAAGTACAGCTCATTATTTTTGAGGCCTCCTTTAATACTCATTGCTATTTCTTGTGCTCTTATGACTTTTAGGTGAAGGGCATGCTCAAAAAAAACATACTGTCCTTTTCCTTGTCTTTTTGCTTGATACATAGCGAGGTCGGCATTTCTTAATAAGGTTTCTGGATTGTAATTAGCATTAGATGCCGTAGCGAGCCCAATACTAAATGATGATGAAACTTCATATTCATCAAGAGAAAAAGATTTATTAAAGCTCTCCTTAATTCTTGCTAGTATCGCCATAACCGCTTCTAAAGATTCCAAATCAGGAAGTACGATTAAAAACTCATCTCCACCAAGCCTAGCCAAAACATCTGCTTTACGAACAATCATTTTTAAACGATTAGAAACAGCAACAATGAGTTTATCGCCAACCTCATGACCCAATGTATCATTGACGTTCTTAAAATCATCTAAATCCATAAACAAAAGTACCAATTCGGAATTATCTCTGGAACTTTTTTCTAAATAATTTTTCAATAATTCTTGAACTAATTTGCGATTTGCTAACCCAGTTAATACATCATAATTCGCTAAATACTCTAATTCTCTTTGCCTCTTTTCTAACTGTGAATATTGGCGTTCAAGTTTGTCATTATTAATATTAATTCGCTCCACAAAGTCATTAATACCTTTTGACAACAAACCGATTTCGTCATCACCTGAGTCAGTATACTTCGATAATTCAATTTGTTTTTCTCTGATATTGGCTACATGCTGCGTTAATTTTTTCAATCTTAACAATACTCTGTTCTGCATAAGGTATGCGAAAATTGAAATCACACCAGCAAGAACTATCAATAAAGGAATTACTTTTTCACCATACAGGTTATTAGCAAGGATCATTGGAGGCTTTAAATCAGTTACAACAACTAGAGTTCCTACTTTATATTGCTCTTCTCCTATTATTTTTCTGGAAATTGCAATGTATTCTTGCAAAAAGGTACCATACTCTGAATGCATTATTGTATTAGGTATAATTTCTTCACTCGATTGTGAGTGATGGCTTTGATTGACATATCGAAAAACTTCAGTTCCCTGTTGATCTAAAACAATAGCGAACAATATGGTTTCCAATCGGTCCAATTGCAATAAGGTTGTGGCAATACTAGGAATGTCAGGATTATTACTCATTGCGGGTAATAGTGAATGACTTAGATTTTCACTTAAAGCATCTAAGTTAAGTAGCGCAGTTCTGGTATACAAAGCTTTATGCTCGTTAAAGCTCAAGGAGTGTACAGCAAAGGCAGTCATAATAACGGCTCCTAGCGTAACAAGAACCACCCTCATTGTGAGCCCAATTTTAATCATAAATCCTCATGTACGACCGAGCCCATATTTGCAATTATTTAAGTGAAAGGCCTTAGTTTTTAGTATTTCACACCGCTTGTGACTTAATAACTATAGCAAAACATTGAGTTTTTTCATTCCGCAGAACTATTTTTTAATCGAAAATCACGTATAGTGTGATTCAACGAAACTAACGACAAAACAGTATTTTTTGAGTTTTAATTGAATGCTCGATATTTCTCTCATCGTATTATTTATTCCAACAATGGCCCTTATTTCAGCCACTCCAGGAATGTGCATGACTTTAGCGCTTACCCTTGGAATGAGTATCGGTTATCGTAAAACATTATGGATGATGTTAGGTGAATTAATTGGAGTAGCAATTGTTGCTATTGGTTCGGTTATTGGTGTAGCCAGCGTCATGCTCAAATACCCAAGTGCATTCTCCGTATTAAAATATCTTGGCGGAACTTATTTATGTTACCTAGGAGTCCAGCTGTGGCGCTCGCGAGGAAAAATGGCGATTGATTTATCAGCCGCGCAAGCGGTTACTCCTAATCAATGGCAACTGGCTTCTCAAGGTTTTATTACCGCGGTAGCCAACCCAAAAGGTTGGGCTTTTTTTCTGTCGCTGTTACCTTCATTTATCAACCCTGAGCTAGCAATGCCTGCTCAACTAGCGGCATTAATTGTTGTTATTCTGATGGTGGAGTTTATTTTTTTAACCTTATATGCGACGGGAGGAAAGACTCTACGCAAACTTTTAGAGCGCAGTCAAAATGTGCGTTATATCAACCGTATTACCGGCTCTCTAATGATTGCAGTAGGTGTTTGGTTGGCGCTTGGTTAAAAGAGTTAATCCAAATCCATGATTATTGATGTCACTATAAAACACAACCAATTTTGAACAGACGCGCTTATGCAAAAGCCACAACATTTTGAATCAAAACCCTATTACCCTATTAGCCGTTATTACCAAAATAAATTTAACGAAAAAGTATACAAGGTCTCAGTGAGTGTTGCGGGAGGTTGCCCTAATCGGATCGAAAGCCAACCCGAAAGGATGTGTATTTTTTGCGATGAATGGGGTTCGGCGGCCTACCATTTAGAACGAAATAAATCACTACAGCATCAAATTGCATTGAATAAAGAAAAAATCAGACATCGTTATCGTGCTCATAAATTTCTGGTCTACTTCCAATCCTATACTAACACTTTTGGAAAAATCTATGAGCTTGAAAAACGATTCAATGAGGCATTAGAACAAGAAGATGTTGTTGGTTTAGTGCTCGGAACTAGGCCCGATTGCTTACCTCAGCGATTACTTAAAATAATCGACAACTTGAGTCAACAAACACTGATTCAAATTGAACTTGGCGTTCAGTCATTCGAAAATCATCAACTCCAATTTCTGCGCCGAGGACATAATGCTCAGTGTTCTCTAGATGCCATTGCGAAGATAAAAAATCACACTCAAGCTGACGTTGGAATTCATCTAATGTTTGGATTGCCTCATGAAAGCACCCAAAGCATCATTCAAACCGCGCAAATCACCAACTGTGCAAGAGTGGATAATGTTAAGCTACACAATTTGCACGTATTAACCAAAACACCATTAGCAGAACTTTACCAACAGGGACTTTTCGCGCCCGATTCATTAAGTGGTTACAGTGATAAAGTTATCCTTTTTTTGCAGCATCTTCATCCTAGCATTGCCATTCATCGATTAACCGCCGTTGCTAACCGCTGGGATGAGTTACTCGCTCCCGAGTGGGCAAAGGAAAAGCGCCGGCCAGCACAATTCATTGAAGATAAAATGATGAAACAAAACCTGTTTCAGGGTCAATTATTGCTAGTTAACCCTATATAAATACGGGATAGTTCAATGAATTCAACACTCTTAGTAGAGTGATTGTTTTTTGTGAGTTGATAGCAATGGCAAGCTATGATGCTCATATCAAAAACATAAAAGGGCCGAATCGGCCCTTTTACATTGCTTATCATGGAAATCGATTTAAAGTAAGTGAATACTATTTTTCATTAACTTTTCTTTAACTTCTTCCTTCGCCTTTACAAACTCTGGATCAGCTCGATCTTTTGCTGTTAAGGGGTCCGCTAACACTACCGATGTGTCTTCGAAAAACTCTTTGTTATCGTCATTGAGGATCTTGCGTCCAACATCACACCAAACACGGCCGTAGTTAAATAGATTGGTTTTTTCAGACTCCGAAAACACTTTGCATTGAAAAGCTATGGCTTTAGGATCGCCCATTGCTGCGGCTCGCTCAACTAACATGAACGCATAAACCCTCATATTCTGCTGTTTTTCTGGTTCACTCGAAAAATATGTGGCCATGTCATTATAGATGTAAGACATTTGCCACATGCCCACAACAGATTTTTGATCAACGGATTCTTTTAACAGAGTCATGGCTTTATTGATATCTTTTTCAACCTGAATGCCTTTGTAATAAAAGTATCCTAAATAAGCTTTTGCATCGGGCTCTTTATCTTGAAGATGCTCAGCCATTTTAAGAGCTAAATCATTTTCAGAATATCCCACCGCTTTTTTTAGATCTGCAACATTGTAAGTATCTGGATTTTTACGATCAAATTCCGGTGAGTAATCTAACTGATACGCCGGACTGAAGTTCAAATCAGCAAACTGAAGGTAACGTTGTTTAAAAAGCTGCGTTGTTTCATCAAAGTTGAAGGAAATTTGATCTAATTTCCAACTATAGTGAGTAGTCATATAGCTACTTGATATACTGCCGGAGCCATACCAATCACCTAAATACAACGCCTCACCGGGCTTAATAGTAAACTCTTTAGAAATTAGCCCGTTGGATTCGCTCAAAGAGTCATTGCTTTTTTGCAGCTCTCCGCCTGTTCCATACTCAAAACCGTGGATTTTGTAGGATCCTGGTTTTACTGCAATGGTGTAGACTTCATTATTTTTTTCAAAACGTAATCCGTAACGGGTCACGGTTTTCTTTTTATACGGGT
>JBFHSP010000196.1:0-5608 GCA_041591085.1 Kangiellaceae bacterium | reverse complement strand
GATTCACAAGGATATCTTCATGCTAAGCCTATGAATCAAAGTGAACTTTTATATTACATTGAAACTAAAAGCTAATTTTATAATTGCCCCATATGCAATTGTTATAATTCAAGCCGCGGTGTCAGTTTTAATAACACGGGCTGTTCAAGTATTCGCTCAAGTTGCTGTTTAATTTGATACATGTCTTCTTTGACAACCGGTTGGTTCGACACTAAATCGGCTTCTATCATGATAGCATCAGCTTTAAGATTCACATCTAAGTTCATTAATCGTACCGATTTATCATCAATTAAAAATCTTTGTTCCTTAACTATTTGTTCTAGCCGCCAATGCTCGACCATATCCGAAAGAGAAATTTTTAACGGTATTGCGATGATCAGCAATAACACCATCGATACCAACAATCCTTTTTTTGCTCGAGTTAATGGTGCATAACCCAAAAATAAAAAGGTTAAAGCGGCTGATAAAGAAATACCCACTAAGTTAGTTAAAAAGAGCAACATTGAGCCACTAAACACTTCCCAGCTAAGCCAGCCTAATCCAATGCCTGATACACAAAGCGGGGGTACGAGCGCGACAGCAATAGCCACACCAGAAACACTCTTAGCTACATCTTCGCGAACATTGGCATAAGCACCTGCAATGCCTGATGCAATGGCGACACCTAAGTCGAGAAGATTAGGTTGTAAGCGTCCCGCTATTTCTCCAGTGATTCTTTCTATAGGAACCATCAAAGCAATTAACGCTGCGGTTCCCATCGCTAAGCACATACCCACACCAATAGTTTGAAGAGATTGCAACAACATACCTTTATCTCCACGAAGCAACCCCATTGCCAGTGAAATAATCGGAGCCATTAGAGGAGCAAGTACCATCGCACCTATTATGACCGCCGGACTCGACAAGAAGAGTCCAAGGCTTGCTACTATGGCACTTAAAATCATCAAAGTTAAAAAGGTCTTATGCGGCTGTGCCATTTCACGCAAAACACGAAATAAATCTTTAAACTCTTCTTCGAGTGCATGGGTAAAAATGGGCAAATGGTTTTCTATCATTTTTAACCGATCTTCATTGCGAGGAAGATGCTCGGTTAAATGAACTTCTTTGTTTTCACCGCGTTCAAAATAATCTTGCGGTACATTCATTTGTAATGCTTTGCTATATAGCTTCATATGGATCTGATGAGCTTGGCGTTGCTGGCCATCAATAAAATAAGTGAGTGGTTTCTCGCTTTCGATAGTGATTTCAGGACAACGGATAAAGTTAAGTGCTCGAGGTAAATTAGAAAGTCTCTGCTCTCCTTGAAATAAGCCTTTGGTTAAGAATGAAAGATATTCACCCACAGACTTAGGCGCAATAACCAAGGTAGATATAAGACCATCTTGTACCGATAAGTTACTTCGTAATAAGCGTCCTGCTGGGCCTCTTACGTCATTTTCTATTACAACGAGCCCAGTAATCGCCGTATGAAATTTTTCTTCTTTAGTAGTAGTAAGGTAAACAGCAAAGGGTTTAATCTTGAATAAGTTTTTCAAGCTTTTCCAACCTAAACTTAATTTAAATAAAAACCGCTCAAATAACGAATGGTCTCGGTTCAAATAGGTTTTACTATGACCATCTAAAAATGGTGTTTCACCAAGCATAACTAAGCCGAGTGCCACTTCATTATTACATTTTAATAAGTCGACTTTTTTAGGTTTGCTTGAAAAAGCTAACTCTATGGCTTCATCCACTTTTTTAGGAAATCCAAACCATTCATAAATTTGAGTTTGTTTTTCTTTTGGAATGACGCCTAAAGTAAACTCATGGCGCTCAGATAATGCTAAGTAATGAGCAACATCATGGTCAGAAAGAACTGTGATTAAGTGTTCTGCTGCGCTTTTAAATGCACTAGGATCATTTAGAAATGCTTTCTCTGTAATCTCAATTAGTTCAATGGAGTGAGCACTTGCAAACTCAAGGATAGTTGCAAAAATCTCGTCGTTATTGCTACTTTTAATCAATAAGGCCTTGCTAATAAACTCCATGGTAGGACTTCCTATAATCGTTTCTTAGTAACTCGAGATTGGGATAAGTAAATAACCTGAACTCGGGATAAGTAAAACTGCTCAATACCTCTATTTTTGCGTCTTACCGCGTTTAACAGAGTTAAAAGGACCCTTTATTTAGGCTTTTTTATTCCGAACTCTAGTTGATAATGATCTTTACTATTTATTCCGTTAGGGAGTCATTTTTGGTCATTGCAAAAAGATGCTCAACCTCGCTCGGGGTTTTTGCAGATAAGGTCTGTTTTAAAACGGAGGAAGTAAGGGGTTGATACATTTTTTCGATCCCAACGTAACTGTTGCCCTGCTGTAGTTTCGCAAAGTGCATAAGGTGTTCTGATAGCATCATAATAGAATCCGCTTCGATCGATTGATCGAATTCATGAGCCACTAAGGTATAACCTACGCTGATTTTATTTGCCAATATTTTTTGATTTAACTCGTGCAGCATTAGCTTAATACTATTTTCAATAACTTGGCCTGCAGAGACTGGCTTGGTGAGTAACACAAAACCGGCTATTTGCCATTGATTCCAGCGTGCGATTAAATCAAAAGAAGGCTTTAAACTGTTTGCTGCTGTCTCAAGTATAGGATTCGCTTTAGAAGCGTCTGGATCTTCAGGTTCGATGTTTAGAATAAATAATAACAGTGCTTGAGCATTCTTAGTTTGGTCGATATGGATTTTATTGAACCACTTCAATGCTAATGCGCTTTCTTCTATAAAAGCAATCTGGCTTGCTAGCTTGGTTTCTTCATCGATAAAGCTAACATTTTTTAAGTATTCGACCTTTTTAGTCAGCGCCTCATAGTTTTTAATGTATAGCTCGGTCTTTTCACTGACCGATTGCTGTACTTTATTGTGAAATAAATCTTGCGCTGCCAAACGTCGTGCTTGATATCGAATAAAAATTAACAGCAAAAAGCAAAAAACCGAAGTATAAATGCTATAGGCCCACCAAGTATTCCATGGCGCAGGAAATACCCTGATGGGTAAGGTGATTTGGCTGTCCGACCATATTTTATCGCCATTAGTGCCTTTGACTCTCAACACATAATTTCCAGATGGTAGGTTGGTAAACGTTGCTCTGTTGGTTGAATTAAGGTTTATCCACCCAGGGTCAAACCCCTCTAGTTTGTATTGATATTGATTTTTTTCTGGCTGAGCGAAGTCAAACGCAATAAACTCAAAAGTAACTAAATAATCTTTATAATTTAATTGCAATTGTTCGAGTTGATCGACCGGAACATCTAATTCAAGGGGATGGTTTCCAACGAGTATCTTTTTGAGCTTTAGGTTTGGATGATGCCGATTAATATGATCGACATTGGGTGAAAATGCGCTGACACCATTTAACCCACCAAAAAACAATCGACCCGTTTTGGATGCCAAAGCAGCGCCTTGATTAAATTCATTTTCATGAATGGTGTCTGAAAAATTAATATGATTTACAACATTGAAATTTTTATCGATTTTATTAACGCCTTTATTTGAGCTGACCCAAATATTTCCTGATTCGTCTTCTATGATGGCATTGATCGAATTACTTAATAGTCCGTGACTCATATTAATTTTTTCAAACCGATTGTTTAAATTACGCCGATCATTCGGATGCCATAAATTTAAACCGTTACCAAAAGTGCCAATCCAGAAGAAACCGCGAGAGTCCTGAAAAATTGACGAGATAATGTCACCCGATAAAGACGTTTCTTGCTCAAGTTGATGGGTGATCGAAATAATTTCGTTGCTGCTTCGATCTAGGCGAGACAGGCCGCCACCATCGGTGGCAATCCAAATAAAGCCTTCTTCGTCTTCCAATAAACCATAGATATTTTCACTGCGAAGCCCAGAAGTGTTTTCATTCAAGTTAAAGCGAATAATGGGCTCACTAAACGATGCGAGTTTATTGATCCCTTTGTTATAGGTTGAAATCCAGAAGTTCCCGTCGCTGTCTTGGAGCATATCGGTTATCCCGTTAGCCGACAGGCTGGATGGATCGTCATGAACATGCTTCATTTGTGAAATGACATTTCCATCTAAACTGTAAATACTGACACCATTGGCCAGAGTTCCCACCCAAAGCCTTTGCTGAGTATCCACCATAAGTGACATTACGCGGTAATGAGTGTGTTCGCTATCATCAGTGGTGATAAAAGGTGTGATTTCTTTTGTTTGTGGGTTTAGCACGTTAATACTATTGCCAAATGTACCGATCAAAATTGACTGGTCAGGAATTTCAGCTAAAGAATAAACCGTATTGTTTTGCATGGTTTTATCATCTTCGGCGACTCTTCGGTAATGTTCAAAATCGGCAAGATTGGGATCCCATAGGTTAAGACCTGCCATGGTTCCAAACCACATCATCCCTCCTTTGTCCTCGAAAATAGACAAGACACGATTATGACTTAGTGAAGTAGCCTGAGAACTTTTGTGGACAATCGTCGTAAAATCATCGCTCGCCGCATTATAAAGGCCTAATCCATTATCGGTTGCGATCCATAATCTACCTTTTTGATCTTCTAGAATCTCATACACTCGATCGTGACTGAGACTTTTAGGATCAGAGTCTTGATGCCGATAAGCGATAAAGGTTTTTTTTAATTCATCAAATCGGTTAAGGCCTCCACCACGAGTGCCAACCCAAATACTGCCACGAGAATCTTCATAAATGGTGCGCACCGAATTATGCGACAGACTTTGATTTTCAACGTTGAACTGGTTTTTGTTTGCTTTGTCGAGCCGAAATAATCCTTGATGATCCGTACCAATCCAAAGCCGTCCCCTCGAATCAAAAAGCACTGTGCGGACATCTGCCGCCAAAAGCTCAGCAATCTCTGTAAACTTTTTTATGACCAAGGAGCCATTGTCGTAGCTAATAACGAAAAGTCCATGTCCGTCGGTGCCAACCCATAGTCGCTGTAGTGAATCTAAATACAGTGAATTAAAGCGAGTAACAGGATCACCGTTATCGTCCAGATTAAATCGTTTAAACTGTCCAACTTCGGGAATAAATTGGTTTAATCCGTCTCGTGTTGCAATCCATAATTGGTTTTTAGCGTCTTCAGCAATATCGCGAATCACATCGTGGGTCAGCGAGTCTGTCTGGTTTGTGGATTTGCGATAAACAACGACTTCTTTTCCATCGTATCGATTGAGTCCCTCTTGAGTCCCAAGCCACATGTAGCCAATGTGATCTTGATAAATTGTTTGAATGGTTTTTTGTGATAAACCTTGCTTAGTGGTTAAGTGATTAAAGTGGGTATTTTCATAGTTGGCGGCAATCGCAAGCTCAAAAGAACTTATCCATATCAGCAATACAACAAAAAATGATTGGGTGCTTGTTTTCATAGAAGCCATCATAGAAAAAAAGCCGTGGGATAACACGGCTTTTTAATTTAAGTATTGAATAAAATAATTAGATTATTCTTGTTCAACCCAAACATTGGTATTAATAAAGGCATCATCCCAAGCACTGGCATCATCCCAAGCACTGGCATCATCCCAAGCACTGGCATCATCCCAAGCACTGGCGTCATCCCAAGCACTGGCGTCGTCCCAAGCACTG
>JBFHSP010000195.1:0-5624 GCA_041591085.1 Kangiellaceae bacterium | reverse complement strand
TGCAACCGTCCAAAAACTTATTGGAAACGGTTTTGCTAACCCAAAAAACTTACGAAAGTTTCGATATTAAGAAAATCTCGATTTAAATGAATTGATATGAGCGTAGATATGGAAAAGAAGAATATTTTGTTAATCGAAGACAGTGAAGCTAATGCTCTGGTTTATAAGCAATATTTATCTGATGGCTACATGGTAACGGTAGCGACCAACGGAAAAGAAGCTTCTGCATTATTTGAGCAAAATGAATACGACTTGATTCTTCTAGATGTTCAATTACCAGATATCTCAGGGTTAGAACTATTAAAACAATTTCGGCTAAAACCAACGTCTCCTCCCATCGTTATTATTACCGCGCACGGTTCGGTTAATATTGCATTGGACGCGATGCGCGAAGGAGCCAATGATTTTTTGTCAAAGCCATTCGACAAAGCAAGACTTGATGTTACTGTTGCCAAACTATTGCGTGAAAAGCAACTTGAAAAAATAATTGAGCAATATGAAAAAACTTATAACCGTGAAGGATTTGGTCGCATGGTGGGTAACTCATTACCCATGCAAAATGTTTACAATATTATTCAAAGCTGCGCTGCGAGTAAGGCGACGGTATTTATAACTGGAGAAAGCGGAACCGGAAAAGAGTTGTGTGCCGAAGCCATTCATCAGACAAGCCCTCGAGCTGAGCAAGAGTTTGTCGCTTTGAACTGTGCAGCAATACCTGCCGAACTTTTGGAAAGTGAGATTTTCGGCCACGTTAAAGGTGCTTTTACTGGGGCCTCTAGTAATCGCGAAGGAGCCGCCACACGAGCACATCAAGGCACCTTGTTTTTAGACGAAATTGGAGAAATGCCGCTTAACTTGCAAAGTAAATTACTGCGATTTATTCAAACAGGAAAATTTCAACCTGTTGGCAGTAATAAAGAGTTCGAAGTTGATATAAGAATTGTTTGTGCGACTAATCGTGATCCTTTAGAGGAAGTTCGTAAAAAACGGTTTCGTGAAGATTTATATTACCGTTTACATGTAATTCCGATACATATGCCGCCATTAAGGGAGCGAGATAGAGATGTTATAGCTATTGCTAGAAAATTATTGGAAAGCTTTAATAAAGATGAGGGTAAGCGATTTTTAGGCTTTAGTAATGATTCGGAGAAAGCATTGCTTGATTACCACTGGCCAGGTAACGTTAGAGAATTGAGTAATGTTATTCGTAATATTTTGGTATTGAATGACCGTGAAATCATTACTCCAGACATGCTTCCTTTCGCAATTACTTCAACACAGATATCACAAGAACCAGAGCGAGAGAATGCATCCATATTGCCAATGGCTAATCAGACAGTTTTAGGCAGTATGTTGGCACCAAGTCAGCTAGAGAGTGGGCAGCAAACCCAAACAATTAATAGCCCTTCTGAGTTGGGTTTTAGCAATAATATAAAGCCCTTATGGATCGCAGAGAAAGAATATATAGAAAAGGTTATTGAACAATGTAATGGTAATATTCCAAAAGCAGCGGCATTTTTAGAAATCAGTGCGTCAACCATCTATCGAAAAAAGCAGCAATGGGAAAAGCTGCTTGATCGTGTTTAATTGTTTTGAAATGATTTGCATTGTGCAAAGCATAATATGAATATAAAAGAAAACCGGTCTTCACGTTAATTTAAAGTCCTTAAAATTCAACAAAATTAATGGAGCAGATCTGTTCATCCACGGTGCCTGCAATTCACGCTCTGAGCGTCATTTTCAATAATTAGCACCCTCTAAACCCCATTTACTTTGTTTTAAACTTTGTCTGAAAACTTTCATTCGATGTTTTTTAATGTTGGCCTAATTACTGCAAAATAAGATTTAAGTTAATTGAATGGGAGATGAGAAGATGATTGCGTTAGCTGGTTTAATTGCATCGAGATGCGAACGAATGCGTGATTACCTGAGGTTCAGTATTATTTTGCTCGGTCTCGGTTTGGTCGGATGCGCACCTTCTGAAGAGGAGGGCGTTGAACCGACTCAGGTTGAACCTAATGTAGACACCTCTGGTTTGTTGTCGGTGACTCCACCATCCTCTTTTGATTTCTCGCAATTTTATAGCGTGGTTATTCAAATGAATACCGAAGTGGTATTCAGTAATATTGAAGGTCAATACATTCATGTGCAATTAACCGATAACCAGGGTAATAAATATTGGTTGAATCAAGTTAGTCAAACGCAGAGCTTGGATGTTAGTGTTTCTGTTCCGTTAAGCGCAACTCATTTGTATTTGGAATTCTACACTGAGCTGAATGAAGAAGGCGTGTTAGAGGAGGTGGTACTATGAACGGTCAACATTTTTGGATATCGAAACTACTAATATTGATTACCTTGTCAGTTTATGCAGTACAAGGCTCAAGCGAAATCTACTCCTTTTTATTTAAAGATGTGATCACATCACAAGGCAGCGGTAACATTAACCTGTTTAAAGCGAAAGCGAATACCACCTCAATTAATGGCACTATTTTGGAGGCATTTCGGATCGACAATGATGGCCATTTAGTGTTTGCAGTGGATGTTAATGAGGCTTCAGATGGCAGTGAGAACTCAGATAGTCAAGGGCTTGCAATAAAGTCGGCCACGCTGTATTTAACCATCGACGGAGTAGAAGTTGTTTTTAGCGAGTTCACAACAAGAACTCGAGTACTACTGATGGAGTCAGGTGCAAACGAAAGAAAGTCATACTATAGTTTGATTGGCGTGGGCGGTTCATCCTTGATTTCACCAAACATTAAAAGTGAACTGACCGGAACTTCGATTGATTCAACCCTATGGTTTCCGATTACACAATCTATTGCTAACGCTACATCGGGTCGAGTAGAAATTGTACTTCTAAACTCAGCGAAAGAATTGGGTGATCCAGAAGCGTTTTATGATTTTAGCAATGGTTACGAAGAAATTGCGTTGTTAACCAATGAAGATGTGGTGTACTTAGAATCATTGCAACGCGGTGTAAATTACGCACCAGCCGTTATAACCGAATCGCAAAACGATAATTTACTTTGGACTTTTGTTCCCTCTAGTGAAACATTTTATATTGCTGCGTACGAAGATTTGTTTCCAAACCGTGGTGATTACGACTTTAATGATTTGGTTGTGGCGTATCAATTAAAAATAGGAAATGACAAGTCAAACAAACTGAGTGTCATTCGGGGTAATGGCTATTTAATTGCCCGAGGCGCTGAGTATAATCACGACTGGTATCTAGGAATTGATTTACCTCAGAATGCCAGCGGTAGTTATACGATTCGTTTTTATCCAATGGGTTCACTTGATTTGGCTCCTGGTTACCCTGTAACTGATAGATTTTCTGGGCGTATTGATCTGAAGTTAGCGTCAGATATTAAAGTAAACTATTTCGACGGAAGTTCAACCTATGTCAATACTTATGATTATCAGCAAATAGTAAAGGGGCCTCGATTTGAATTTGAAATCATTCTTGACACACCAGTTGCACACAATGTAGCTGAGCAAGCGCCGTTCGATCCATTTTTATATGTCATTGATACTGAATATGAGGTTCATCTAGTAGATAAGTCGCCTGTGCTCAGTCATAGCCGAAACGTTATCGATAATTTAGTTAGCTACAAAGATGACAGTGGTTATCCCTTTGCACTAATTTTGAATGAGGATTGGCTGCCACCGTTAGCTGGCGTTGATTTGGGTGACGCTTACCCAGAGTTTTTACAGCATGTTTCGTCTAATGGCAGAAATAACAATACTTGGTTTGCCGCGCCCGTCACCGGAAAAATTAAAAATATTCCGTTTAAGAATTGGAGCTGGTGATTATTTACTTTTTTCTCTCCCCCCAACTACGCACAGGATGTGCGTTTTTTTTTGCTCTTTTTTACTGATTTTTTTGCTTTTTAGTTTGGTTTGCATTCTGCATTTCAATGTGCAGTGAATTAATTATTAAACTGCAAATTGGCGCAATATTTAATCGCTATTCATTCAATTGTCCGTTTGTTTTAATGAAATTAAGTGGCACAGCAATTGCGAAGTATAAATTAATTATTTTCTAAATAATGAGGTATTAGAATGAAAGCATTTATATTGACCGCAGGTGAAGGTACTCGCTTAAGACCATTAACTTATGACCAACCAAAACCTATGTTAAAGGTTGTGAATAAGCCCGTGTTGCACTACATCGTTCAGCATTTGGCACAATCGGGCGTTAAAGAAATTATGATGAATCCTGGTTATTGTGGTGACCAAATTGAACAATTTTTTGGAGACGGAAATCAATATAATGTTTCAATTAACTACTTACCTGAAATGGAGCATCAAAACGGTAAGTGGGTGGCAAAACCAAAAGGTAGTGCTTCTACATTAGCGGTAGCCCAACATTTTTATCAGTTTTTTGATGAACCCGTTTTGGTTCTTTGTGGAGATGCGTTAATTGATATTGATGTTCAATTTGCTATGCAGTCACATCGAGCGAGCGGGGCTGCTGCTAGCGTGTTTTTGCAAGAAGTACCAGCGGATCAAGCGCATAAGTACGGAATTGCTGAAGTTAATGACTGTGGTTTTATAGAAAGTTTTATCGAGAAACCGAAGTTTGTTCGCACTAAACGTTGCTTTGCCAATACGGGTATTTATATTTTTAATCCTGAAGTCATTAATAGTATTCAACAATTTCAAGGAATGGACATTGGTGGAGACTTACTACCGCGACTGCTAGAGCAAGGAAAACCGATTGCTGGTTTTTTTCAACCCTATAACTGGCTCGATATTGGTACTGTCGAAGATTATAAACGGGTGAATCATTTATTGAATACTCAGTCGATCATGCAGTACGGTGCGAGTGGATTAAAACGGAGTGTTAATGTAGGAACCAGTTGCCGAATAGAAGGGACGCTGGCGAACCACGTCGGACAATTAACCCTTGGAAACGGTTGTATCATTAAAGCTCAAGTTAAACTGTCGGGCGATAATATTATTGGAAATAATGTGATTATTGGGGAGCACAGTCAGTTACATAACTGCATCATAGCCGATTACGCGTTAATTCCCGCAGGAAGTCAGTTAAATAACTGTATTTTAACGCCAGATTGGTTACTAACGTTCGATCATGCCGGTCAGTTGGAAAAATCTATTCAATTGAACGCTGGAAACAGTCGAGCGTTCTTTACTGCGTCCAATCATATTCAACCAGTAAAGCGTATTGCGTAAAGGGCGCAGCCTGAAACGATGATTAGATTGCAAAGCATAATGCAAATCGTAGGATCTGATATTTGCATTATGCAAAGCGTTTTACCAAATATGGAGAGTAATTGTATAGAAAATAATCTCTACCCTTAATTTCTGCCAACAAAACCCAACTTTGTACTTGGCAAAATTTTTGCAAAATCCAAAGACAATGACCGTCAACTGGAGCCAATATGGCCACCTCTAAACCAAGCTCATCTCGCAAAAATAGCGAACAGAAAGAGCAGATAACTTCTGAAAATGGCTATTTGACTCCTTTTCACAAAAGGGAATATTCGGATGCTACGAGAAGTTCGTTCGGTCGATGGTGTAAAAACTTAATTCAATGCCGTTTTATGGTGCTGATCATTTCATTCATTCCAGCCATTATCAGTTTTATTTTTGTAGGCTCA